>NZ_JAUBQX010000034.1:0-70295 GCF_036701505.1 Microcoleus sp. Pol11C2
ATACGTCAATATACTTACACACAGAAAATTATTTAGGATTGTTTATAAATATAGAAAATCATTTAGGATTGCTATATCATTTTTTATAATCTTTGTCTGTCATTAGCTGCGTCAAGGGTGAGGCAAGGACGTTAAGGGAAGTAACTTGAATCGGCGGCGGGGCGTTGGCTCGTCGATGTTATTATTTTGTGACGGGCTGAATGTGGTTTGTAAAGCGAGCTAATTTTTCTCAAGAAACTGCTACCTGGGTCTAATACCAACTCCGGTAGCGTGGGAATTAATATTACCCCCAGTCAGGACACCGCGAGTGCCTAAGTCCTCATATGCTGCACCATTCTCAATTAGCCTTTTAGGAACAGGCAAGATGCCCGTTCCACAAGAAAATTTATATTTTGTGGAACAGCCATCTTGCCTGTTGCTGACAATGCTGCCAGATATCAGTAAGTCCCTTTAGGGTGTATAAATTATGTTGAAGTAAATGCCGTTATCTTGCAAATTGTCGCCTTTATCGCTAATTCTCACCAAAGGGAAAGCGTAATCTACCCGCAGGTTCACCCGCTGTATCGGTTCCCAGATTACCCCCAAACCCACACCTGCTAAAAATGTCTGATTGGTTAATTTATTAGGATTGTTCGCAACGTTCCATACCGTACCCGCATCCAAAAAGGGAGCTAATTGAAGTTTGGGATTTCCCGAAGCATCGCGCTGCAAAGTAATCCGATCCTCGATCGAAACTCTGAAGCCGTTATCCCCAGAACGGACATTTTGGCGGTAGCCGCGCAAAGATTGCCCGCCGCCAATTACAAATTGCTGCGAAGGCAACAAACTATTAGCTGACAACTGCAAGTCTGCCTGCAAAATTAATAAATGTTTGTCATTCAATCGTTGTACTCGCTGCACTTGACCAAGCCAGCTAAAAAATTGTCCGTCGGGATCAGAACCTTCGTATTGAGTAGCATCAAACAAGCTAGTGCCGATCGTAAATTGCGATCGCACGGCCCAAGCACCCTGCGGGTCGCGCCGAATGTAGTCCTGTCCCAGCTTAATTGCGCTCGTAGTGGTGACACTACTGTAGTCCGGGTCGATAAAAGAATACGGTTCGCCAGCGAGAAAAGTTCTGCCTGTCTGATAAGTAAAACCGATAGACAAGGCAAATTCTTCGATCGGCGTTCTCCGTAGTGGCTGGCGGTAACTAACTTCAAATAAATGCGATTTTCCCGAAATGTCCAAACTCTTAAAAGGTTCTTGTACGATACTGTTGCGATTCGGCGCTGCCCTCAATTGCAAAGTGCCGTTCATCGCATTTAACGGGACGCGATAGCTGAAATCAAACACGTCTGAATCCCCGATCGATCGATAATAAGCCCCTGCCAGTTCGTCGCCATTTCCTGTTATATTGCGGTGCCGCAAACTAACTCCCAATCTTTCGGAACCGACACTGGGAGGCGAGTAATTGTCAATGCTGAAACTAGGTTGAAATGGATTAGCTTCCAAGACTCGGACGATCAGAATGCTCTCGCCTTCATTATCCCCAGCCCGCAGACTGGCTTCTACATTCTCAAATAAAGGATCGACTCGCAGCAGCCTGAGTTGGTCTTCTAATGAAGCTGTGCTTAAAGGCATTCCGGCACCGAGTCGAATCCGGCTGCGGATGTAACTCGGATTCAATCTTTTAGTTCCTTCTACCTCAATTCGGGCTAGCTTGCCTTCAATCACTTGAATTTGGACTACCCCTGCGGTGATAGTTTGGGGCGGCAAGACTGCTCTCGAAGTGATGTAGCCACGATTGAGGTAAATTTCGGTAATTTTGTCGGCGATTTGTTTGAGCTGTTCTAGGGTGGTAGAACGGCCTTCTAAGGGGTTGACTAAGGCATTAATTTCATCTTGGCTTAAAATTGTGCTGCCAACTACTTGAATTTTCTGCACCTCAATTGGTGTATTCGGGAGGGTTGGGGGAACTGGCGACGGGGACGGCGGCGCTACTGTGGGCGGTACTTGGGGAGGTTCTGGGGAAGGCTGCGGGGCCGGTTGCAGAAATCGATCGCGATTTGGATCGGGCTCCGTCGGTGGCGGTGGCAGGTTTGGAGGCAGCGAGGGTTGGTTCTGGGCTAAAACTGGATTGCAATGTAGCTGGTTCTGACATTGGGGATCGTTGTCAACCAGATTTGTTTGTTCGGGCAAGATGCCCGCACCACAAGCCGTTCCATCGATTGTGGAACAGGCATCTTGGCTGTTCTCGGCGGGGTTCGATTGTGTTTCTGGTTCAGGGTTGGTCTCGATCGCATCGGGAAGCTGATTTAAGTTTGTTGCTGTTTCATCCTGCTGGATTTCCAGTTTTTGCAGTGCTAATACTTGATTGCCCGTATCTGCTGAGTTGTCAGCGGCGACGGGCAACAGAGAAATATCCTTTGTTTGGGATATAGCTTTATTGGCGTAAAAGCAAACCATCGGGAGCGAAGTTAGAAGTGAAATCCCCAACCGAAATAGTGCAATATTTGCATTCGGGCGCATAATTAATAATTTCTCTAAAATAAGTTTGTCGGCTGCTTGACTATGCCAGTTTATCATTTAGTATTAGACGAAATTTGACCATCAAAATTTTCACAGTCCGGCTTTCAAGATGCCAGAAGTCCGAACTGCTGATCAGTACAAAAATTTTAATTTATTTAGGACGATCGACCAAACAACCCGCAACAGCCAAAAATCATCTGGGGCACTGCCAAATACCGCGATCGAAACTGAGTTTTTCGTACTTGCTGCACCCCTCATACTATTTTAGGTTTGAGATTTAAGATTTTAGATTGGCCAATGACTGATGGATATCACCCTTTGGGGCGTGCGTACCGTTGCATTCTTTTTTTGAAACTGGTATTGAATTATTTTCTTGTGATAGGCGTAATTTCACTTGCGACTAAGGGTTCTTGGGCTATTTTGCCGAGTTCGACTGAGTTGAGCACTGCTGACCACTTGATCGCTAAACTGGCATCGCTGGGAGACTCGATACGCAATTGGGCTAGAGTTGCCAGGTACTCGTACCAGAGACTTTGTTGGGCGAAGATGCTGAGCTTGGTGAGCTCGGACGATCGATCCAACTCTGTTTTCACGCTTGGGGCGACAGCAGTGCGGTTGATCCACCCGGAAACGAGAACATCATCTGTTGTATTTTTTGGGTTGCATTTGATAGTAAAGTACCATTGATAGTTTTTGCCAACTTCCAAGGCTGGCGAGTTGTCGTCGGAGGCGAGGCTGACGCTAACTACACCTGCACGGCTAGTTACCATGCGAAAACTTTTTTTGTATAGTGTTTTGTCCCTTTGGTCTGCTAACTCAAACTGAACTGTTTTGTCGAGGGCTACGGGAAGGTAGTAGAAAAATGTTGGTTTTGCTGATATGGTTTGCCCCATAGTTGATTGGGGAATCAAGGCAGTTGTGGCCGTGGGGCATTCTAAGCCGCGGGTTCCTCCCCCTTCCCGCCTTCCGGGTACTCCGTCCTCCGGCGGTTGAAAGCTATTCCACGTGGCTCCCGTTGGCTGAATGTTCGGTCTGCTTCCGCTGGGTTCAGGGGGTTGAACTGTTTGCCAGTTGAAGGGTAGCTGCGCTCGTGATGGGCGCTTGACAATGTTTGCGGGGCTGTTGAGAGCCTCTGCTGGTATTAAAAAACTACCGGCGGCAACTGCCTCTAAAGACAGAATTAAGGAAAGAGCACCGATATTTAGAGCAGACTTCAAAGCCATGACGAACCTGCCTTTTGATGAACCTAGGAACTTTATCGCACGGTTTTATTCTATCCAAGGTTTTGATGGATATAGTAATCTGTTGTACTTAATTTATATCTTCAGGCAGATACGATTATTTTGGTCGCTGTGCTCAACATAGAATTCTGTGTCGCGTTTGTCAGTGGTAGCTTAGTAGTTATACTTACTTCCATTCACGGCAGCAGGTTGGGTTGAGCTTGTTAAACCCAACTTTGACAAAGACTCATATTCGGGTTCTTTTAACTCTAGCAAGAGGATACAACGCGTCTTTTCGTAAAAACACCCGGTTGATGCGTCAATCCTGGATATCAGGAAACTCGGCAATTTTGCTGGTGAACCTCAAGCGATCGGCTACAAGTTACAAATCAGGTTTTCTGTACAATACCGGCAAGAAATTTAGCATGAATCTCGATTCACCTGTTCTCTCGGACAAACAGCCTTCGGGGCTGCGGATGGTCAGACCCATCGGAGTCTTGGCACTGCACGGCATTGCTTTTTTAGGAAATAGGTTGTTCGCTGTCGATCGCGCCGAAGGGCTGCTATTGGAGATCGATCGAGAAAGTGACAACACTACTGTTTTGAATCCTTATCAAACGGCTAAGTTTGCGGGCGCAACCGGGCTGGCTATTTCGGAAGATACTCTCTGGTTTGCGCGGGATGAGGATATTTGTTGCTGTCGGGGCGCAGTTCGGGACGGGGCGATCGCTGAACTTAAACCAGAACATTTTGTTTCACTTTCTTATCCTGCTGACGGGATTGCTGTGTGGAAATCTACGCTTTATGCGACTTGCCAGAGATTAAACTCGATTCTGGTTTTTGACCTGAAAACTGGTCGGGAAATTACTCGGTTTTACGCTCCCGGTATAGGGGTGGAAAATATCACCGTCCGGGATGAGGAAATTTGGGTTTGCGACAAGACTGAGCAAACTGTTTACTGTTTGGAACGGGCAACTGGGGAGATTAAATTTAGCGTTTTGACTCCCTTTGAGTCGCCTTCTGGTTTGGCTTTTCACAAGGATTCCGAAACCGGGGAGGAGGTTCTGTACGTGGCTTATGCCGGGGATGAACTTTACATCCGGGATGACCCGAATTCGGAAGATCCTTTTCAGTTGACGAAGCGCGATCGCACTTTTATTCAGCCTTTGTCTTTTCACTACAATGAAGCCGAGCGCTACGCTCTGTCAAACGGTTTTTTGATGGAAATGTCCTATGTGGAGGAACTGTCTCCCCTCGATGAGGTAGAAATCGAAAATTTGGAGTGGCGGATTGCTTTGCCTTCGGAAACTCACCGGCAAAAAGTCAGGAAAATTACGCCGATTGGAATGCCTTTTACTGAGGAAATTCAGGAAGGAGAACGGGTGGCGGTGTTTAAGTTCGATCGGCTACACCCTGGGGAACGCCGAATTTTTGGCTGGAAGGCTTTGTTAGAAGTTCGATCGATTAAGTATCAGTTGTCGCCTCGGGATGTCGAAAAGAGTCCGAAGCTGTCGCCGGAGTTTGCAGCTAAGTATTTGGTGGACAATGACAATTTGGCGATGGATACGGAGATTGTGCGATCGGCTGCTGCGGCGGCTATTGGCTCGGAAACTAACATTCTCAGGCAATTGCTGAGCATTCGTAATTTTGTTTACGATCAACTTTCTTACGGGATTAGGCCTCACATTGACACTCCCGATATTGTGCTGCGTCGCGGTATCGGTTCCTGTGGCGAATACGTGGGACTTTTGTTAGCTTTGGCTAGGTTAAACGGGATTGCTTGCCGCACGATCGGCCGCTACAAGTGTCCGGCTTTTGCTGACAGAAAAGGTGTCTCGTTGGAGCCGGATTTCAATCACGTTTGGCTGGAATTTTACATTCCGGGTTTTGGCTGGGTGCCGATGGAATCTAATCCTGATGATATTCAAGACAGAGGCCCTTATCCGTTGCGATTTTTTATGGGTTTGGCTTGGTATCACGTAGAAATTGGCAAGGGAATCCGATTTCAAGGTCTTACGAGCGGGGGTCTTCCTTTAAACAAGGAGGATGTTTCCGTGGGTAGTCTGGCAATTAATCATGTGAGGTTTACCATTTTGGAAGAGTTGCCAGCAATTTGAAGGGATTGTTAACAGTTAACAGTTACCTGTCAACATTTAACTGTTAATTGTTAACATTTTTAATCTAAAATCGAAAGTAGAAAATGTAAAATCAGAGGAAGAGGGGTTGTGGAATTTTCGATTGCTAATTTTCTCGTTTTAGTGGCCTTTGTACTGCTGGTGACGGTGACTGGCGGGGTGGCTTATTTGACTTCTGTTGAGTGGCGCGATCGTAGGCGGTTAGATAAGGCTAAACGGAAAAAAAAGTAGCTTTTTGCTGTTGACAAATTGCATTTTTTATGATAAAAAACAAGGTGCTCACACCAGGTCGCCTTGTTTTTTGATTTGAGGTATAGCAGAAGGAAGAAGGAAAAAGGAAAAAGGAAGAAGCAATAATCGCAATGGTTTGAGCAATTTAAAATCTCCTAATCGGCTTGGCGGTTGCTATATTTTCACCGCAGATAAAAGAAAGTTACCTAACCTAAACGTTGCAGGTTTGTAGTCAGGACTTGAGTCCTAGTAGTTTTATGATGGAGCAAGTCCAGACTAGAAAACAATTTGATTGCATTCGTTCGTTAGCGAAGCCCTCGAAGAGGATCGCACATAAGATGATTCACGGGCGAGACGCCCGCGCCACCATAAACACACCACAATAAAGACAGAGGAAAAAGGGGATTTTAGAGTTAGTATTTTAAGTCCACTGTCGGAAAAATGTATTTTCTTGCCAAGCGGCGGCGGTGCGTTTTTCAAGTGCTGCCATTTCTGTTTGGTTCAGGGGTTTGAATGCTTGGGCGACTTTGAAGTTTTCTTCTAATTGCTTTACTGAGTCGGCGGCGATGACGCAGCAGTGCACGCCGGGAAGTGAAAGCGTGTAGCCCATTGCTTGGTGCATTCCATCTAAAACACCGTTCTGAAATAATTTGCCGTAAGCTGGTATTTTCATGGCTATGACGCCGATATTTTTTGCTTTGGCTACTGGTAAAGCGCTGGTAACAAAGGAGCGCGGGTGATGTTTTTCGGCGGCGTTGAGGGAGATTAATGTTGTGTCAAAAGGATAACGCTGCAAGCCTGTGGCAATAATTGCTGGTTCGTGGTGTCCGGTGATGCCGGAAAAACGAATTATTTTTTGCTGTTTGGCTTCTTCGATCGCCTTTATTGCTCCTTTGGCACTGAAAATTTGGTCTAATTCGGCTTGGAATGAGACGTGGTGGAGTTGCCACAAGTCGATCCGATCAGTTTTCAATCTTTTGAGCGATCGCTCTAAGTCTCTCCACGCGCCATCTCTGTCTCTGGCGGAGGTTTTTGTGGCTAGGAATAGGCGCGATCGATATGGTGGCAAAACTTTGCCTAAGTTTTCTTCGCTGGGCCCGTACTCGGCCGCCGTGTCAAAATAGCGAATGCCTAGTTCGATCGCGCGTTCAATTTGCGCCGCTGCTTCTGCTTCTCTTCCCGGCTGCGAAAGCGGTGTTTGTCCGGCCCCACCCAAACCGAAAATCGGCACTTTCACCCCGGTTTTGCCTAACACTCGTTCTGGCATTTTTACTGTGGCTGCGGCCTTGTTATTGGGTGCGGCTGCGATTTCGCGATCCTGCTGTTCGATCGCCTTAGCACCTGCAATGCCGCTGGCAACAGCTATACTGCTCAATATAAAATTGCGGCGAGTCTTTTTGCGGGTCATTGTTTCCGTCTCCTCAGAATATGTGAGTAGAATTTAACCGCGTTTGTGTTGGCACAATAAATAGATTTTTACTGCAAATCGGATAAATTTCCCCCTCTCCGAGGGAGGAGATGGCAGGGGAAAAATTATCTATGTGCCGATCGACTATTGGTCAATTATCCATGCGCGAATCAGTTCGTTTATCTGTTCTGGTACTTCGTCGTGGGGACAGTGACCAGCTTTGATAAAGTGTTCTGTTAACTGCGGATAGTGTTTGCGAAATTTAGCGCTTCTTTCTGTGGAATTCATCCACGGATCGCCTTCTCCCCACAGCATTAGCAACGGGCAGGTTAATTGACTAAGTAATACGTCAATTTTTTCGCCTTGGGGTGTTCGGAATACGGAAGCGAATACTTTGGGGGCACCGGGATCGCAGGAGGGAAGGTAAATTTCTTCTACTAATTGGTCTGTGACGGCGCTTTGGTCGAGATAAACTTTTTCTAGGGTTTTCCGAATTGTCGATCGCTGGCGCACGTACTGGAACAGCAGAAAACTTGCCCAATCTTGCTGAAATAAGGTTTTAGCTACTGCAGATATGGCTTTTTGCAAGGGCGGGGCTTCGGGTACGGGCTGCGGTTCGCTGAAGGGGCCGGCGCTGTTGATTAATATGAGTCCGGCTGCTGATTCGGGGCGCTGGGCTGCTACACACAAGGCTGCGTAGCCTCCGAGGGAGTTCCCGGCTAGTACGGCGGGTCGGCCGATGATGTTGGTGATAAAGTCGTGGAGTTGGTCGCGCCAGAGGTCGCCGCTGTACTGTAATTCGGGTTTTGCCGATCGCCCGAATCCAATCAAGTCGATCGCCCAGACTTCAAAATCTTTGCTCAGGCCGCTGATATTTTTGCGCCAGTGGTCTGTGGAGGCTCCAAAACCGTGAATTAACAGCAGGGGAGGGCGTTCTGGATGCCGATCGCTGGATCGAACGTAGTATACTGAATGCCCCCGCCACTGCCAGTAAGTGCCGGCTATGGGGGCTGTGGTGATGGCTGGGGTTGTTTGCATGATGTAAAGAAATAATTATTTACTTTAACTATTGTATCGCGACGCTCAGATTTATAAAGTTTGGCATCCGCGCCGGGGTTGCGCTAGCAAAGGATTCGTCAATGTGAGCGAGTTGAGAGCTGGCGATCTTCCGCACTCAGGATTAATAAGTTTTGTAACGAATATTGATTTTGTGAGGGTCGCAGCCAGAGGAGATGTTTTGCCCGATCGCATTTGGGAAAATAAATCGGGTTTTGGCTGCAACACACCTAGGTATGATGATTGTGCTGTGTGGCGGTAAGAGATAGCTCTGGGGCGATGGGTGCAAAGCTTGGCGGTGAGGGTCGAACCTGATTGGCGAGCGTCAAGGGATCGACTTTTTTATAGTTATTTCCGAGGTTTTAAAGGTGGGGATCGTTTGTAAAAGAGGTGTTGACCGCTTGGGGGATGCAGCGAACCGTTTGGTTGCGAGTTGGCAAAAGCTGAGCTCAAAAATTTCAGGGCTGGGAAAAGTTATAAGTAAAATTACTGATGGTTCTCTGCAGAAGTTTCTCAGAATCGCTGAATATTTTGTGACGTTGTTTGCTGTTCTTAATTGCTTTGATACTCTAATATAGAAGTAGAGCTGCGCCGCTCAATTAATTAGCATTTTGAATATTAGGGAGCCAACTATGCAGGGTGTGAACTTTATCCACCTGAAAGTTAGGGAGTTTTCTGAGTGATTGCTATTTCACCTCGTCCCGTCGGACGCAATTGGATTACGATTAGCTTCGCTTCTACTCTATACCTTTGTCCTATTTTGGATCTGCTCCTAGCAGAGGTGCCAGATTACTGGCAAGCGGAATTGCGGTTAGGGCTTCAAGAAGCTTTGGTAAATGCTGCTAAGCATGGAAACAAATTAGACCCCGGTAAAACTGTTGGAGTCCGTTTTTCGATCGTCCAAAACCAATATTGGTGGGTGATATCGGATGAAGGTTCTGGCTTTAAAGCCCCTTGCAGTTGTAACCTTTATACCGATGATTGCGACAATCTCCTAGCAGAGGACGTTGCAGATAACTCTGGACTACCTCATGTGGAACAGGAATGTGGTAGGGGGTTGTTTATTCTTTACCAAATATTCGATCGGGTAGAGTGGAATTCTCAAGGTACAGAGTTACGGCTGTGCAAAGAACTTCCCAGTCGCTACCGACTGCCTCGCTTGCGCTAGCACCGCTATGAAAGCAGCAGTTTTCACCTCAGCTAGACCTGGAAAATTTTTCGTTCTCGGGCTGAACTTTGCAGTGAGAATTTGAACGCTCTGGCTATTGATAGCTGATCATAATGCAAAATGTGACTTTTGAGTTAAAAAAGTATAAATCTTTTGAACTCACAATCGCGCTGCTCGATCGAGCGGCGCGATTGTCTAAGTTTTGAGCGACTACTCAAGCCAAAAGTCAAAACCGCCAAGCGTTACGAAGAACGAAACAATCTAATTATTTGCCGTGGGTGGGACAGGGAGGAGCAGATATCGATCGATCCAGCCATCCTGCCGCTTGGTTTAAGCGCGGGAGAGCTTCTTCGGGCTGTTTTTTGAGCAAAAAGACCAAAGCGGCCGCAGCTTGTTCGCAGGCCCGCGCGGAACGGTTGCCTTTGAGGCGGTGCCAATCTTTTTCGTGGATGGCGAGGCGCGCGGCTAGAGCTTGGGCTAGTTCTACCGTGCTGAGCTCGTTGAGGTTGACAGTTTGGGTTGTTTGTGTAGTTTCAAGCATAGGTGGCAATTATAGAGATTTGGCTGCCGTTTCTGAATTTAAAAAATATACTGCATATAATAACAACTTAATTGGAAATCGGTTTTTTTTATTATTATTGTCAGGTTTGCAGATCGAAATGCCTCAACAGCCGTCAGAGTTAAATCCGGAAGAGCAAGAAAGTGAGTTTGTTCAAGCGCTCGCAGCAGTTGAGCGATCGCTCGCGGCAGTCAAAGAACGGTACACTCAAATTCAGGTCGATCGACAGCGCCAAGTCGAACTCGGCCATCGGCGCGAAGAAATCCGCCAGTCGGGACGCCGAAATCCATTGCCGCAACTCAAAAAAGAATTGCAGGAAATTGAGCAAGAATTGGAAACTATCGAGTTGAATTTAGAAAGCAGCCTGTTTTCTTGGGGAAGCATAAAACAACCTTTTTGGCAAGCAGTTCGCTTTGGGGGACTCGGTATTTTGATCGGTTGGATTTTGAAATCCTATGCAGGTTGAACAATGTTGGGATTTTTGATTTTTTTATTTACCGCAGAGGGCGCGGAGGGCGCAGAGGAAGAGAAAAGAGAGAAATATGGTGCAAAATAAATATTAAATAAACAGGAGTGGATATTATGGCAAATCAACGTATAGCAGCAATTTTGCGAGCAGGTGAACCCGACGAAACTGTAACTGTTCAAGGCTGGGTTCGCACTAAGCGCGAATTGAAAGAATTTGCCTTTGTCGAAGTCAACGATGGTTCAGCGATGGCTAACTTGCAAGTAGTCATAAATTCCGATTTGCCCGACTTTGAAAATGTACTGAAACAACTGAATACAGGTGCATCTCTAGAAGTGTCGGGGGTGCTGGTAGCATCTCCGGCGAAGGGACAGCGAATTGAGTTGAAAGCCTCACAAGTGCAAGTTTACGGCGATGCAGACCCGCAAACTTATCCGTTGCAAAAAAAGCGGCATTCCTTTGAATTTTTGCGGACAATCGCGCATTTGCGGCCGCGCACAAACACCCACGGTGCTGTCTTTCGAGTCCGCAATGCTTGTTCGGCGGCGGTACACCAATTTTTTCAAGAACGCGGCTTTTTGTGGGTTCATACTCCGATTATTGCTGCTAGCGACTGCGAAGGTGCGGGGGAAATGTTCGCTGTTACTAACTTTGATTTAAAGAATGTGCCGCGCACTGATTCGCAAGATGTTGATTATGCTAAAGACTTTTTTGGAAAGCGCGCCTATTTAACAGTTAGCGGCCAGTTGGAAGCGGAAGTTATGGCGATGGCTTTCGGCAATGTTTACACTTTTGGCCCGACTTTTCGAGCTGAAAATTCTAATACTTCGCGACATTTAGCTGAGTTTTGGATGATTGAACCGGAAATGGCTTTCTGCGATTTGCAGGGAGATATGGATTTGGCTGAGGCGTTTTTAAAGTACATTTTTAAATACGTTGTGGATCATTGCCCCGAAGATATGGAGTTTTTCAACGAGCGAATTGACAAAACGGTTTTGGCTACTGCTGAAAATATCATTAATAATCAGTTCGAGCGGATTACTTATACAGAGGCGATCGCACTTTTGGAAAAAGCCGACAAAAAGTTTGATTTTCCGGTAAGTTGGGGTTTAGACTTGCAGTCGGAACACGAGCGTTATTTGGCTGAGGACTTGTTTAAAAAGCCGACAATTGTCAGCGATTATCCCGTCGGGATTAAAGCATTTTATATGCGTTTAAATGATGACGAGAAAACCGTGCGAGCCATGGATGTTTTGGCTCCTAATATTGGGGAAATTATCGGCGGTTCGCAGCGGGAAGAAAGGCTGGATGTGTTGGAGAGGCGCATGGAAGCGCAGGGTATGAATAAGGAGGAATTGTGGTGGTATTTGGATTTGCGGCGCTACGGTACTGTGCCTCACGCTGGGTTTGGTTTGGGATTTGAACGGTTAGTGCAGTTTATGACGGGAATGGGGAATATTCGGGATGTGATTCCGTTTCCGAGAGCGCCTTTGAGTATTGATTTTTAGTTGAAAATTGTGAGGCAAAGAGGAGGGACACGGCATTGCCGTGTCCTTACTCGGATCTGCGACTCCTAATCACAAATAAATTAAGTCGCTGGGGGAATTGTGATATCAACAGATTGCACTTTTACCGAAGTTCCCAAAGTCGATAACGGCGGTTCAATTGCCGCACTATTTCCCACTACTAATGTTACCAAATTCTCCGGTTTCAAGTAAGTCTTAGCTACGCGCTGCACGTCGGCAATTGTTGCTGCTTCGATGCTACGGCGGTAGCGAAAAATGAAATCTTCGGGATAACCGTAGTATTCGTAGCGCATTAATCGCGACAAAGTTTGACTGGGATTTTCAAATTTGAAAATGAAAGAATTCAGGGTGGAATCTTTAGCAAAAGCTAATTCTGCCGGGGTAATTGGTTCGGTGCGGATACGATCGATCTCGGCGCGAATTGCCTGGATAAACGGTACTGTTGCGTCCGATCGCGTTTGGCCTCCAGCGAAAAACACCCCCGGATAGTCATATCTCGGACTCCAAGCCGCGTATACTGAATAAGCTAAGCCTTGGCGCGATCGCACATTATTAAACAAACGGCCGCCGAAACCGTTGAGAACCCCATTCATCACGT
Source organism: Microcoleus sp. Pol11C2 (assembly GCF_036701505.1). NCBI lineage: Bacteria > Bacillati > Cyanobacteriota > Cyanophyceae > Oscillatoriales > Microcoleaceae > Microcoleus > Microcoleus sp. Pol11C2. The sequence goes on from NZ_JAUBQX010000034.1 coordinate 12,879, forward strand.
CCAAAGCACCGTAATCTGGACTGCTGAGCATTCCGCCCAAATGTCCCATTTGCACGTAACTTTGACTTAATTGTGGCTGATTTACCAAAAATATGCCGCCCCCATTTGCTGGCGATACGGTTGGTAGTGCAGGCACTTCTGCACTTTGACTCGGTTGCCAGTTGCCGAATTTTTGCTCGACTAGCGATCGCATTTTAGAAGTGTCAAAGTCGCCAGAAATACCCAAAATCATATTCTTGGGATGGAAATATTTCTGGTAGAAACTCACCAAATCGTCGCGGGAAATATTGGCGAGGGTTTTGTATTCTACCGTGCGCGCGTAAGGACTGCGAGATCCATAAATTAACTTTTGAAACTCGCGGCCGGTAATATCGTCAGGATCGTCATTGCGGCGGGCGATCGCACCTTGAGTTTGATTCTTCGCTAAATCTAACTTTTCCTGAGCAAATATTGGCTCCCGAATCACTTCCGCAAATAAGTCAAACACGGGTTCCACATCTTCAGCTAAAGCACTAAAATTAGCCGTACCAGAAGCAACATCAATCCCCGTTTCTACCGAAGCTGCTCGCTGTTCTAGCAACTGATTTAATTCATCAGCCGTATGCCGGCTCGTGCCGCCAGTTCGCATCACTTCTCCCGTCAATCCTCCCAATCCGATTTTATCGGCAGGTTCAAAGCGCTCGCCCGTGCGAAATAGCGCCGTTCCCTCAATTAGCGGGAGTTCCCGGTCTTCCATCAGATACACCCGAATGCCATTTTTCAGCTCGAAGCGAGTGTATTTAGGCAGTTTAATTTCAGCCAGCGGGGGAAATGTTAATTCGTCGTAGTGTTTGGGTGCCGCCGCAAAGGAAGGTAACAAATTAAACGTGCCAAGTGAAACAGTAAAAAAGCAAAGCGATAGCAGAAATAACTTTACTTTTTTCAGTCTCAATTTAGTCCTTTTCATTCTTTCTCCTAAGTTTTTTAGTGTGACAATTCTACAGCGAGGCATAGCCTCTGCATCTGCGTTCCCAGGCTCTACCCAAGGGGTGACAACTTAACGTTAAACCAACCGTCTCTCTTCTTTGTCGCGAACTGCGAGATCCCCCCTAACCCCCCTTATTAAGGGGGGGACAAGATTCTTCTCAAAGTCCCCCTTCTTAAGGGGGATTTAGGGGGATCTAGAGTCGAATAAAAGCGACATTTATTATGGGTTTTAGTCTTAAGTTGTCAGGAATGGGCCGAGTCGGGAAACGAGTTTTCCCTCTTTTTTCTTCCTTCTTCCTTCTTCCCTCTTCCTTCTTCCTTCTTCCTTCTTCCTTCTTCCTTCTTCCTTCTTCTTACAGTGGCAAAAGCTTACCAATCGTGCGATTTTCCGGGCGGAAAGTTGCCTGAGCGACACGTTGAATGTCAGCGGGAGTAACAGCCGCGATCGCATCTAATTCCTTGAACAAATTTCGCCACGAACCGGTGTTTACTTGATAGTCCACCAGCGAAAATGCCATGCCCATATTAGAATCGAGCGATCGCAACAAATCGGCTCTCGCCTGAGTTTTCACGCGATCCAATTCCAAAGCAGAAACCGGCTCAGTTTTCAGGCGCTCGATTTCCTTGCTCAAAGCTGCAGCTACTTCATCAACCGTGCGGCCCGGAGCAGTTTGAGCGTAAAATAACATCAAATTCGGATACTTTTCACCCGGATAACCGCTGAAACCTTGAGCCGCCAGCGCCAATTGCTGTTGTTCTACCAAAGATCTGTAAAGCCGAGAAGTGCGACCATCGCTGAGCAAAGAACCAATCATTTCATAAATCGCATTGTCGGGATGATTCATCGCCGGTTTGTGGTATCCTTCCAAATACCAAGGTTGAGTTTTTAATTTCAGCGTGACTTCCTGAGTTTGAGTTTGGGGAGGTTCGACAATCTGCAATTCTGGAGGCGCTGTTTTCGCCTTGTAACGGCCGAAATAAATTTGAGCGAGTCGCTTCACCTCCGAAGCTTTCACGTCTCCTACCACCGCCACAGTCAGCTTGCTGGGGACGTAGTGAGTCTCGAAAAACTTCTGCACGTCGCTGCGGCTGAGGTTTTTAATGTCTTCAGTGTAGCCAATTACGGGGCGGCGGTAGGGATGAGCAGAGAAAGCTTTGTTGGCAAAAACTTCAACCATTTGCCCGATCGGAGAATTCTCGGTTCGCAGCCTGCGCTCTTCTAAAATTACCTGTTTTTCTTTGTAAAATTCCCGAAATACTGGTTCTAGAAATCGCTCGGATTCCAGCGACATCCACATTTCTAACTTGTTAGCTGGAAGGCTGTAAAAATACATTGTGGCGTCGGTGGAAGTAGCGGCATTTAGTCCGACTCCGCCTGCTTGTTCCACTATTTTGCCGAGTTCATTGCGCTTGACAAATTGCGAAGCTTCGGCTTCAACTTTGTCAAATTCTGCTTTTAATTGGGCGACTTCTTCAGTTTTGCCGCTGGCCTTGGCTGCTTGCATTTGCTCGAAGAGTTGGTCTTGTTTTTCTAGCAGCGGCTTTTCGGCTTGGTAGTCGGTAGTGCCGATTTTTGGCGTGCCTTTGAAGGCTAAATGTTCGAGATAGTGAGCGACACCTGTTTGACCGTCGGGTTCGTTTGCGCCACCCACATCGGCGTGAATCAGAAACGATGCTACGGGCGCTCTGGGCCTTTCGAGTACGATGAATTTCATGCCGTTGTCGAGCTTAAATTCGCTGACTTGGCTGATTACTCGATCGAGCGATGGTTGAACAGAGACTGTTTGGGAGCCGCTAGCGGGGTTGGGGCGGGCGAGGGCGATTTCGGGAGAAATGCCCCACCACAGCAGTACAGCGGCCAGCAGGGAGGCGATGAATCGAGTTTGGCGATCGGGCGATTCCCTACGGGATAGCTTCGCTTCACGGGGTTTTTGGAACTGCGGGGTCATTCGATTTTAGATTTTAGATTTTAGATTTTGGAGTGTCAAACAAAAAAATGTTTGTGCTCGCTGGCCAGAGATTCTTTTCTCAGGATAAAGATTTTTGGAGACATAAGCGATCTGTTGCGCCACAGATGTTAGGCTGATACAGCAAATCTCAAAAAGGGTCTGGGGCCCGGCGAGGAGTTTTAAGTTTGGGATAAAAGCCGCGCACAACTTAAAACTTAACATTATTTAGCGCTTCAGTCCCGAACCCGTAGTTCCAAGTCGCAAATTACCGATTGCAAAGCCATGCGAATTTTTAATCAGTCTCCTCCTTCTGAAACAGAAACCAAGAAGCGGATTTTACAAGCCGCTCAGCGGTTGTTTGCCCGCAGCGGATACGACGGCACGACAACTCGCGATTTAGCAGTGGCGGCGGGGGTGGCCGAGGGTACGCTATTTCGGCATTTTGATAATAAAAAAGCGATTTTGATTGAGGTGGCGACGGAAGGATGGGTGGAGTTGCTGACGGATTTGCTGACTGAATTAAGCGAGATGGGCAGTTACAAAGCAGTGGCTCAGGTGATGCGGCGACGGATGCTGAATATCCGCGAGAATAGCGACATGATGCGGGTGTGTTTTTTGGAGGCGCAATTTCACCCGGATTTACGCGACAGAATTCAGTTGGAAGTCATCGGAAAAATGAGCGATGTTGCTGAGGCTTTTTTTGAAACAGCGATGGAAAAAGGAGTTTATCGGAAGATGAATCCGAAGATTGTCGCTCAGGTATTTTTGGGAATGTTTGCAGTCGCGGGTTTCAGCCAAAATACGATTATGGAGCCGAATGCTTCGCCGCAGCAAATGCAGGAAATGGCTGAAGGATTAGCCGATATTTTTCTGAATGGGGTTTTGCTGAAAGATGAATAATTAGGGCAACAGGGAAAAGTTGTTATGGGCAAAATTTTGCACTATTCTATTCGATCGCTAACCCAGGAAGATGAGCCTTTTCTCTGGAAAATGCTGTATGAAGCGGCGCACATGGCAGAAGAAGGCGAATCAAGGGTGCAAGAGGTTGTGAATCATCCTTTAATTGCGAAATATGTCAAGAATTGGGGACGTGCAAACGATTTGGGCTTCGCAGCAATCGAATTGAACGGGAGCCAGCCAGTAGGAGCCGCCTGGCTGCGTTTGTTTACAGAGGATGACAAGGGGTTTGGCTGGGTTGATGATACTATCCCGGAATTGGCGATCGCCGTTCTTCCAGAATATACAAATCAGGGTGTAGGAACGCAGTTGCTGGATCGTTTGTTGTCAGCAGCAAAAGTCTCTTATCGATCGGTATCCCTGAGTGTCAGAAGCTCGAATCGAGCCCTGAGTTTGTACGAGCGATCGGGATTTAAAGTAATTGAGGGAAGCGAGACAATCAACCGCACAGGAGGGACATCATTCACCATGAAAGTGGATTTTAATTAAGTGAATTATTACTCTATAAAATCGTACATTTTTTGTACCCACTTCTCGCGATTATCCTGCCATTCATCCGTCACTACTTCCCAAGTTGTATTGCTTTCCAGTTCCAGCAATAGACTTGATACTTCTTCTAGCGTCGATGCTATATGACATTCTTCTACCCAACTTTCACGGATCATTTTCCAGAGACTTTGTACCGCTTCTCGCTGAAAATTTGATTCTAATTCAACTAGCAATTTTGCTAAATGTTTTTCGTCAATTGCTGCTGACACCTCGCTCATCCAACAGTTGCGACGTTCTTTCCATTCTTCCGTCACTGCGTCCCCGTTTAGGTGGGCTTGAAACTCTAACAGTAATTGGTTTAGTTCTACCATATTAAATTTTGTCTTGTTTGCAGTTTGTGCTATTTTTGTACAAATTTTATTGATTGAAAGTGTTGGTTTTTTATAATGAGCAATTTTGCTGAGGTTTTTTTGGGATGGCGAGAAAAAACAAGTTTATCCAAAGATGAAGCCGAAAATTGTCGCTCAGGTATTTTTGGGAAGGTTTGCAGTCGCGGGCTTCAGTCAAAATACGATTATGGAGCCGAATGCTTCTCGGCAGGAAATGCAGGAAATGGCTGAAGGACTCGCTGATATTTTTCTGAATGGGTTTGGCAGAAAGATGAAGAATTAGTCATTAGTCATTAGGAAATTTTAGAGCCTGAAAACGCAATATCTACAGGCTCTGACTCCTCGACACTACTCGTTAAACTTGTGCATTTGCTGTACCCAATTATCGCGATTCTGCTGCCATTCATCAGCCATAGCTTCCGAATTTATATTGGTTTCTAGTTCCAGCAATAAACTTGATACTTCTTGAACAATCGATGCTGCCAGACATTCTTCTACCCAACGGTTCCGACGTTCTTCCCACTGAATATCCACCGATTTACCCTGCAAGTTAGATTGCCATTCAACTAGCAATTCTGCTAGATATGTCAGGTTAACTGATGCTGCCACATCGCTCACCCAGCTTGGCCTACGCTCTTTCCATTCTTTTTTCACTCCTTCCGATTTGAGGTTGCTTTCGAGTTCTAACACTAACTGATTTAGTTCTACCATCTTAAATGTTTGATTTTTTGTAGTTTGTGCTACAATTATACCAAAATTTTCACTAAACAGAATTTTAATTTTTTTTTAAGATTGCGGTCGCACTGAAACTACAGAATAGATAACTGAATAATGAGCGATGAATTCACTTTAGATATGCTAGACATTCCCAGCGGTTGGAGTCGAGGCGAAGGGGACTGGACTGGGGTAGCGGCAGCTCTTGCTGGAGGGGAAACTGTCGAAGTAATTCAAGAAGTTGGTTCTACTTTGTGGCAAAACAGTCTGCCAGAAAAACATTCTTTGTATTGGGATGGGGAAAATCTATCAACTATCAAAGCCCGAATTTGGATTAGTTTTACGCAGAGAAGATTTTCGCCGGAATCGGCTTTACCAAAGGTTCAGTGGCATCCGAGAGTGTTGTGGATAGGGATAGGTTGTCAACGCGGAACAGGGCGAGAATTAATCGAAACTGCGATTAAACAAGTATGCCGTGCTTATCATTTAGCGGAAAGTGCGATCGCAGGTATTGCTACAATAGACACTAAAGCAGGTGAAGTCGGCTTGTTAGAACTTTGTCAAGAGCGAAATTGGCCGTTACAAACCTTTGCGGCTGACATTTTAAGTTCCGTAGAAGTCCCCAATCCTTCAAATACTGTAGTCAAACAAGTCGGGACGCCCAGCGTAGCAGAAGCTGCGGCACTTTGTGCAGTTAGAAAAGAAAATTTAACCGCAGATGAACGCGAATATATGCAGATATCCATCAATCATCAGCGTCCATCTGCGTTTATCTGCGGTTCAAATCCCCTCTTAATTCCTAAACAAATATTTCGCACCAAAAATCCCCCCCTTTCACAAGGAGGGGTTAGGGCGGGTTCTGCGCTAACAGTAGCGGTTGCAGTTTGCCCCATCGAGTATCTGGGATAATGTATTACTGAGACAAAGTATTGGCATTCACAAATCGACCAATCAACCCAGAAACAAATGACAACACAATGGAACCCACCAAAGCCGGCCAAAAACCGCCAACCACAAAGCCGATATTGAACGCACCCGCCAACCACGAAGCCAGGGAAAGCGAAATTGCATTCACAACGAATAAAAACAAACCTAAAGTAATAATGGTCAAAGGCAGCGTCAGCAATGTCAGAATCGGTCTGACAACCGCGTTCACCAATCCGATAACAACAGCAGCCAGCATCGCCGCCGGAAAGCTAACCACCGAAATACCTGGTACAATGTTAGCGGTAATGATCAGCGAAACCGCTGCTACTATCCAAGTTAAGAAAAAACTTAGCATATCTTTTTTTTCATCTCCATCACTATTAATTAAGATTGTACCTGTTTAGTCGATCGACTAAAGTTCGGGATACACTACGAAATACCCACCTTGCAAGAATATCAGGCTTATGAAACTCCGGCAACTAGCAGCATTCCTCTTGGCACTAACTATCTTCATCCTGCAGCAGCCAGCCCAGGCTCAATCTAAATATTACGCTCCGCCGTTGTCCTTTAGCAACGCCGAACTGACAAGACGCGATTTTTCTGGTCAAATGCTGCGGGCGGCTGAGTTTTCTAACGCTAATATGGACTTGACTAATTTTTCTAATGCCGATTTGCGCGGAGCAATTATGAGCGCTTCGGTGATGACTCAGGCGAATTTGCACGGAGCGAATTTAACTAATGCAATGATAGATCAAGTTAAATTTACTAATGCCGATTTAAGTGATGCAATTTTAGCAGAAACAATTTTGCTGCGTTCTACTTTTGACGGAGTTGATATCACCGGCGCTGACTTTACGGACGCAATTATGGACGGATCACAAGTTAAAGAATTGTGCACAAAGGCAAGTGGGATTAATTCTCAAACTGGGATTTCTACTCGGGATTCCTTGGGATGCCGCTGATATAGCAGAAGGAAGAAGGAAGAAGGAAGAAGGAAAAAGGAAGAGGGAATAATAGCAAGGTTTCAGCGATCGAGAATGTCGTAACCCTCTTGGCGCTTGCTGATATTATGTCCGGTCAATTACCGCAATCAAGATGTTTGTAGTGAGGACTAAAGTGCTCACTACAAATCTGAGGACTTTAGTTCTTACTACAAACCTTGGAGATTAGGACTAAAGTCCTTACTACAAACCAAATTTACTAAGGCTTTGCTTTTTTCTGAGCAGCCGCATAATGCTCACTCATTAACTGATTAACTTCTGGATTGTAAATCCGCAGATAATTCCAGTAATTCTCAAACACCGATTTCACGTATCCTTTCGTTTCAGGAAACGGAATCTTTTCCGCAAAAGCATCTGGGTCACTAAAATTAAACCTCTTCAACCAATCTGATACTGCATTTGGCCCGGCATTGTAACTCGCGACAGCTAACATCGAGTTATTCTTGTACTCGTCGTGAGTGTGATCCAAATACCACGTACCAAGTTTAACGTTGTCGTCCACATTCTCCAATGAATACTTTTTGAGGCTGATTTGTCCAGCAACCCAAGCTGCTGTTTCTGGCATTACTTGCATTAAACCGGTGGCGCCCACTGATGATTTGATAGCGGGCATAAACCGCGATTCTTGCCGGATTAATGCTGTTACTAATACTGGATTTATTTTGCGCTCTTGCGACCATTTGACAATGGTTTCTAAGTAAGGAAAAGGATAAAGTGCTTGCCAATAAATCGGTTGCTGTCTGAGATCCAGGTATTGGGTTCTATCATCTGGTTTATCTCGCTGCCGCAAACTCCCAACCATCCACAAACCGTCTAAATTGTCTCCAACTGCAACTCGCATTAAACCGTCGGTAAACTGTTCGGCAATACTTGGTTCTACGCGGTCGATAAATTCTATTTGCCACAGCGTCCAAGCATCTCTATCTTGACCTAATTGATAGAGTTCTTTCAACGCAGGAGAACCCGCAGTTGGTTCGGGGCGCTGAGGCGGCCGGACTACATTGGGAGACAAATCTCGGACTGTGGTAAAGTCGCCGACTGGCCAGCCAAGAAGTACAGCCGATCGCCACGCAAAATATGATTCTGGATAGCGTAAGATCGTATAGTCAAAGGCAGTCTTGGCGTCTTGTTCCCTGCCGAGTTGCTGTGCCCATTTCCCGACCCAAAATGCGGCTTCTGGAGCTTGTTCGCTGTCGGGATTGTGGGTGGTTAATTCTCTCGCCCACTGCCAAGCGGATTTTAAATCTCCGCCTTTGGCAAACTGCTGGGCGATCGTCCACCGCAATTCGCCTGCTTTATCAGAATTATTGTATTTTGTCAATAGCAACTTCCGGGTATCTGAGGCGGATTGACCACTGCGTGCTTTGTCGAGAAGTTGGGATTTATCTAACAAAGCTTCGGGGGCATAATTGGGGAATTTGTTAATAACTCGATCGAGTAAAACGATCGCTTCTTTCGGTTCGCTCAGCCGCGACAGCCGAATTAAACCCAAACCACTATCTTCGGCATCGGGAAACTCGCGTACTAATTCTTGATAGGCAATTCTCGATTCCGGGATTTTTCCGTCGAGCCACAAACCGCGAGCTTTGCGGTAAAGATTTTTGGCATTGCGGGGAGCTTTCCCGTAAGCAATAGCTCCTTTGCCGTAATTTTGTTTTTCCCAATAGCCAAAGGCAATTTCTTCCCAATCTTCCGGTTTCAAACCGGCGCCGTTTCGCTGCACCAGTTGTTCCAAAATTGTCCCGTAATCTTTGACATAATGACCGTGTTTTGCTACGAGCAGCATCAACTGCGGCTGATTCGGATTTTCTTTTAACTTGCGGAGGGCAATTTCTACGCTGCGGGGATGACCAGGAAGTTCAGTAATTGCCTGTTGCCAATATTCCGGTTTTGACTTGCCTAAAACATATAAAGCTTCCGCTGCTACCGGGTCGCTCGAATAGTTTTTGAGCAGTTCCTCCCAAGCTTTTTGAGTTTTGCCTTTGTCGCCGCTCAATTGGTAAGCTTGGGCCCTTTTTAGGGCAATGTGAGCAGCTAAAACCGGATATTCTTGCTCTAATTTGTCCAATAATTTTAATGCTTTAGCCGCATTTCCTTGCTGGATTAAATCGCTGGCAAGCAGGTAGCGGGCGCGGCTTTGAGGGGAGATTGGCTGCTGCGGGTTCGTATTTACAGACTCACTGGCTGCGAGTTCAACTAATTTCGCAGATCGCTCGCTCGGTGACAGCGACACCAGCATCTTGACTTCCGATTCGGAATTCGCTGCATTCAGCGGCTGCTCGGCCTTCTGGACCGAGCCAAAACCCATCCATTTCATCGCAGCAACCAAAGAGCCGATCGCAATAACGCAAACTGAAACGCTGATTAAAACAGAAAATCGGGCCCGGCGTCGTTTTAGCATGGGAAAATTTAAGAGAATAACAATAGATAACCGATCGTTTGTCAAAAGCCATCAGAGGCAGGATGGGTGTTCCACGCCATCACAGGCAGGAGACCTGTTTAACGAGAAATAAATTTTAAGAGTGGGGCAAAAATGGACAGCCGACCCCCAAACAGATGATTGAGATTGGTGAAAGATCCGATCGCAGGCGGACTTGGCTGATATAGTAGCAGAATTTATTTTGATGTGGAGCGGAAAATTTGTGCGATCGATCTATTTACCCGCACAAAGGAAAAACCCCAAACCACCCACTACAAAGTACAATCAAAAATCTAAAATCTAAAGTGTAAATCAAAACATGGAATTTCTAGTCACCGATACGCCCCGCTCTGTTTGGACCGGAGACGCCTTGGCAATTGGTCTATTTGAGGACGCCCTGGAACTCACCGGCGATCTGGCACAATTAGATGAAAAGCTTGCAGGCACTTTGAAAGAGCTGCTACTGGAAGTAGATTTTAAGGGCAAAGTGGGTACGAGCGCCATCACCCGCGTCGGCGGCAATAATCCCATTCGCAAAATTGCGATCGTCGGTTTGGGCAAAACAGAGGACTTAAAATTAGACACCGTGCGGCAAGCAGCAGGCGTTTGCGCCAAGCTAGCCAAAAAAGAGAAATGCAAAACCCTCGGAATTAGCTTTCCGGTGTGGAAAAACGCGCCGGATGTTACAGCAAGCGCGATCGCCGAAGGTGTAGAACTCTCCTTGAATCAAGACAACCGTTTCAAATCGGAACCTGAAGACAAAAGCCCGCAACTCGAACAAATTCATTTGCTCGGTTTTGCCGGTACCGAAAGTGCGATCGCCCGCGCCCGCCAAATCACTGCCGGAGTCATTTTAGCACGGGAATTAGTCGCAGCGCCGGCCAATTTTGTCACCCCGATTACAATGGCCGAAACCGCTCAAAGTCTGGCTGCCGAATGCGGTTTAGAATTAGAAATATTGGAGCGGGAAGACTGCGAAAAACTAGGCATGGGAGCCTTTCTAGGCGTGGCACTAGCATCGGATTTACCACCCAAATTCATCCACTTAACTTACAAACCCGAAGGCACACCGCGCCGCAAAATAGCAATTGTCGGCAAAGGATTGACCTTTGATTCCGGCGGTTTGAACATCAAAGGTGCCGGCAGCGGCATTGAAATGATGAAAATAGATATGGGCGGCGCTGCGGCTACTTTGGGAGCGGCAAAAGCGATCGGGCACATCAAACCCGATGTGGAAGTTCACTTTATCAGCGCCGTCACTGAAAACATGATCAGCGGCCGTGCCATGCGCCCTGGAGACATCCTTACAGCTTCCAACGGCAAAACAATTGAAGTCAACAATACCGACGCTGAAGGTCGTTTAACCCTGGCTGATGCTTTGGTATTTGCTGATAAATTGGGAGTTGACGCGATTGTCGATTTAGCAACTCTAACCGGGGCCTGCGTAATTGCTTTAGGCGACGATATCGCGGGTTTGTGGAGTCCTCAAGATAGCGTCGCTGCCGAAATAGTCGCCGCCTCAGAATTGGCAGGCGAAAAATTTTGGCGAATGCCGATGGAAGAGAAGTATTTTGAGGGCTTGAAAGCATTGCACGCCGACATGAAAAACACAGGCCCCCGTCCCGGCGGTTCGATTACGGCGGCGCTATTTTTGAAGCAGTTTGTAAAGGATACTGCATGGGCGCATTTAGATATTGCCGGCCCGGTTTGGACTGACAAAGAAAATGGTTACAATGGCCCTGGGGCTACCGGTTTTGGAGTTCGGACTTTGGTGCAGTGGGCCCTGGGCGGCGCTTAATTGTGGATTTCCAGCCCAAAAATTGAGATTTTCTCTGCCTTAAAAGTCTGTTAGTCCATCTGTGAGCCAGGGGTTTTTAACCCCTGGCTCACTGCTTAAGTAATCTAAAAGAAAATTTAATAGCGATCATTAACAATTTAAATGTTTCTGAATCAAGAGGTAGGCGAACCTATTTATTCCGTTACAGGGAGCAACGTAAGCGTTGCTAGCCGTGACGCTCACCATTGCTCATACTTGGCAAAAGCTTCGTTCCCAGGGCCCAACCTCGACAGTTTTGACATTTCCTGAAAAAATAGCTGTTTCATAAAAAATGAAAAAAGTATATAATTATGTAAATATTTCCCTAGCCGAAATCAAATAATTAGATTTGATCTGATTTGCATTGGTACAGATAAATTTTTTCTTGAACTTTATGCAAGAACAATTAACAATTTTTTTTTCCACACTTGCTGTATCTTCTACATTCGCCTGCAACGTGGTGCCGGAGTTGCGATTGTACGCTGTTTTTGACTCGCTGACGGCACTGGCTTATTGCTCGATCGCCCTATCTTTAGTTTATTTTACCCGCCAAGGTTCTCACCGCAAGATTTTCCGGGTGTTTGCCGTGGTTTTTTTTGCCTGGGGCGCGGCTAAATTGACGGAAGTTTGGACGCTGTGGCACTCGATATATTGGCTGTCAGTAACTCTCAAAGCTGCAAGTGCTTTGAGTGCGTGGTTTTTAGTCGCAGTCGCCCTTGCCCTCATGCCCAAAGCACTTGCCGAGTCTGGTTTCAATCAAAAAGAAAAACTTCAAAAACAGTCGTTAAAACAGGTAGAGGAACATCAGCACCACCATGATATCCAGAAAGGAGAATTCGCAAAACAAGCGCTCAATTTTTACGCTTCAGATACTATTGTCGATCGCGCTTTAGCTCTCAATTCGCTTAATGAACAGTTAGAAAAAGAAATTGCCGATCGCCACCGAGTTGAGGAAAAGTTGCAACTGACTCAGTTTGCGATCGACCGATCGGCAGATGCGATATTCTGGATCGGGCCCGACGGTAAATTTTTGTACGTCAACGACGCTGCTTGCACTTCATTGGGATATTCTGCAGCAGAATTGCTCTCGATGACCGTGCACGACATCAATCCAGATTTTCCCCAAACTGCTTGGAGTTTGCACTGGAAAGTCTTAAAACGCTGCGGTTCGGTTAATATTGAAGTTCACCACCTCACTAAGTACGGTCGCATTTTTCCGGTAGAAATTACGATCAACCATTTGGAATTTAACGGCAAAGAATATCAGTGCGCGTTTGCTCGCGACATTAGCGAACGCAAGCGGATTGAGGCAGCTTTGCGAGAAAGAGAAGAAGAATTTAGGTCATTAGTTTCTAGCATTCCCGGTGCGGTTTACCGGTGCAGTGCTGCTGGGCGATCGAGCCTAACTTTTATCAGCAGCGGCATAGAAGCTATTTCCGGCTATCCAGCCGCTAACTTTATGCAAAAACCGGTGCAGGCTTTTCCGAGTATAGTTCATCCCGATGACGCTGAGCAGATCGAGACAATTATCGATCGGGCTATTAAGACAAAACAACCTTACATCATCGAATATCGCCTGATGCACTGCGACGGAAATGTGCGGTGGGTTGCAGAGAAAGGTCAAGCCCTTTTCAACGCAGCCGATGAAGTTGTATCCCTCAACGGCGCCATTTTTGACATAACAGAACGCAAAGCAGCGGAGGATGCTTTGCGGCTCTCCGAGGCGATCGCCAACAACAGAGCCCAGCAGCTAGAAATCGCTCTTAAAGAACTTCGAGAAACTCAAGCTCACCTAATTCATACCGAAAAAATGTCAAGTCTCGGTCAAATGGTAGCTGGAGTAGCTCACGAAATTAATAACCCTGTCAGTTTTATCTACGGCAATATTTCCTACGCCAGCCAATATATCAGAGACTTGTTGCAGCTTGTGGAACTTTACCAAAAACACTATCCTCAGCCCGTGGTAGAAGTTCAAGAATGTATTGACAAGATCGATTTAGACTTTCTGAGAGAAGATTTACTAAAAATATTATCTTCGATGAAAATGGGAGCAGATCGCATTCGCGAAATAGTTCTGAGCTTGCGAAATTTCTCGCGTTTAGACGACTCGGTAAAAAAGCCTACTAACCTTCACGAAGGCATAGATAATACCCTCTTAATATTGCACAACAAACTCCGAGCCAGAGGCGACTATCCAGAAATAAAAATAATCAAAGATTACGGTCAACTTCCTTTAATAGAATGTTATGCAGGTCAGCTCAATCAGGTATTTATGAATCTGCTTAGCAACAGTATTGACGCATTGGAAGATGCTTGCAACCAAAAAAGGCGATATGCGGCGGTCGGCGACGATTGGAAACCAACTATTAGCATTCGCACAGAAGCCCTAAACGAAAATAGTATTTGCATCCGCATTGCCGATAATGCGATCGGGATGACAGAAGACGTGCGTAGCCGATTATTTGACCCGTTTTTCACGACAAAACCGATGGGAAAAGGCACTGGTTTAGGGTTAGCCATCAGTTACCGAATTGTCGCGGAAAAACACGCCGGAGCCTTAAGCTGCCGTTCCACCGTAGGAGAAGGTACGGAATTTGCGATCGAGATTCCTTTATGAATTAGTGCGACGGAAGTATCAAAAATTTGGCAGAAGTTATCGCTTACTATAAATTGTAAAGTGGCGTGTAAAAAACTTTCAATTTTTAATAAAAATCCCAAAATTGGCTATAAATTACCCAGCTAATGCTCAACATGGCAGTGAAATTATAAATTCTGTACCGCGACCTAAAGTTGAGTTGACTTCGAGCATACCAAAGTGTTGCTCAACTACAATCAACCGTGCGATCGCCAATCCTAATCCCGTTCCTTTCCCTACCGCTTTCGTCGTAAACAAATGATCGAAGATTTTCTCTTTGACTGATTCACTCATACCATTTCCATTATCAGTAATGGTAATTTTCACCTGGTTATCTTCTAGTGAGGTTGTAATTGTAATGCGGTTGGGATTTGCCTGAATTTCCGCAAAAGTTCGACCAGTATTTGATTCATCTAACGCATCGATCGCATTGGCTAGAATGTTCATAAACACCTGGTTAAGCTGTCCCGGGAAGCATTCGATCGCCGGAATATTGCCGTAGTCTTTCACTACTTCAATGGCGGGTCGCTCATCGTTCGCTTTCAATCGATATTTGAGAATTAAGAGCGTACTATCTATGCCCTCGTGGATGTTGAAGGGCGCTTTATAGTCTTTGTCAGCTCTAGAAAAGGTGCGGAGCGAAGTGCTGATACTTTTAATGCGATCGCATCCCAGTTTCATGGAGTCAACCATTTTAGGCCAGTCTTCGATGATATAGTCTAAATCGATATCTTCGGCATGGTCTGCAAGCTCTGTTTCTGAGGCGCGATCGCGATAGAGATTGAGATGCTCCACTAAGTCTTGCACCGTTTGCTGGGTTTCATTCAAATTGCCCCAAATAAAGCCGACGGGGTTGTTGATTTCATGAGCAACACCTGCTACCAGATTTCCGAGTGATGCCATTTTTTCGCTTTGCACCATTTGCAGTTGGGTGTTCTGCAAATCTGCCAGAGTCTGTTCGAGTTCCTGTGATTTTTGAATTACCACTGCTTCTGCTTGCTTGCGATCGGTAATATCAATCAGCATTCCATCCCAAACAGTTTCTCCGTCTTCTCTACGTTCTGGCTGAGCAGCGGCTTTCACCCATTTCACTTTCCCACTGGGAGTAATAATCCGCCACTCATGTTGAAATGGGGTGAGCGTTTGAGCGGACTCGATAACTGCCCGAAACCCCTCTGCTCGATCGTCGGGATGTTCAAAATCGCGTAGGCTGTATTTTCCTAGCATCACATCCTCTGCCGCCACTTCATAGAGTGTTTGACATCCAGAACTGACGTAGGGCACTGAAGCAGAACCATCGGCTTGAATCCGAATCTGATAAATCAAGCCAGGTACGTTATTGGCAAGTTTCTGAAAGCGGGCTTCACTATTCTTTAACTCTTCCAGAGACTGTTCTAGCTGTTGAGCATAGTTCTGAGATCGCTCGTAAAGTCGAGCATTTTCTAAGGAAATCGCCGCTTGAGCGCAAAGTAAGTTAAGTAGTTCAACGCGATCGCTCGTGAACGCCCCCGTTGCTAAATTATTCTCTAGATATAAAATGCCCATCAACTTACCTTGATGCAAAATCGGGCTACACAAGATACTCTTCGGCTGCTGACGCATGATATACGGGTCATTGGCTAAAGTAGGATCGGCACTGGCATCAAGTAGCACAACAGTCTGCCTGTCACGCTTGACTTTGTAAATCAGCTTCAGGGGAATTTCTTGACTCTCTTCAACCAGAAGGCGCTGCAACACGACTGGCTCTTTCCCTACAGTAATTGACCCTTTGATCAGCAGGCGATCGTCTCGCAACAGCATTAACACGCATTTATCGGCTCCAGCATTTTCGATGACGATCGAAAGTAACGATGAAAGTAGTTTTTCCAGTTCGATTTCACCGGAAATAGCATGAGAAGCTTTGAGGATGGCACAGATGTCGAGGGAATTGGAGACACTGAAGGAGGAAGTGGTGGAGGTGACGGTTCCTACTGCAAAGACGGTTTCGTTGACCGAGAGGGCAGAGTGAGCTTGCCCAAGGATAGCAGCCAGCAGTTGCGGGTAGCGACGTTCTAGGTCTGCAACTTTGGCTTTGGCTCCCCAGCGAGCATAGCCGTAGTAGGCTTGGGTCATGTATTCCTGGGCGATGCGCTCTTTGTTCCATTCCAGATAGAACTTAGCACTTAGTTCATTGCCTAAAGCTGCTTCGTGGATGAATTGGTGTTCTTGAGCCAGCGCGATCGCCCGATCGTAATGCTCAATGGCAGCGGCTTTGTCACCCAACACCCGATATCGCTCTGCTTCCACCAGATGCCATTTGTGCAAGTGATTCATCGGGGCATTGTGCGCCGATTGGTGCAGAGCCGCTTGATGGGTAGCAACCACAGTCAAAAGTTCAGTTTGCTCTGGTTCTGACCCGGTGGGGAAGAGTGCCAGATGCGTCAGCGCCGCATAGAAATGGAAAATGGGAATAAAAACCGTTCCCGATAGTACCATCCAACAGGGCTTGAGTTTGGTGAGGATATCGAGAGCAGCCGGATAATTGCCACATGAGTAGGCAAGCAGCAGTTTGAAGATGTAGACAACGACAATCATCATGAGTTCGTTATCCTGCTGGTGCTTGGGCAGCATCACGGTTTCATCATAGGCAGTACCCATTAGGCGATCGGGCTGGCTCACCGTTTCTCGCAAATTCTTTACCGTTTGCCACGTCATGTCCAAAAGAAAACCCGCCGAATCATTGTTCATCTGAGCCATAGCAGCACTGTAAGCTGCTAATTCGGGTTCCAACAGGTCTAGCTCTACACCTGCGAAAAAAGCCAGATGGGAGTAGCTTCCTATGTCGTAGCCGGCACTGAGCAGATTACCTGTTTCCATACCTGCCTTGTAACTCTCTTTCAACGTCACAAGTGCTGCCCGCAACGCTTCTTGGTGAGGTTGAATGAAAAACCCAAACATCCCCAAAGTGATGCACTTCATACTTTGAGTAGTCACCTGCTCCAGCATTGAGAGTGCTAATCGACCAAACTTATAGCCAGTTTCGACTTCGCCGAAAAAGGCACACAGTACCATGCTGTGAACCACATAGCCGATCGTTGAAGCGGGGGCATTACCAAACTCTAGGGATAACCGCACCATCGTCGCGCCCAACAGAGGCAGCAATGCCGGCATCCCCTGGTACACGGGTGAAAATAACCTTCCTAACAGTTGGATGGCGGCTTGAGCATTGGGGTCGCTCATCGCGGGCAAATCAACCAGTTCGGCAATTTCTCTGCCCTGGAGTTGCTCCTTAAGCTGCTGTAAAGCACTGCCAATCCTGGCTGAGTCTGCTTCTGTCGGAAACTCTACCCCCAATTGCTTCAACGCCTTTGCACCGACTGCGATCGCCTGCAATGTTTGGTTGCGAGCCGTGTGTGCTGCGATTTGAATTTCGTAGATTTTCACTGTGTGGAGAATCGTCTGTGCCTGCTGCAAGACGAATGTGGCAAGCTGCTCCATGCCCTCAAAGTCACTATTCAAGTAACTGGCTTCGGCGGCGGCTACATACAGATTGAGCGTCAATTCGTACTGAGTTTCCCAGCAGTCTGGCGAAAGTAACTCCAACCCGCTTTGCAAATAAACCTTTGCCGCAGCATAAGCGGTCGCACTTCTGGCCTTAGTTCCCGCTTTCAAGTTCAGTTGTGCTAGAGCTTGCCGTTCCTCCGGTGGCGCGATTAACTCAATGGCTAAATTCAAATGCCCGACAATATCAAATAACTTGTCTTCTCGGTCTATTTCTGAGAGTTTTTGCTGGAGCAGTTGTCCAATTTGCAGGTGGGTTGCTTGTTTGTTGTCAGCGGGAATTAAAGAATAGGCGGCTTGCTGGACGCGATCATGCAAAAATCGATAGGTCGGATTAACAGTATCCTCTGCCTCAGACTGTCCCGCACCCTGAAAAAACTTGTAAATCTGACTCGTGGGTAAAATCAAGCCTTCCTGCAAGGCTTTCCACAATGCTGTTGCGGCATCGGTTGGCGATCGTTGTGAAACGATCGCCAATGTTTCCAGATCGAACTGTGCCCCCACACAAGCAGCTAGCTTCAGTATCTCTTGAGTGGCTTCTGGCAACTTTTGTAATTGCAGCGCCATGAACTCCACCACATCCGAAGTGAGCCAGAGCGATCGCACTGCTACCATATCGCACTGCCAGTGTCCGACTTGCAGATCGTAGGCAATGTAGCCCTCCTGATGCAGGGTTTTGAGAAACTGCGTGGCAAAGAAAGGGTTGCCTTTGGTTTTTTGATAGATTAACTCTGTCAGCGGTTGCGCTAGAACTGTGGAACAACTGAGGGTGTCGGCAACCAAACGATTGATGTGAGATTGACTTAACGGGGTGAGGGTAAGGGTGCTGATAGTTGCTGAGTCTTTCTTCATCTCTTCCAATGTCAGCATTAGTGGATGAGCGGGGAAGACTTCATTATCTCGGTATGCCCCGATCGTTAGCAGATAGCCCACCTCGCTTTGACTCAGCAACACTTGCATCAAGCTCAATGAGGCTGAATCTGCCCACTGCAAGTCATCGAGGAACATCACTAAAGGATGTTCTGCTTTAGCGAATACGGCAATGAATTTCTGGAATAGCAAGTTGAAGCGGTTCTGGGCGGCACTACCTGAAAGTTCAGGGGCAGCAGGTTGTTTGCCGATAATCTGTTCGAGTTCGGGAATGACTTCAATTAGGACTTGCCCGTTCTCACCCAAAGCTGAGAGGATTTTGTCTTTCCACTGCGTCACCTGAGTATCACTTTCACTCAATATTTGTCCCATCAAGTTCTGGAAGGTTTGCACAAAGGCACTCAACGGGATGTTGCGGTTGAACTGGTCATATTTACCTTTGATGAAGTAGCCGCGTTGCCGCACAATGGGTTTATGAACTTCGTTGACGACGACGGTTTTGCCAATTCCAGAAAAACCTGCCACTAGCATCATTTCTGTTGCGCCTAAGCTGACTCTTTTAAAGGCTTGGAGCAGGGTTGCTGCGTCGGTTTCTCGTCCGTAGAGTTTGTCGGGGATGATGAAGCGATCGCTCCTATCCCGTTGTGCAATTTTAAAGCTCTGAATTTTCTCAGTTTTTTGTAGTTGATGTAAACATTTTTTTAAATCATATTTCAGTCCTAATGCACTTTGATATCTATCTTCGGCGTTTTTTGCCATCAATTTACTGACAATCTCTGAGACTACCGAGGGGAGTTGTGGGTTATTTTCATGTACTAATAGTGCTGCTTTGGCAATATGACAATGTACCAACTCCATTGGGTCATTTGATTCAAATGGTAATTTCCCTGTGAGTAATTCGTAGAAAGTCACACCCAAAGAATAAAAGTCACTTCGATAGTCAATCCCCCGATTCATTCGACCAGTTTGTTCTGGGGAAATATAAGCAAGTGTCCCTTCTAATACATTGGGATTTATCAAAGTTTGTGTTTCTCTTGGAAGTAAAGACGCAATACTAAAGTCAATTAATTTGACTTGTTTGGTTTCGGGATTAATTAAGATATTGCTGGGCTTTATGTCTTTGTGAATGATGCGCTTTCGGTAGAGAATATCTAAGGTATTGCAAAGAGCGATCGCGATTTCCAAAAACTCTCTCAAAGATAGTGCGTTTTTCCCTTTAATCGCCCATTCCTGAAGCGAAATTCCCCCAAAGTCTTCCATGACTAATGCATAGCCATTTCGAGAGGGTTCGAGACTATACGTTTGGATAATTCCGGGTTGACAAAGGTTTTTAGAAATGGTATATTGATTGCGAAATTGCACCAGCTCGCTAAAAATGGGATACTCGTTTTTCAGCAGTTTGATGACGACAGGTAATCGGTCACTGATACGGATTGCCCGATAAACTAAGGTGCGACTTCCTGAATAAACTGTTTGGAGAATTTGATAGTTAGGAATTTGAATGCTTGTGTTTGGGTTGCGGTTTTGGTGAGAGTTATTCATGGTTGTTGTTATTTAATAATTGGTGGGTTAACGAGCGGTTAAATGGGTCTGAAGAAGATAAAAAAATTAACTTTTTTGTTAGGCATTAGTTGGTAAGGTGATGATAAATTCTGTTCCGGCTCCCAGTCGAGAGTTGATGTGAATAAAACCGCTATGTTTTTCAAAAACGATTTGACGTGCGATCGCCAAACCCAATCCAGTGCCTTTACCCACACCTTTAGTTGTAAATAAATGAGCGCATATCTTTTGTTTTACCTCTCAACGGGCGTAGCAGTAAGAAACTTCTTTAGGCTCTAATATAGCTGATAGGAATCTCGATCGCTAACTCAGTACCATCTCCCACTCTAGAATTACAGGTTAATTTACCGCCATGTTTTTTGACAATACCATAGCTAACAGATAAACCCAAACCTGTACCGCTACCCACTGGTTTAGTTGTAAAGAATGGATCGAATATTCGGGATTGAATATTCGCCGGGATACCGGCACCATTATCAGTGATTTTAATTCTAACCCTGTCTGTTTCTATGACTTCAGTCTGAATCTTGATTACAGGAGTTTTTTCTGTTTTATTAATTGATTGAAGAGCATCAATAGCGTTACTGATAATACTCAGAAATACTTGATTTATCTCACTAGCATAACAAATGACATTGGGCAGATTTCCATACTCTTTAATAACTTGTATTTCTGATTTCCCATCGCTCAGTCTTAAGCGAGTTTGTAAAATTAGCAAAGTGCTTTCAATTCCGGTATGTAAATCTACTGCTTTCATCTCTGCTTCATCTAAGCGGGAAAAGTTACGCAAACTAAGGATAATTTGGCTAATGCGATCGCTCCCTGCTTTCATAGATACCAGAATTTTAATTAAATCTTCCCACATAAATTCTAAATCCATTTCTTCTCTTTTCGCTTGAATTACTCCACTCGCTTCAGGATACTCTTGTTGATAAATATCAAGTAAAATAAGCAAATCTTTGACATAATCCTCTATATGTGCAACATTACTACGAATAAATGTTACTGGATTGTTGATTTCGTGAGCAATCCCCGCTACCAGTTGACCCAGAGATGACATTTTTTCGCTCTGAATTAATTGTGATTGGGTTTGTTGTAAGTTTTTAAATGCTTGCTCTAAATCAAAAGCTTTTTGGCTTAAATCTTCCGTTTTTTGCGCTACTTCTGCTTCTAAGCTTTGGGAATATTTCTCTATTTGTTTATATAAACGAGCATTATCAATAGAGATCGCCGCTTGAGCTGCGAGTATCTGGAGAATTTCTACTCGCTCATTAGTAAATGCTCCCAGTGTTAAGTTATTTTCTAAGTACACAATACCGACGAGTTTTCCTTGGCGAATAATTGGAGTACATAAAACTGATTTAGGTTGATGAGCGATAATATAGCGATCGCCTGCAAATTGGTCGGCTGTACTTAAGTTGTCAAAAACAGCAGTCGCTTGAGTTCGTGCCACGGCATAAATCAAACTGTGAGGAATTTCCTCATATTGTTCCAGAGGAATTTCTAATATTTTTGTCTGCTTTTGTGCGGTTTGAGCGACGACTAACCATTGTCGGTCTTGGCGAAGCACTAAACAACCGATTTGTGCTCCCCCATTCGCCAGCGTAATCTGCATCAAAGTGGCTAACAGTTTCTCTAATTCAATTTCTTGTGAAATGGCTTGTGCTGCCATCATTACGGCTGGAAAATCTAACCATAAATTCTCGCTACTACTGACGCTAGTTAGGCTTCTCATCCAGGTGGGGTTGAGGGTTGTTCCAGATGTGGCGACAAAATTAGCAGGTTGGAGAATAGCTTTCAGTAGTTGTGGATAGTGTTGTTCTAAATAAGCAACTTTAGCCTTTGCACCCCAACGCGAATAACAGTAATACGCCTCAATCATGTAAGATTGTGCAACTTTTTCTTTCCCCCAATCTAAGTAGAATTTCGCAGCTAGTTCGTTAGCTAAAGCTTCTTCTTGGATATATTCGTTTTTCTTGGCTCCGGCAATTGCGCGATCGTACCAATCTCCAGCTTCATAATTCTTGCCTAAAACCCGGCATTTTTCTGCTTCTACCAAGTCAATTTTATGTTTGTGATTCATCGGCGCCTGGTGTGCCCATTGAGCCAAAGTGGTTTGATGGGTTTCTGCCAAAGCGAGACTGTTGGCTTGCTCAATTTCTGACTGCGTAGAGCAGACTGCCAAGTAGGTTAACCCGGCATAGAAATGGAAAACCGGAGTATGAATCATTGCGGCCGCCACCCTCAAATAGAGGCTTGCTTGAGCAATGTAGTCTAGGGCGTTGGTGTAGTGGCCAAAGAGATAGGCAAGCATTAGTTTGTAGTTATAGGCAAGAGCGAGTGCAGTAAGCTCTCTATTCTGATTATGCTGAGGAAACATCACGGTTTCATCATAAGCCTGACCGATTAACAAATCCGGTTGATTGACAATTTCCCTCAAGTTCTGCACCGTCTGTTGTGTCATCTTCACGTAAAACATAGGAGAATATTGCTTCACAGTCGTTAAGACAGCACAATAATTTTCTATTTCTGCGTGCCAATCATCAATCTCTACCCCCGAAAAAAAGTTATTATATAAATAACTACTGACGCAGTAGCCAGCATTGAGAAAATCACCTGTTTCCATTCCGACTAAATACCCTTCTTTCGCAGTTGGGATGGTTGCCCTCAGTGGTTCTTGACGATGCTGAATAAAACAGCCAAACCAAAGTAAAGTGATACATTTAAATTCTGGCCAATTCAACTGATTGAGTAAGCTCAGTGCTACTCGCCCAAAGCGATAACCTTTTTCTACTTCTCCGAAAAAACCAGACAGCACAATGCCATAACCCACATACCCGATTGTTGATGCTGGTGCATTGCCAAATTGAAGTGATATACTGACCATTGTGGCACAAAGCAGAGGCTGCAAGGCAGGATTTCCCATAAAAATAGCCGGAAACAAGATGCCTAACAATTGCATCGCCGCGATTGTCCGAGGATCGCTCATCACGGGAAGGTTAACCAGTTCCTCGATCTGTTTGCCCTCCAGTTGGTTGGCAAGGTTTTGTAATGCAATGCGTGTCAATGCTTCGTCAGTTTCATAGGGGAGTTCAATCCCCAATTGTGCTAGGGCATTGGTGCCGATAGCGATCGCTTCTAACATCTGACTCTGAGTTGTCAGTGCGTTGATTTGAATCTCAAATATCTTGACTTTATCTAGTATTGTTTTCGCCGATCGCAAAACCTGGGCTGCCATTTCTTCCATGCCATTAAAATCGGCATTTAAGTAAGCCGTTTCAGCCGCAGCTACATAAAGATTCAGGGTTAATTCATACTGAGTTTGCCAACAATTTTCAGTGAGTAACTCCCGCCCTGTTTTCACAAAACTTCTGGCGCCTGCATAGGCTGTAGAATTTCTGGCTTTCTGTCCGGCTGCTAAGTTCAATCTGGCTAAGGCTTCCCGTTCCTCTGCTTGAGTCATGAACTCAATTCCTAAATTTAAATGCCCGACAATATCAAACAGCTTTTCCTCTTTTTCTATCTCTGATAAGTTTTGTTGGAGTAGTTGCCCAATATGGTAATGGGTCTGCTGTTTTTGCTCGTCAGGAATCAATGAATAAGCCGCTTGTTGGACGCGATCGTGTAAAAATCGATAAGTCGGATTAGCGGAATCATTGAAAACTTCCTCGCTATCAGATTGGGTAAAGAACTTATAGATTTCGGTAGTAGGAATTACCAAACATTCCTGCAAGGCTTTCCATAAAGCTGTGGCGCTACTGTCTGGTGATTTCTCACTGACAATTGCTAAGGTATTCAAATCAAACTGCGCCCCTATACAAGCCGCTAGTCTGAGACTATCCTGAGTTTCTCTGGGCAATTTCTGTAATTGCAATGCCATGAATTCAACGACATCATCAGTAATTGCTAAGGCCTTCACTTGGGCAATATCGCATTGCCAATATTGAATTTCGCAATCAAAGCTAATTAACTTGTCATCATGTAATGCTTTTAGAAACTGGGTCGCAAAAAAAGGATTACCTTGAGTTTTTTGATAGACCAATTTTGTTAAAGGCTTGGCTAGGGATGATTCACAATTTAGTGTATCTGCCACTAATTGATTCATATCAAGTTCCCTTAACGGTGGTAAAGTAATTGTATTCACCGTTGCCCCACTTTTGACAATTTCATCCACTGTTAAAATGAATGGATGTACGGGGGAGACTTCATTATCTCGATAAGCACCTAATATTAATAGATACCCAGCATCTTGCATCAATAATTTCAGCAAGTTAAGTGATGCGGAATCTGCCCATTGCAAGTCATCTAAAAACATGACTAACGGATGTTCTTTACTGGTAAAGACTTGCACAAATTTTGGCAATAAGAGATTAAAGCGATTTTGGGCGGCTGTTCCCGATAATTCAAGGGCGGCTGGCTGTTTACCGATAATATTTTCCAACTCAGGAATTACGTCAATTAAGACTTGTCCGTTGTCTCCCAATGCAGTTAATATCTGGCTTTTCCATGTTTCTAATTGCCAATCTGATTCGGATAGCAATTGCCCCATTAAATCGCGGAATGCTTGCACAAAGGCGCTGAAGGGAATGTTGCGATGAAATTGGTCATATTTGCCTTTAATAAAATAACCGCGCTGACGGACAATGGGCTTATGAACTTCGTTTATAACTGCGGTTTTTCCAATCCCTGAAAAACCTGCAACTAGCATGATTTCTGTTGCACCTTCGCTGACTCTTTCAAAGGCTTGAATGAGCGTTTTTACTTCGGTTTCTCGTCCATAAATTTTGTCGGGAATCAGGAAGCTATCGCATATATCCCGCTTTCCTAATTCAAAGCTTTCAATTTTTCCAGTTTGTTGGCACTGCTGCAAACACTTTTCTAAGTCATGTTTCAATCCCTTGGCACTTTGATAGCGTTTTTCGGCATTTTTTGCCATCAGCTTCATCACCATATCCGAAACCACCTGCGGGATTTTTTGGCTGTTTATTGCAGGAGGTTTTTTCGCAATATGGCAGTGAACCAACTCCATCGGGTCGTCACATTCAAATGGCAGTTTTCCTGTCAGCAATTCGTAAAATGTGGCTCCCAGAGAATAAAAGTCGGTGCGGTAGTCGATGCCTCGGTTCATTCGTCCAGTTTGTTCGGGAGAAATATAAGCGAGGGTTCCTTCTAAAACGTTGGGATTTTGAATCTCTTGAGTTTCTCTCGGCAGTAGCGAGGCGATGCTAAAGTCAATCAGTTTGACTTGTTTGGTTTCGGGATGTATGAGGACGTTAGCTGGCTTAATATCTTTGTGGATGACTCGGTTTCGGTAAAGTCCGTCCAGGATGTCAGTTATTTGAATGGCAATTTCCAATATTTCTGCTAGAGTCAGCTTGCGTTCTTGGGCATAGTCTCGCAGAGAAATACCGCCAAAATCCTCCATTACTAGGGCATAGCTGTGACGATAGGATTCCAAATTGTAGGGTTCAACGACTCCCGGCAGACGTAGGTTTTTGGCGATGGTATACTGGTTGCGGAATTGCAGCAGTTCGCTGAAACTGGGATAGTCTTTATTTAATAGTTTAATGACAACTGGAAGCTGAGCAATTTCTCTAATGGCTCGATAAACCAGGGTTTTAGAACCACTGTACAGTTGCTCGATTAGACGGTATCCGGCAATTGGACTGGTTAAATCTATACCTGCATTCATTTTGGCTATCCTCATCTCAAATATTGACTGCTAAAAATTAATGTGCGCCTCTATGTGTAAGGGTTAAATGCGGCGCTCGTATAATTAACTTCATCCGTTTGTAGGCAATGATATCGTAAACTCCGTCCCTTCTCCTAATACAGAATTTACCTCAATTGTACCGCCGTGCTTCTCAACCACAATCTGCCGTGCGATCGCCAATCCCAATCCCGTGCCTTTCCCTACTCCCTTGGTAGTAAATAAATCATCAAAAACCTTCTGCCTCACCGTCTCACTCATGCCAATACCGTTATCTTTGATACGAATTATTGCTTTCTGCTGAGCTTCCGATAATTCAGTGTTGATAATAATTTGATTATGATTAATTTTGATTTCAGCATAACTACGTCCCGCATTTGATTCTTCTAAAGCATCTATCGCATTAGCCAACAAATTCATAAATACCTGATTGATCAGTCCTGCATAACATTCTACTTCCGGTAAATCACCATACTCTTTAATTACCCGAATCTCAGGGCGAGTGTCGTTTGCCTTGAGGCGATGTTTGAGGATCATAATTGTGCTATCAATCCCGTCGTGGATATTGCAGGCAACGGGGCGATCGCTATCGCCACGGGAAAAGATGCGAAGACTGGTGCTGATGCCTTTGATTCGCTTCACTCCTTCCCTCATGGAACCCACTAACTTTGGTAAGTCTTCCCGGATATAATCGAGGTCTATCGCTTCAATTTCCTCTTGAATTGCCGCAGTGTAATTAGGATATTCTTGCTCAAATAGATCGAGCAATCCAAACAAATCATTAATGTAATCTAAAGCAGGGGTAATGTTGCCAGCAAGGAAGCCTACAGGGTTGTTGATTTCGTGAGCGACCCCAGCTACTAAATTGCCCAATGCCGACATTTTTTCACTTTGGACTATTTTTAGTTGTGCCTGTTTGAGGTCTGTAAGGGCTTGTTGGGATTCTTGATAAAGACGGGCATTTTCCAAAGATATGGCAGCTTGAGAGCAAATTAGATTCAGCACTTCAACCCGATCGCTCGTGAACGCCCCCGCCGCTAAATTATTTTCCAGATATAAAATGCCTATCAATTTACCTTGATGCAAAATCGGGCTGCACAAGATACTCCTAGGCTGCTGACGCATGATGTATGGGTCATTGGCTAAAGTAGGATCGGTCGTCGCATCAATCAGTACAACAGTTCGCCTATCGTGCTTGACTTTGTAAACTAGCTTCAGAGGAATTTCTTGACTGTCTTCAACCAGAAGGCGCTGCAACACGACTGGCTCCATCCCCACGCTAATTGACCCTTTGATTAGCAGGCGCGAGTCTTGCAAGAGCATTAACACGCATTTATCAGCCCCCGCATTTTCGATGACAATTCTCAGCAACGATGCCAGCAGTTTTTCCAATTCGATTTCGGCAGAAAGAGTTTGGGAAGCTTTGAGAATCGCAGCTAAATCTAAAGCTACAGAGACGCTGCTACTGCTGGAACTGGGAGAACTGGTGGAAGTGACACTTCCCAATGTGAAGATAGTTTCGTGAGGGGAGAGGGGAGAACGGGTTTGCTGGAAGATGGGAGCCAGTAGTTGAGGATAGCGTTTTTCTAAGTCGGCGACTTTGGCTTTAGCGCCCCAACGAGCATAGCCATAGTAGGCGTTTGTCATGTATTCCTGGGCAATGCGCTGTTTACCCCAGTCGAGGTAAAAGTTGGCGGCTAGTTCATTGGCCAGTGCTTCTTCTTGGATGTATTCGTTGGCTTTGGCTCCAGAAATTGCCTTGTCGTATAGCTCACTTGCTTCTGCTTTGTGTCCTAACACTCGACATTTTTCTGCCTTGATTAAGTCAACTTTATGTTGGTGATTCATGGGGGCATGATCCGCCCATTGAGTAATATTCGTTTGATGAATTTCCATCCTGCCAAGAGTGTTTGCTTGCTCACTTTCTGACTCCATATAGCATAGTGCCAGGTAGGTTAAGCCAGCATAGAAATGAAAAACAGGAATTTGAATCATTCCTGTCGCTCCCATCAAATAGCGGTTAGCTTGTGTAAGGTAGTCTAGGGCATTGGTGTAGTTGCCAAAAATATAGGCAAGCATCAGTTTATAGATATAAACAACAGCAAGGACAGTGAGTTCGTTATTTTGATACTGCTTAGGAAACATCACAGTTTCATCGTAGGCAGTACCGATTAATAAATCCGGTTGCTTGACAATTTCCGTCAAGTTCTGCGCCGTTTGTTGTGTTGCCTTTAGGTAAGCCAGAGGAGAATCTTGCTTCAGAGTCGCTAAGACAACACAGTAATTTTTTATTTCTAGTACCCAATCGTCCAGAGCCACTCCACCGAATAGATGATCGTAAAAACAAATAGCTATACTGTAGCCAGCATTGAGGAAATCACCTGTTTCCATCCCCGCTAAATAGCTATCTTTGAGAGTTGGTATTACTGCCCTCAGTGGTTCTTGACGATGCTGGAGGAAAGCGCCAAAAAACAGTAAAGCGGAGGACTTAAATTCCCGTACATTCAACTGAGTGACTAAGTTCAGTGCCAATCGCCCGAAATCATAACCTGTTTTTACTTCTCCTAAAAAAGCAGATAACACCATGCCATAACCTACATATCCGATTGTTGATGCGGGCGCATTTCCAAATTGGAGAGATAGACTCACCATTGTGGAGCAATACAGAGGTAGCAAGGCAGGAGAGGCTGAAAAAATCGCTGAAAACAACATGGCTAATAGTTGCATCGCTGCAATTGTCTCTGAGTCGCTCATCGCAGGGAGGTTAATCAGTTCTGAAATCTGTTTACCCTGAAGGCGAGCGCCAAGGGTTTGTAGTGCTTTGCCTGTCAAGGCTTCATCAGGTTCAGATGAGAACTCAACCCCTAATTCTACCAGCGCATTTTTGCCAACAGATATTGCTTCCAACATCTGACTCTGCGCTGTGAGTGCGCTGATTTGGATCTCATAAATTTTCACTCGGTCTAGTATGGTTTGAGCGGATCGCAACACCACTCCGGCTTGCTGTTCCATTTCCTCAAAGTCACCATTCAAATAGGCCACTTCAGCCGATGCCACATACAGATTCAAAGTTAATTCATACTGATGTTGCCAGCAGTTAGCTGTCAGTAACTCAATTCCAGTTTGTAAATAAACTCTTGCTGCGGCGTAAGCTGTCGAATTTCTCGCCTTCACTCCAGCTTGCAAATTCAGTTGAGCTAATTCTTGCCGTTCCCTTGATTGAGCAATTAACTCAATTCCTAAATTCAAATGCCCTACAAGATCGAACAGTTTTTCCTCAAGCTCAATCTTCGATAAATTTTCGAGCAGTAACCGTCCTATTTTGAGGTGAGTTGCGGTTTTTAGCTCATCGGGAATCAGAGAATAGGCAGCTTGTTGGACTCGATCGTGTAAAAATCGATAAGTGGGATTAGCTGAAGCCTTGAAAACTTCATCACTATCCGATTGGGTAAAGAACTTATAGATTTTTGTCGTGGGAATCACCAAACCTTCCTGCAATGCTTTCCATAAAGCAGTAGCCGTCATTCCCGCAGATTGCTCACTGACAATTACTAACGTATTCAAATCAAACTGCGCTCCAATACAAGCAGCTAATGTTAGAACCTCCTGAGTTTCTGGCGGCAACTTCTGCAATTGCAATGCCATGAATTCAACGACATCATCAGTGAACACTAAGGCTTTGACTTGGGCAATATCACACTGCCAATGCCGAATCTCCCAATTAAAGCTAATTAGCTTATCGTCATGTAATGCCTTGAGAAACTGAATAGCAAAGAAAGGATTTCCCTGAGTTTTTTGATACACTAATTTTGTCAAAGGTTGGGCCAGGGATGAGTTGCAATTTAGCGTATCTGCCACCAACAAATTCATATCTGGTTCGCTTAACGCTGGCAAAGTAATCCTATTCACTGTTGCCCCAGTTTTAACTATCTCATCCACTGTTAAGATAAATGGATGCACAAGCGAAACTTCATTATCTCGATAGGCCCCCAATACTAATAAATATCCTGTATCCCTCATCAATAGTTGTAGCAAATTTAGGGAGGCTGAATCCGCCCATTGCAAGTCATCCAAAAACATCACTAAAGGATGTTCTTTGCTTGTAAAAACTTGCACAAAATTCTGCATGAGCAGATTAAAGCGATTTTGGGCGGCACTTCCTGACAATTCTGTTGCAGGAGGTTGAGCGCCAATTATGCCTTCTAACTCAGGAATCACATCAATTAAGACTTGTCCGTTGTCTCCCACTGCTGCTAAAACCTGGGTTTTCCATCTTTGCAATTGGGTATCCGATTCTGATAGCAATTGACCCATTAAGTCGCGGAATGCTTGCACAAAGGCACTGAAGGGAATGTTGCGTTGAAATTGATCGTATTTGCCTTTGATAAAATAACCGCGCTGACGGACAATGGGTTTATGAACTTCATTGACAACGGCGGTTTTCCCAATTCCCGAAAAACCTGCTACTAGCATCATTTCGGTGCTACCTGTGCTGATTCGCTCAAAGGCAGCTAATAGGTGATTAACTTCTTTTTCTCGACCATAGAGTTTGTCGGGAATCAGGAAGCGATCGCATATATCCCGCTTTCCTAATTCAAAGCTTTCAATTTTTCCAGTTTTTTGGCACTGCTGCCAACACTTTTCTAAGTCATGTTTCAATCCCAAGGCACTTTGATAGCGTTTTTCGGCATTTTTTGCCATCAGCTTCATCACCATATCCGAAACCACCTGCGGGATTTCTTGGCTGTTTATTGCAGGAGGTTTTTTCGCAATATGGCAGTGAACCAACTCCATCGGGTCGTCACATTCAAATGGCAGTTTTCCTGTCAGCAGTTCGTAAAATGTGGCTCCCAGAGAATAAAAGTCAGTGCGGTAGTCGATGCCTCGGTTCATTCGTCCAGTTTGTTCGGGAGAAATATAAGCGAGGGTTCCTTCTAAAACGTTGGGATTTTGAATCTCTTGAGTTTCTCTCGGCAGTAGCGAGGCGATGCTAAAGTCTATGAGTTTAATTTGTTTGGTTTCGGGATGTATGAGGACGTTAGCTGGCTTAATATCTTTGTGGATGACTCGGTTTCGGTAAAGTCCGTCAAGGATGTCAGTTATTTGAATGGCAATTTCCAATATTTCTGCTAGAGTCAGCTTGCGTTCTTGGGCATAGTCTCGCAGAGAAATACCGCCACAATCCTCCATTACTAGGGCATAGCTGTGGCGATAGGATTCCAAATTGTAGGGTTCAACGACTCCCGGCAGACGTAGGTTTTTGGCGATGGTGTACTGGTTGCGGAATTGCAGCAGTTCGCTGAAGCTGGGATAGTCTCGATTTAATAGTTTAATGACAACCGGAATCTCGTCTGTTTCTCGGATAGCTCGATAAACTAGGGTTCTCGAACCGCAGTATAATTGTTCAACCAGATGATATCCAGAAATTCGCTTCGTCAAATCCACTGCGGTACTCCTCTGGATTACTCCATCTCAGACATTGACTCTTGTAACTAAGTATCAATACTCCGCACAGTTTTGGGAACGATTCTACAAGCTTACGCGGGGCAAGGAGCATAAAAAAGTCGAATTAAATGTCGCCTCAGGGGTGGAGCTGACATTGATTTAATTATCCACCGTGGCTCAAAGTCAAGCGAGCATAAGCCATTGGGCTATATAAAAACTGTCCGAACTATTGTAAGTATACACTTTTATTGGTCGAGTCTGAGGAAAATAGAACTACGAGAGCCCCAACAGACAGACTCTACCGCTTTTATGATTTTTCACTTTTAAACAGAAAGATGGCGCTCTATCAAGATAGTCTTAGGGAGCATCTCAATGAAAGCAACCCAGCCCTAAATTGAAATTTTGAGGCAGGAGAGAGGAGGAAAGAAGAAGAAGGAAGGAGCCAGAAGAAGTGTTTTTACCAATATGAGAGCCTACCTAGTCTTATCATTTCATCGGCAATGATACAGTAAACTCCGTCCCTTCTCCTAATACAGAATTTACCTCGATTGTACCGCCGTGTTTCTCAACCACAATCTGCCGTGCGATCGCCAAACCCAATCCCGTGCCTTTACCCACACCTTTAGTTGTAAATAAGTGGTCAAAAATCTGAGCTTTTATCTCATCTGATATCCCTGGCCCGTTGTCATAAATGCGAATCGTCACCCACTCCTTAGACTTCATTTCTGTCCGAATTGTGATGCAATTGGCTGGGGCTTTAGTCTTCTCTAAACTCGGTTCCCGATTTGATTCTTCCAGTGCATCAATGGCATTTGCCAATATATTCATAAACACCTGATTTAATTGTCCGGGGAAGCAATCCACTGAGGGCAAGTTCCCGTACTCTTTCACAACTTCAATAGCTGGACGCTGTTCGTTCGCTTTCAATCTGTGTTTGAGAATCAAAATCGTACTGTTAATTCCGTCATGAATATTGAAAGGCACTTTGTAATCTTTGTCGGCTCGGGAGAAGGTACGAAGACTGGTGCTGATGCCTTGGATGCGATCGCACCCCATTTGCATCGAATTCAACATTTTTGGTAAATCTTCTAAGAGATATTCGATGTCAAGTTCTTCTGCTATATCCTCGATGTCATCCCCAGGATGGGGAAATTTTTCTTGGTAGACTTGCAGGTATGTAGTCAGATCTTTGACGGCGGCGATCGCTTCATGAATATTACCAGAAATAAATCCGACTGGATTATTAATTTCATGGGCAACCCCGGCCACTAAATTCCCCAACGCCGACATTTTTTCGCTCTGTACTAATTGCAGTTGAGATTGTTCCACCTGGTGGGCGTAGTCCTGGGCTTGCTGATACAATCGCGCATTTTCTAGGGAAATGGCAGCCTGAGTGCAGAGGAAGTTGAGGACGAGGAGACGATCGCGAGTAAACACTCCTTTTGTCGAGCTATGTTCCAGATAAAGTATCGCAACTAAGTTCCCGCGATCAAGAATCGGAGTACATAGCATACTTTGAGAGTGATACTGGAGCGTACAGTCATTCATTAAACCCGGAATATCGGTCTTGCCACCTTCAATAACCACAGTTTCCAGGGTGTGTTTGACATAATAAACCAGCTTGAGCGGAATCACCGCCGAGCCATGTATAGGCTGAATTTGCACCAGGGTAGTGGGTGTCTGGTTATCTGGATTGATGTGAGTTATTGCCCGGATTTGCCATTCATCCTGATGGGGGAGTAGCAAAGCACAAGTTTCTGCGCCCGAAGTTTTTAAAATAATTTGGTTGAGGGTGTCGAGCAATTCATCAAGCTGAATTTTACTGGATAAAGCTTGAGCAGCTTGCACAATAGATGCGAAATCTAGGGCCTCGGAAATACTGGTGCTGCTATTACTGGAAGTCTGCGAAGAGTGGCTAATCGTTGCCAGCGTCTCTAGAGGATTAAAGCGGAGTTTGGGCTGATTCAGGATGGGATGAAGTAATTGGGGATACCTTTTTTCTAAGTCTTCAACCTTAGCTAGTGCACCCCAACGGGCATAACAGTAATACGCCTCCTGCATATAGCTGGCGGCGACTTTTTCTTTGCCCCACTCCCAGTAGAATTTGGCCGCGAGTTCGTTGGCTAATCCTTCCTCTTGGATATAACCGTTTTCCTTAGCTCCTTTAATTGCTAGATCGTAAAATTCTAAAGCTTCTGTTTTGCGAGCAAGAACGCAATTTTTTTGGGCTTCAACTAAATGATATTTGTGCAAGTAATTCATGGGGCCATAATCTGCCCAGTCTTTGAGCTTGGCTTGATTTTCTTCGATTCGCTGCCATCGCGGCTCTGACTGAGACATCGATTCGGGCGCAGTAGCCAGCAGGTTCAGAGAATCATAGAAGTAGAAGATCGGTTCAACAATACTTCCCATCCCTCCAGCCAAATAGTGTCGCGTTTGAGCGGCATCGTGTTCGGCTTTAGCAAAGTCTTCCAACCAGTAATTTAATGTGAATCGATACAAGTAGAAGAAGGATAGTCGGTAAAAATCGACTTTTGCCTGAGCCAGGACTTCTTCTTCATAGGCATCCTGGCGTAAGGGAATTTCTTCCTCTGACTGACCCAAGAGAATTTGAGCCGCCTGCAAGTATGCCAACACACAGTTTGCTGCTGTGACTTGGTGGAGGTCGCACAACTGTTGGTAATAGGCGCGAATTTGCGGTTCGAGTTCAGGGAGGGGTTGACCGTACCAATAAGCATTGAAACAGTACAACTGGGCGTCGTAGCCCATAAATTCTAGATTGCCTGTTTCTAATCCAGCTTGATAGCCATCGAGAAGAATCGGCAGCGTTTCTTGCAGGTGGATCGTCCAAGAACCCACATATGCCCCCATTAACATGGCGGTTGCGGCTCGAATGTTTTTGGCATCGGGTTCTAAGGCGAGTTGGTATCCTAATTGCCCAAACTGAGGCACCATTGTCATATCGCCCCACAGCATCCTCAGTTGGAAGGCGTAACCCACATAGCAAAAAGCGGAAACCGGACTATTGCCAAATTGGATGGACAACTTAGCCTGGAGCGCTACAACCAGGAAATAAAGCTTTGTTCCTGACATATAACAGACGGGTGTCAGCCGAGCCGCATTTTGCATAATGGCTAATTGCTGAGGGTCGGTCATTTTTGGCAGATGAAAGAATGATTCAATGGAGCGACCTTCAATTAGGGCATCAATTTCTTGCTTCACCTGCCGAATATCGTCTAGGGTTGGTTCATTTGGTAGGTTTACGCCTAACATTTGGAAGACCGATTGACCGATCGCGATCGCCTCGACAAATTTATTGTGGGCGACCAATGCTTGGATTTTGACTTGGTAAACTTGCACCTGTTCTAAAGGTGTTTTCGCATGATGAATCACCGCTTCAATCCACTGGTGCATCTGCTCAAAATCGCCGGCCAAAAAAGCCACCTCGGCAGCTAAGTCGTGCAGGGATAGGGTCATTTCGTAATGCCGTTCCCAAGCGTCTGTTCCCAGCAGTTGCAGCCCCACTGTGGCATATTCGCGGGCTGCTTGATAGGCAGTTGCCGATCTCGCTTTGCGGCAAGCAATGAGGTTGAGTTGTGCTAAATCGTATCGTTCTGTTTTTTCGACAACCAGCGTCGTGCCGTAATTTAATTGATTGACTAATTCAAAAATGCGTTCTTCTCTAGCTTCTGGTGAAATCTGTTGCAGCAGCAGTTGCCCGATTTGATAATGGGCGATCGCGCGTTCTTTTTCCGGAATCAAAGAATAAGCGGCTTGCTGGACGCGATCGTGCAAGAAGCGATAGGCAACCGTTTGAGAAGTAGCTCGATCGATCTTTTCTTCTTCCCATACATAAAATTTATAAATCTCACTCTGAGGTAAAACAAAACCTTCCTGTAAAGTTTTCCACAAAGCCGTTGCCGTTCCCGTCTCCGAGATTTCCGAAACAATTGCTAATGTTGTCAGATCGAACTGATTGCCAATGCAAGCTGCTAATTTTAAAACTTCCTGAGTTTCCACTGGCAATTTCTGTAACTGCTGCGCCATGAATTCAACTACATCATCCGTCAGTGCTGCTTCGGTAATTTTGCTAATATCGCACTGCCAATATCCGGCTTTAATATCAAAAATAATCAATTCATCTTGATGCAATGCCTTGAGAAACTGCGTCGCAAAAAATGGGTTTCCTTTGGTCTTC
Source organism: Microcoleus sp. Pol11C2 (assembly GCF_036701505.1). NCBI lineage: Bacteria > Bacillati > Cyanobacteriota > Cyanophyceae > Oscillatoriales > Microcoleaceae > Microcoleus > Microcoleus sp. Pol11C2. The sequence goes on from NZ_JAUBQX010000034.1 coordinate 48,464, forward strand.
TGATACACCAACTCCGTCAGCGGTTCTGCTAAGTTAGGAGAACAAGTCAGCGTATCTGCTACTAATTGATTCAAACTGGTTCGAGCCAGAGGTGCAAGTGTGATGGTATTGACAGTTGCCCCTGTTTTAGTGACTTCATCTAAAGTCAACATCAAGGGATGGGCAGCGGTAACTTCATTGTCTCGATAGGCTCCAATTAGTAGCAGGTGACTGGACTGGGATTCACCTATGAGCAACTGCATCAACTTTAAAGATGCCGAATCCGCCCATTGTAAGTCATCCAGAAACATCACTAAGGGATGCTCTTTGGTGGTGAAGACAGAAATAAATTTTTGGAATAGCAAATTGAACAGATTTTGAGCGGCAATCCCCGACAATTCAGGGGCTGCGGGTTGTTGTCCGATAATCCGTTCTAGTTCGGGAATGACTTCAATAATGACTTGTCCGTTGTCACCAATGGCTGCTAAAATTTTGGTTTTCCATGCTTGGATCTGGAGCTCGCTTTCACTGAGCAATTGTGTCATTAAATCGCGGAATGCTTGCACAAATGCCGAAAAGGGAATATTGCGATTGAACTGGTCAAATTTACCTTTACTGAAATAGCCATGCTGTCGGACAATGGGTTTGTGAACTTCATTGACGACAACGGTTTTTCCTATGCCGGAAAAGCCTGCAACGAGCATCATTTCGCTGTTTCCTTGTGCTACTCGTTCAAAAGCTTCTAAAAGTTGCTGTATTTCTCGTTCTCGACCGTAGAGTTTTTCGGGAATCAGGAAGCGATCGCATATATCCCGCGTTCCTAACTCAAATGTTTCAATCTTTCCAGTTTCTTGGTACTGCTGCAAACACCGTTCTAAGTCATACTTCAATCCCAAGGCACTTTGATAGCGTTTTTCGGCATTCTTTGCCATCAGCTTCATCACCATATCCGAAACCACCTGCGGGATTTCTTGGCTGTTTATTGCAGGAGGTTTTTTCGCAATATGGCAGTGAACCAACTCCATGGGGTCGTCACATTCAAATGGCAGTTTTCCTGTCAGCAGTTCGTAAAAGGTGGCTCCCAGAGAATAAAAGTCGGTGCGGTAGTCGATGCCTCGGTTCATTCGTCCGGTTTGTTCGGGAGAAATATAAGCGAGGGTTCCTTCTAAAACGTTGGGATTTTGAATCTCTTGAGTTTCTCTCGGCAGTAGCGAGGCGATGCTAAAGTCAATCAGTTTTACTTGTTTAGTGTCGGGATGAATCAGGACGTTAGCTGGCTTAATATCTTTGTGAATGACTCGATGCCGATAGAGTCCATGGAGAATGTCAGTTATTTGAATGGCAATTTCCAAGATTTCTGCCAGAGTCAGCGCTTGCTTTTGGGCGTAGTCTCGTAGAGAAATACCGCCAAAATCCTCCATCACTAGGGCATAGCTGTGGCGATAGGACTCTAAATTGTAGGGTTCTACGACTCCAGGCAGGCATAGATTTTTGGCGATGGTATACTGGTTGCGGAATTGCAGCAGTTCGCTGAAGCTGGGATAGTCTCGATTTAATAGTTTAATGACAACCGGAATCTGGTCTGTTTCTCGGATAGCTCGATAAACTAGGGTTCTGGAACCGCAGTATAATTGCTCAACCAGATGATATCCTGAAACTCGCTTCGTCAAATCCACTGCTGCACTCATCTGGATTACCCCATCTCAGACATTGACTATTGTAACTAATTATACACTTTTATTGGTTTAGTCTGAGGAAAATAGAACTGCGAAATCCCCAAGCGAAAGACTCTAACGCTTTTATTTCTTTTCACTTTTGAAGAGAAATATGGCGAGCTATCCAGATAGTCTTATCCTTTCATCGGCAATAAAATTGTAAACTCCGTCCCTTCTCCCAATAGAGAATTTACCTCGATCGCCCCTCCATGTTTCTCAACCACTATCTGCCGTGCGATCGCCAATCCCAACCCCGTTCCTTTCCCTACTTCCTTGGTAGTAAATAAATGGTCAAATATTTGTGGTTTAACTTCTTCATTAATTCCCTTACCATTATCAGTAATGGTAATTTTTACCTGTTGATTTTCCGCAGAAGTGATAATTTTAATTCGATTAGGGTTAGCCTTTATTCCCGCAAAATCTTGCCCAATGTTGGACTCATCCAACGCATCGATTGCATTGGCTAGAATGTTCATAAACACCTGGTTAAGCTGTCCGGGGAAACATTCGATATCGGGAATATTGCCGTAGTCTTTCACTACAACGATTGCGGGTCGCCGATCGTTGGCTTTCAATCGATATTTGAGAATTAAGATCGTGCTGTCTATGCCGTCGTGGATGTTGAAGGGCGCTTTGTAGTCTTTGTCAGCTCTAGAAAACGTGCGGAGGCTAGTGCTGATACTTTTAATGCGATCGCATCCCAGTTGCATCGAGTCGATGATTTTGGGCAGGTCTTCGATAATATAGTCTAAATCGATATCTTCGGCATGGTCGGCAATCTCTGTTTCTAGGGCGCGATCGCGATAGAGGTTGAGATGCTCCACTAAGTCTTTAACTGTGGACTTAGCTTCATTCAAATTGCCCGCAATAAAGCCGATAGGGTTATTAATTTCATGAGCAACGCCAGCAACTAAGTTTCCCAAGGCCGACATCTTTTCGCTTTGAATCATTTGCAATTGGGTTTGCTGCAAGTCATGTAAGGCTTGTTCTAGTTGTTGGGAATAGGTTTGTGACCGTTCATAAAGTCTGGCATTTTCTAGGGAGATAGCAGCTTGAGCGCAAAGTAGATTGAGGATCTCGACGCGATCGCTTGTAAATGCCCCCTGCGCTAAATTATTTTCTAGATATAAAATGCCCAGCAATTTCCCTTGATGCAAAATCGGGCTGCACAAGATACTCTGAGGCTGCTGACGAATAATATAAGGGTCATTGGCCAAAATCGGATCGATCGTGGCATCAAACAGCACAACAGTCTGCCTGTTGTGCAAGACTTTGTAAATCAGCTTCAGCGGAATATCCTGGCTATCATCAACAGGAAGGCTTTGCAACACAACTGGCTGCGTCCCTGTAGAAATTGACCCTTTAATCAGCAGGCGATTGTCTCGCAAAAGCATTAACACGCATTTATCAGCCCCCGCATTTTCAATAACAATAGAAAGCAATGATGAAAGCAGTTTGGACAGTTCAATTTCGCCTGAGATAGTTTGAGAAGCTTCAAGAATGGCAGCTAAATCTAGAGTTCCAGAGGCACTGCTACTGTGGCAAGTGGGGTAATTGGTAGAAGTGACACTCCCCAATGTGAAGATAGTTTCTTTAGCTGACAGGGGAGAACGGGTTTGCTGGAGGATGGGGGCGAGAAGTTGGGGATAGCGTTTTTCGAGGTCAGCAACTTTGGCTTTCGCACCCCAACGCGCGTAGCAGTAATATGCTTCTTGCATATATGCTTGGGCAAGTTTTTCTTTCCCCCCATTGAGGTAAAATTTGGCGGCAAGTTCATTCGCTAGTGCTTCTTCTTGGATATATGTGTTTTCTTTGGCAGAGGCTATAGCGCGATCGTAGTAATCCATTGCTTCATACATCTGCCCCAACACCCGATACTGTTCTGCTTCCACCAAATAAAATTTGTGTAAATGGTTTGTGGGTGCATGATCTGCCCATTGTTTGAGTTTTTTCTGGTTGCTAATAACTTCCTGGGGAAGGGATTGGCGAAGGCCGCCGAAGGCATCGCATTCTCTACTTTGAGCGTTGGGTAATATAGCAAGATAAGCCAAAGAATCGTAAAAGTGAAACACCGGAACCATAAAACTGCCGGATATTCCGCTCAAATATTGTTTGGCATCAACTGCCACTTTAATTGCTTGCTCCCACTCATTAAACAAGTAACAAAGAATTAATTTATTGATTGATAGTGTTCCCATTGCGTAAAGATCGTTAGCATTCTGATGCAAGGGAAACATGATGTTTTCGTCATAGATTACACCTTGAATTTCCCAAGGACACTTGCTCTGATCGAGCAAATTTAAGACGGATTGATAAAAGACTCTAAGATAATTATGAGCGACTTCCTGTTTGAGTTGAGTTAATGCCTGATTGTAAACCTTCATCTCTGGTTCTAGGATTGACAAATCTTTTCCTAGAAAAAAGGACAGCGAGCAGTAATTGTATGCACAGTAAGCAGCATATTCTAAAGTACCCATCTCTAGACCACTGTGGTATCCGTCCAGTAAAGGAGCAAGTGAATCTTGAATATGATATTTCCAAGGCTTTACAAACGGATAAACCATGTTAATGGTGCTGGCTTTAAATTCTCTATTCTGGAAACGTGATAGTAGTTCCATTGCCAGTTGACCAACGCGATTACCTAAATCTATTTGCCCCAAATCGCACAAAATTACTCCATACCAAGCATAAGCCTGCGCTGAGACAGCAGCATTACCATATTCAACTGATAACCTAACTTGCTTGCAGACGATTAACGGCAGTAGTTTTGGAATCGCTTGATAGACTGCTGCTGTCACGGTTCCTAAAATTCGCATCACTGCCCGAGCTTGAAGGTCTATCATCTCAGGTAGTGCCAACAAATCTTCTAAATCTTTTCCTTTTAATACATCTTGAGCCTGTTGCAAACTTTGATTAATCTCTGTGTCAGTGGGCTGCTCTGGAAACGATATTCCAAATAATTTCAAAATATAAAGAGCGGTTTTAATAGCTTTGGGCTGTTGGCTCTGGGCTACGTCAGCTAAAATTGTCACTTCATAGACCTTAACTTTGTCTAGTAATTGACGAGCATTTTGTACTACCAGCTCGACTATCTGTTCCATTCGTCTAAACTCACCGCTTAGACAAGCTACTTCTGCTGCTAAATCATGTAGAGCCAAGGTTATATCATAGTATTGTTGCCAACAATTTACTGTGAGAAGTTGTATGCCTTTAGTGGCGTATTCAATTGCTGCGATGTAAGCGGTTGCAGATTTGGCTTTTTGTGCAGCAGCTAAATTTAGCTTTGCTAATTCCGCACGTTCTGTTTCTGAGACAATTAAATCGGCTCCTTTGTTTAATTGATTGATAATATCAAAGATTTTTTCCTCTTTTTCTGTCTTGCTCATTACACTTAAAAGCAATTGCCCAATTTTTAAGTGCGTCAGTTGTTTTTGATCGTCGGGAATCAGCGAATAAGCAGCTTGCTGTACTCTGTCATGTAAAAAATTGTAGATAACCTTCTGAGAATTTTGTTGAGGAAATGCTGGATTTTCTTGCCCTACATAAAACTTATAAACCTCACCAACTGGTAAAATCAACCCTTCTTGTAATGCTTTCCACAAAGCAGCAGCCGTCTCAATTTGAGATTGTTGCGAAACAATTGCCAATGTTGCTAAATCAAACTGATTGCCAATACAAGCAGCTAACTGCAAAATCTGTTGAGTTGAGAGCGGTAGCTTTCCTAATTGTAATGCCATAAAGACAACGACATCATCTGTAACCGCAAGCTGATTTAGTTGTGCAATGTCACATTCCCAGCCCCCTTGTACCTCCCTCTGTCCCCCCTTGGTAAGGGAGGATGAAAGGGGGGTGGGGGATAGAGAGGGGTAGTTAAATTGAATTAGTCGCTCTTGATGTAAGGCTTTGAGAAATTGCGTAGCAAAAAATGGATTTCCTTTGGTTTTCTGAAATATCAGTTGAGAAAGAGGCCATGTCAAACTTTCGGTCGATTTCAGGGTGTCAGCTACTAACTGATTTACTTTTTTTGGGCTTAGTGGTGCTAAATTAATCGTATTAATCGTTGCTTGGCTTTTTTGGAGTTCACTCAAGGTCAACATTAATGGATGTGCTGCATTGACTTCGTTATCGCGGTATGCACCTATTAATAACAGATGACCTGTATCAGCCATTAAAAGCTGCATTAATTTCAGCGATGCCGAATCTGCCCACTGTAAATCATCTAAAAATATCACTAATGGATGTTCTAAGGTGGTAAAAATTTGGGTGAATTTTTGAAATAATAAATTAAATCTATTTTGTGCCGCAGTTCCTGATAATTCTATCACAGGTGGTTGTTGACCGATAATTATTTCTAGTTCGGGGATGACTTCAATAATTATCTGCCCATTTTCTCCAACTGCTGATAATATTTGGTTTTTCCAGTCCTGAATCTGTGCATCACTTTCGGTTAACAATTGCCCAATTAAATCTTGGAATGCTTGCACAAATGCAGTCAAGGGAATATTGCGTTGAAATTGATCGAATTTACCTTTAATAAAATAACCGCGTTGCCGCACAATCGGTTTATGAACTTCCTTGATGACTGCTGTTTTTCCAATTCCCGAAAACCCAGCTACTAGCATCATTTCTACCCCCCTATTTCCTTCCTTAGCAAGGGGAAATTCAGAGGGGTTAGCGATTCGCTCGAATGCTTGTAGTAGAGTTGATACCTCGGTTTCTCTTCCATAAAGTTTATCGGGAATGATGAAGCGATCGCTTACATCTTTTTGAGCAATTTCCAAGTATTCAATTTGCCCCCTTTCTTGAATTTGAGTTAAACATTTCTCTAAATCCCACTTTACTCCTAATGCACTCTGATAGCGATTATCGAGATTTTTTACCATCAACTTACTAACTATTTCTGATAGTACAGACGGGACTTGTTGGTTAATTTCATGTACTAAGGGTGCTACTTTAGCAATATGACAATGCACCAACTCCATCGGATCTTTGGATTTAAAAGGTAACTCTCCTGTCAGTAATTCGTAGAAGGTAACACCTAGAGAATAAAAGTCAGTCCTATAGTCAATCCCCCGATTCATTCGGCCAGTTTGTTCTGGGGAAATGTAAGCTAGTGTTCCTTCTAAGACATTGGGATTGATTAGTGTTTGGGTTTCTCGTGGTAGCAAAGATGCAATACTAAAGTCGATTAATTTGACTTGTTTGGTGTCGGGATTAATTAAGATATTGCTGGGTTTAATGTCTTTATGAATAATGCGATGACGATACAATATATCTAAGGTATTGCACAGTGAGAGCGCGATTTCCAAAAATTCTCTCAATGAGAGTGTATAGTTCCCTTTCTGCGCCCAGTCCTTAAGAGAAATTCCCCCAAAGTCTTCCATTACCAGCGCATAACCATTCTGATAGGGTTCCAGGCTATAAGTTTGGACAATCAGAGGTGAGTTAAGATTTTTAGCAATGGTATATTGATTGCGAAACTGCACGAGTTCGCTAAAGGTGGGATAGTCGTTTTTCAACAGTTTGATGACCACAGGTAATTGGTCACTGGTACGAATAGCCCGATAAACTAAGGTGCGACTTCCTGAGTAAACTGTTTCGATAATTTGATAGTTGAGAATTAGAACGTTTGTAGGAAGGTTGTGGTTTTGAGCGGAATGATTTATAGCCATTGTGGGTTGTTGGAAAATAGCTGAGTGAGTGGTTGGCTAAATGAGGCTGAATGTTAGGGAAAAGTTAACTTGTTTGTTCTGGCTTAATTGGTAAGGTGATAATAAATTCTGTTCCTTGACCCGGAGTAGAATTGACGTTCAGTGAACCGCGGTGTTTCTCAACTACAATCTGCCTTGCTATCGCCAATCCCAACCCCGTTCCTTTCCCTACTTCCTTGGTAGTAAATAATTCATCAAAAATCTTCTCTTGCACTGCTTCACTCATGCCCACACCGTTATCTTTGATGCGAATCCTCGCTTGTTTTTTATCGTGATTGATTTCAGTTCTAATGGTAATTTGATTGACGATTTCTGCATAACTTCGTCCTTGATTTGATTCCTCCAAAGCATCGATCGCATTACTTAACAAATTCATAAATACTTGATTCAACTGTCCGGCATAACACTCCACTGGTGGCAAATGCCCATATTCCCTAATCACTTTGATTTCTGGACGAGTATCGTTAGCCTTGAGGCGATGTTTGAGGATCATTATGGTGCTATCGATGCCATCATGGATATTGCAAGCTACGGGATAGTTAGTATCGGCACGGGAGAATGTCCGTAGACTGGTACTAATATCCCGAATCCGCTTCACGCCTTCCCGCATCGAATCTATTAGTTTCGGTAAATCTTCCCGGATGTAGTCAAGATCGATGTTCTCGATTTCCTCTTGAATCTCTGGATCGAGTTGCGGATATTTTTGTTCATACAAATCGAGCAATCCAAACAAATCTTTGATATAATCTAAGGCAGGTTGAATATTGCCAACTAGAAAACCAACTGGATTATTAATTTCGTGAGCAACCCCAGCCACTAAGTTTCCCAAAGCTGACATTTTTTCGCTTTGAACAATCGTTATTTGTGCCTGTTTAAGAGCGGTAAATGCTTGTTGAGATTCTTGATACAAACGAGCATTTTCTAAGGAAATAGCAGCTTGAGAAGCCAGCAAATTTAGCACTTCAATGCGATCGCTAGTAAATGCGCCAACCGTCAGGTTATTTTCTAGGTAGAAAACTCCTATCAACTGCCCTTGATTAAGAATTGGAATACAAAGAATACTGATCGGCTGGTGCTGTTCAATATAGCGATCGCTCGCAACCTGGGAACTTACCCTAGCATCCACTATTACCAAAGGTTTTAAACTACGCTTGACAGTGTTAACCAAACTAATTGCTACATCCTGACTTGATTCTAGAGGTATTGATGGTAATAGCTGAGGTTCCTGTCCCTCTACTACAAGAGCCACTACCTGTAAATACTGTTTTTGTTTGAGCAATAAGACACACTTAGTGGCGCCAGCATTCGCGATCGCTATTTTTAGGAGAGTAGTCAGGAGTTTATCTAGTTCAATCTCCCCAGAAATGGCTTGAGAGGCTTGGATCAGAGTAGGCAAATCGAGAAATTCAGAGTTGCTGCTAGAAGAGTTGGTATTATAAGTAATTGTTCCCCGGGCGATCGTTTCTTTAAAGGAAGTAAAGGATTGAGGTTGCTGAAGGATAATACCGAGTAGGCGAGGATAACGTTTTTCCAAATCGTCTATTTTGGCTTTAGCTCCCCATCGGGCATAACAATAATACGCTTCAACCATGTAGGCTTGAGCTACTTTTTCTTTGCCCCAATCCAAGTAGAATTTCGCTGCTAGTTCGTTGGCGAGGGCTTCTTCGTTGAGGAATTGATTTTTTTTAGCAAGGGAGATAGCCCGGTCATAGTGTTCAATCGCCTCAGCTTTATTACCCAAAACTCGATGCTTTTCTGCTTCAACCAAATACCACTTATGCAAATGATTCATGGGAGCATTTTGCGCCCACTTGTGCAGAGTCGTTTGATGGATTTCTACCTCCGCGAGAATTTCAGCTTGTTCAATTTCTGACTGGGTGGGGAAGAGCGCCAGGTGCGTCAGAGCTACATAGAAATGGAAAATGGGAACAACAATCACTCCCGATACTGCCATAAAATACTGTTCGGCTTGCACAATGTGGTCTAGGGCAGCCGGATAATTGCCAAACAAGTAGGCAAGGAGCAGTTTGTAGATGTAAGCAAAAGCGCTCAACGCAAGTTCGTTGTCCTGATGATGCTTAGGAAGCATCACCGTTTCATCGTAGGCATCGCCGATTAAGCAATGCGGTTGACTTACAGTTTCCCTCAAGTTCCGCACTATCTGCCCCATCATCCCTAAATAAACTTGGGCCGAATGTTGCTTTGCCTGCACCATGACTGCGCTATAAACTGCTATTTCGGTTTCTAAAGTTTCTAGTTCAACTCCACTGAAAAAGTGGGCGTAAAAGTGATTAATTATGCTGTAGCCAGCGTGGACAAAATCACCCGTTTCCATACCAGCTAGATAGCCATTTTTCAGCGTCGGTATCGTTGCTCTGAGAGCTTCCTTGTGATGCTGAATATAGAACCCAAACATAGCCAGAATTATGGACTTGAATTCCCTCACATTGAAGCGCTCAATCAATGAGAATGCCAATTTACCCAAACCGTAGCCGGTTTCAACCTCTCCCAAAAAGGCACACAGCACCATGCCGTGAATCGCATATCCGACAATTGATGCGGGTGTATTTCCAAAGGAGAGCGATAAACTCACCATCGTGGAACTCACTAGGGGCAGTAAACCTGGTCTTCCCTGGATAATGGGTGCAAATAATATTGCTAACAGTTGCATGGCAGCCTCAGCCTTGGCATCGGTCATAACAGGCAGATCAGCTAGTTCTTCAATCCGTTTGCCCTCAAGTTGGGTGGCCAGGGTTTGTAGCGCTTGGCCAATTAATGCTTCGTCAGCTTCGGTGGGCAGTTCAACCTCTAATTGTCCGAGTGCTTCTGTGGCTACTGCAATGGCTGCTAACGACTTGCCCTGAGCTATCTGTGCGGCAATCTGAATTTCGTAAATTTTAACTTTGTCTAAAATCGACTGAGCTTTTTGCAAAACCAGTTCTGCAATCTCCTCCATGCCGTCAAAGTCACCATTCAAATAGGCAGCTTCGGCGGCTGCAACATAGAGGTTCAGAGTCAATTCATACTGACTTTGCCAACAATTTACTTGTAGTAGCCCAATCCCCGTTTGCAGATAAACTCTTGCTGCAGTGTATGCGGTAGAACTTCTTGCCTTGCGTCCGGCTGCTAAGTTTAGTTGAGCTAATACTTCTCGTTCGCTCGGTTGGGCGATTAACTCAATTCCTCGATTTAAATGCCCGACAATATCAAACAGTTTTTTCTCTTGCTCTATCTCTGAGGAATTCTGCTGGAGTAACTGTCCTATTTTGAGATGCGTTGCTTTTTTCTGCGAAGCGGGAATTAGTGAATATGCGGCTTGCTGGACGCGATCGTGTAAAAATCGATAAGTTGGATTAGCTGAAGCCTTGAAAACTTCATCACTATCCGATTGGGTAAAAAACTTATAGATTTTTGTCAGGGGAATCACCAAACCTTCCTGCAATGCTTTCCATAAAGCAGTAGCCGTCATTCCCGCAGATTTCTCACTGACAATTACTAACGTATTCAAATCAAACTGGGAGCCAATACAAGCAGCTAATTTGAGAACCTCCTGAGTTTCGGGCGGCAACTTCTGCAATTGCCAAGCCATGAATTCAACGACATCATCAGTGCTCGCTAAGGCTTTGACTTGGGCAATATCACACTGCCAATGCCGAATCTCCCAATTAAAGCTAATTAGCTGCTCGTCATGTAATGCCTTGAGAAACTGATTGGCAAAGAAAGGATTACCCTGAGTTTTTTGATATACTAATTTTGTCAAAGGTTGGGCAAGAGATGATTCGCAATTCAGCGTATCCGCCACCAACAAATTCATATCGGGTTGGCTTAACGGTTGCAAAGTAACCGTATTCACTCTTGCCCCACTTTTAACTATCTCATCTACTGTTAAGATAAATGGATGCACGGGCGAAACTTCATTATCTCGATAGGCACCCAATACTAATAAATATCCTGTATCCATCATCAATAATTGTAGCAAATTCAGGGAGGCTGAATCCGCCCATTGCAAGTCATCCAAAAACATCACTAAAGGATGTTCTTTGCTCGTGAAAACTTGCACAAAATTCTGCATGAGCAGATTAAAGCGATTCTGTGCCGCACTTCCCGACAGGTATGGTGCAGGGGGTTGAGCGCCAATGATGCGTTCTAACTCAGGAATTACGTCAATCAAGACTTGTCCGTTGTCTCCCACTGCTGCTAAAATCTGGATTTTCCATGTTTGCAGTTGGGTATCCGATTCTGATAGCAATTGACCCATTAAGTCGCGGAAGGCTTGCACAAAGGCACTGAAGGGAATGTTGCGTTGAAATTGATCGTATTTGCCTTTGATAAAATAACCGCGCTGACGGACAATAGGTTTATGAACTTCATTGATAACGGCGGTTTTCCCAATTCCCGAAAAACCTGCTACTAGCATCATTTCTGTTGCTCCCAGGTTAACTCGCTCAAAGGCAGCTAATAGTTGAGCAACTTCTTTTTCTCTACCGTAGAGCTTTTCGGGGATAGTAAAGCGATCGCTAATATCTCGCTTTCCGAGTTCAAAATTTTCTATCTTGGCTGTTTTTTGTAACTGAAATAAACAATTTTCTAAATCGTGCTTGATTCCTAATGCAGTTTGATAGCGTTTTTCGGCATTTTTCGCCATCAGCTTACGGACAATTTTCGATAAAATTAGGGGAACTTCTGGATTTATTTGATGGATGGGTATCGAGTGTTTAGCGAGATGGCAATGCACCAATTTCATCGCATCATCAGAGATAAATGGCAACCTTCCTGTCAACAATTCATAAAAAGTCACACCCAGGGAATAAAAGTCACTACGATAGTCAATACCTCGATTCATCCGTCCTGTTTGTTCGGGAGAGAGATAGGCTAATGTTCCTTCTAAGATATTGGGATTCTGGATTTCTTGGGTTTCTCGTGGTAGGAGGGATGCAATACTAAAGTCAATTAGTTGAATTTTTTTGGTGTCGGGATTAATGAGAATATTAGCGGGTTTAATATCTTTGTGAATGACTCGCTTTTGGTATAGATAGTGGATAATGTCTGTTAGTTGTATGGCGAGTTGGAGAAATTCTGCTAAAGGTAAAACTTGAGACGGTTCGGTTTCATTTGTTGCGGTTTTGAGATAAGTAGATAGGGAGATTCCGCCAAAGTCCTCCATTACTAGAACATAGCTATTCTGGTATACTTCCAGCGTCAGGGGTTTGACGAGGTGAGGGAAGTCGAGATTTTTGGCAATGGTATATTGGTTGCGAAACTGGACGAGCTCGTTGAAGGTGGGGTATTTGTTTCGCAGCAGTTTGACTACCACTGGGTATTGGTCACGGGTACGGATGCCTCGATAGACTAGGGTACGTGTACCTACATAAAGTTTCTCTGTAATCTCATAACCTAACAAATTTGCGAGCGCATCCATAAGTTATTAACCGTTTATTGTACAACTCTTAAATTAAAACCTTGCATTCTATTGTATTTTATTATTTTACAAAGATAGCGATCGCAAACTATGCACCCTCGCTAGGGACAGAATTAATTTTAATTTTTTCCCAAAGTTTATCAACTATTATTTGAGCGAAAGCAATTTAGTCGCAAGCATCCGGATTCATCCGCGTACCTGTGAAAAAATCTCCCCATCCCGATCGCAAACCCCGTACTCATCCGTGCGAGCAATCTCAAATATAAAATTTCAAAGTGCATGACGTGCGATCGCTAATTCTCGACCAGTTTCTTTCCCTATTCTGCACTATTAGCCCTAAGTTATGTATAGTATGGTTGCGTAAGTTGTGATGGTATTGGAAAACAATAATTTGTAATTTTCAACCGCAAATATACGCAGATAAACCCGGATCTAGTGTTGAGCTTATCTGCGTATATTTGCGTTATCTGCAGTTTTATTATGCTTTATTCGCCGTAGTGGCCGCCGACAACCTTACCCCGAAACACAACATAATTGTAGATGTTGTAAAAAATCATAATCGGGAGCAGAACGCCCATAAACACAATCATAAACACCAGGGCGCTGGGCGAAGCTGCGGCTTGGTAAATCGTGATTTGCGATGGAATAATATAGGGAAAAACAATCAAGCCCAAACCGATGAAAGTAAGCAAAAAAATCAAAATCGTCCAGATAAACGGCGTGCGTTCTTCTTTATTTGCGAGACTTTTCAGCAGCAGTCCCACCAACATCACCCCCAGAAAAGGAATCGTGGCAAAGACATAAACTAGCGGTTTGTCGAACAACCTGGATCTAGCACTTTCGTAAAAAATCGGAGTGGCGATCGTAATTAAAATCGCTCCGATTAAAGTTGTCACCGCCGCAATTTTAGCCGTGCGATAGTGATTTGTTTGCAGTTCGCCCTCCGTTTTCATAATTAGATAGGTTGAACCGATCAAAACATAGCCTTGAATCAGTGTCAAAGCCACCAAGATCGATCGCCAATCCAGCCAATCCCAAGTAGAGCCTACAAAGTGGCCGGCTTCATCAACCGCAATACCCTCGAGCACGGCACCCAAGGCAAATCCTTGAGCTAAAGCTGCTAAAAAACTGCCAGCACCAAAGGCATAATTCCAGAGTAATTTGCGATTAGAATGCTCGCGAAACTCAAAGGCTACAGCCCGAAATATCAAACCAAAAAGCATCATGCAAATCGGTATGTACAGCGCTGTCAAAATCGTGCCATAAGCGAGGGGAAATGCGCCAAATAAAGCGCCTCCCATTAAAACCAGCCACGTTTCGTTCGCGTCCCAAACGTTGCCCAAACTCGTCATTAAAATGCCCCTGCGTTCCTCGTCATCAGCAGTCAGAGACAGAATTCCTACTCCTAAGTCAAAACCGTCTAGCATGACATATAGCAGGAGAAACAAAGCCAAAACTACAAACCAAACTTGTGGGAGAAAATGCTCCAAAGCTTGCATACAATCTCCTATTGTTGTGCTTCTACGGGACGTTGATCGGGAATGTGTTCTGCAGGTTCACTTTCGATTGCAGGTTCATTGTCTAAACCTGGCACAGGCAGACTTAAATTAGGTCCTTGGCGGATAATTCTGCTGCCAAAATACAAGGCACAAACAAACAAAAAGCTGTAAATAACTGCAAAGAAACTTAGAGAAGTTAAAACATTGCTGGCGGGGATATTTGACACCGCATCAGCAGTGCGAATTTGCCCGTATAAAGCCCAAGGTTGTCTGCCGACACAGCGCACAATCCAACCCGATTCTACAGCAATATATCCCAGGGGAGCAGCTAATACCCAAGCGCGCATCAGCCAAGGTTGACTGCTAATATTTTCAGCAGCAAGTTTCCCTCGCATCCACTGAATTATACTGAACAACATCAATCCTAAAAAGAAGAATCCAATCCCGGACATGATGCGGAAACAATAGTAGATTAAACCCACCATCCGGGGTCTATCTTCTGGCTTCCATTCCTTCAATCCGAGTACGGGTTCGGAGAGTTTTTGTTTGAATTCCAGAACGTATCCTAAGCCATTAGGTACGCTAATTTCCCAGTCATTTTTTTGGGCTTTTTCATTAGGCAAAGCTAGCAAAGTCCAATCTGCTGACGCTCCCGCTGGTGAAGTTTCCCACTTAGCTTCGATTGCTGCTAATTTAGTGGGTTGATAGTGATAAACTTGTTCTGCACTCAAATGTCCGATGTATATCTGCAAAGGTGCAACCGCGATAGCTGTCGCTATGGCAATTTTGAAAGACTTGGAAAAAAAGGCTTGGTTGCGCTTATTGAGAATGTACCACGCGCTAATTCCCCCAATGACAAACAGCGAAGTTTCTAACGTCGCAAAAAACATATGGAGAATGCTGTTTAATGCGAACGGATTCATAATTGCTTGAAAGTAATCGCTGACAATAAACTTGCCATTGACCATTTCTCCGCCTGCAGGAGTTTGCAGCCAAGAGTTAGCGACTAAAATCCAGACTGTGGATAGGTTAGCGCCGAAGGCTACCATGATTGTAGCGAAATAATGGACGATCGGGTGAACGCGCTCCCAACCAAACAGCATAATGCCTAAAAAGCCGGCTTCTAGCATAAATGCCATTGAAGCTTCAAAGCCCAAAATGCTGCCAAAAAAGTCACCAACCGCTTCAGAAAATGGTGCCCAGTTTGTGCCAAACTGAAATTCCATCGGAATTCCTGAAGCTACTCCAATACCGAAGTTAAGGACGTAGAGTTTAGACCAAAAACGAGCGTGATGGTAGTAGTCGGGATTGCGAGTTTTCAGCCACATTCCTTCAACAATTACCAGGTAAATCCCCATTCCAGTTGTCAGAACTGGCCACAGCATATGGAATATGGCGGTTAGCGCAAATTGCATCCGCGATAGTGCCACGGTGTTAGATAAGATATCCATCGTTATATCCTTTGGTCAGTTCAAGAGACGTTAGCTTGCACAAATTTCATAATGGACACTGACAAGGTAACGCAGAAATTTACTTAGTGCAGAATGAACCGACTTATCTTTATTAAAAATTAAGATTTGCTGTTTTAAGGAAGAAGGAAGAAGCAAAGCGCAATAAAATCAATGGTTTCAGCAATTAAGCACGTCCTCAACCTCTTGGTATTTGCTATAATAGTAATTTAACTAAATTATAGTTCGCGTGTCCTCCTTAACTTCAAATAGAAAAATTGCTCTCAATCTTCCTCTTCTTTTCTCCCCTCTGCGCTCTCGGCGCTCTCTGCGGTTAATTTAAATAAAATCTCTACCGAATCAGTCCTTAAAATCTCAAATGGTATTACCTAACGGTGACAGTGTAACTCAGTTTAAACGGTTTAAAATTAGCTGGGTTTTTGGCTGTTCCGCTCAAGTTAAGCTGGTAAATGCCAGCCTTGGGAAATACGATATCAGCCCCCGGAATCCCTTGATATTTCTCGGCTGATATGGCTTTTAAAGGCGGCTGCATCAGTGGCTTAGCGCCTTCTGGGCGCTCTTTTGGATAAACCGCTAATTTGCAATTGCACTGCTCTAAGGGGATAATTTGGCCGCCCCTGCGAGTCAGCGCAAACCACACTCTCGCAGACTGTCCGGCGCGGGGGTTGTGGTTGGGTTCTAGGTGAAAGGTAGCGGCTACATCTCCCGAGACTTCGACTTGGTGCGCCAAAACTGAAATCGAGTTTAACTGCGGCGCACTGGGAATTGCTGCTTCAACTAGCAATCCCAAAAAAACTAACAATCCTAAACTTTTACTTTTGTTTGACAGGCGAAACATAGAACTTCTCCAGTGATAAAACTGACCAAAACAAGCGCGATCGCACAAACATAACTAACACCGCAACCACCGCTAACACGGCTGTCAGCAGTTGATTGTGCAACTTCCATTCAAAACCGCCGAGATAGTGGGAACCGATGAGTGCAGCGTGTACAGCGCACAGCAAGAAAGCTGGAACGCTTAACAGGTGAAGCATTCGCCACAGTTGGCCTAAATAATTTTGAATGCGATCGCAACTTGTAACCGCCGCCGGCAACATCAACAGCAGCGACAGCATCCCAGCCACCATTCCCAACTGGTGCTGCGGCAACATAAAAGATAGCGCGTCAAAATTCCATTGCAGCGTATGATCCAGCATATGAAACGTGTGGGCGACTGCTAGGACAAACGCGCCCACACCCAAGACGCGGCGATAGCGCAACAGTTGTGGCAAAAACTTGCTAACCGGACGCGCCAACAGTGCTAGCATCAAGCACAGCAGCGCTGCGTGGCCGGTAAAATCAACCATTTCATCGGTTCGCAGCAAGGTAAGGATTCCGATCGCCACCGTCACCCAACCACCCGCACGAAACAGTTGACTGCGCTTGTCCGCGCTCAATCTGCCAGCAAAAAAACTCACTCCCAGCATAGTTGGCAGCGTGCCGAGTCCAAAAGCCAGCATCGTCGCCGCACCCAAAACCGAATTTCCCGTTTCCGCCGCCTTAATCTGCGCTGCGTAGAGGAAGCCGCAGGGAATCAAACCCCAAAGCAAACCCAAAGCAATCGGCACCCACCACTTTTTTTGTGCCGAAAGCTTGCTCATTGCTTGTCCGACTCGATCGTGCGACAGCGGGTGCAATCGGGGCAATCCCGGCAGCAAGTTCGGTTTAATTTGCCCTACTCCGAACCAAATCAGCATCGTGCCCGTCAGAAGTGCGATCGCCCGCCGCAATTCGCTACCCGTACCTGCCAAAAGTCCGCCAGCAATTAACACCGAACCCAGTCCGCCAATTGCAGCACCAACCAAAGCGTAAGCAGTAATTCTCCCCAAATTTAGCAGCAAATGAAAGCGGAAAGCAGCTAATTTATCGTTGCGGGAATTAGAAAGAGAAAACGCCATTGTCAGCGGGCCGCACATCCCAGCGCAGTGACCGAAACTGCCGAGAAATCCCAAAATTGCAATTAGCAGCAGGTCTAGCATTTTGCTGTTTTTTCCCAAACAACGCCATCAAGGTATTGACAAGATTTTCTTTGGCTCTTGGAGGCTTTTTTCTTTACTTTTTGCAAAAACTTATCTCAGCCGAGCGCTTTTGTCAAAATACAAGTTGTCCAACTTCTATCTAATTTCACCCATATTTAAAATGACTAATGACTGATAACTAATAACTACTTTTGTTCTGGATGCGCCGCCGCCGGCGAAGCTGCACCCATTTGATTAATAGCAGCAATTAGCTGATAAAGCCGCCCCAAATCCCGCTGGTTGAAATGCAAAGTCAGGCGCGGCAGATCGAAAGTTTTATCTCCTATTTCCGGTTCCAAAGCTTGACTTTTTTCAATTTTTCCGGTGACAACAATATCGCTAAAATCAGTATTTAGCCGATCGACATTCTCCTCAGAAAGCTCTGTTTTCAAGCGAATTACCAATTTTTCGCGCACGTAGCGGCAGGAGTGATAAACCAGATAAAAACTACCGATCGCCTCGCAAGCGACATTTATATCGTCCGTAATCGTATACAGGCTGCGATCGTCGGGTGAAATCAAACCCCGGCCCCGCAATTGTTTTTGCACAAAATAATTCCAATCGTGCCAATAATCTCCTCCCGGTCGATCGATCAATACCACAGGAGCCGGCCCGAACTTGCCAGTTTGAATCAAAGTCAGACACTCAAAAGCCTCGTCCAGAGTGCCAAAACCGCCCGGGAACAGAGCTAAAGCATCGCTCTCCCGGAGAAAAAATAACTTACGAGTGAAAAAATATTTAAAATTGAGCAATTTGGGATCGCCGGCAATGAAAGGATTAGAACTCTGCTCGAAAGGTAACTGAATGTTCAGCCCAAAAGAACGTTCAGCAGTCGCCCCCTCGTTCCCCGCCTGCATAATTCCCCCGCCGCCGCCAGTAATCACCATAAATCCCTGCTGGGCGATCGCCCGCGCAAAGTCTCTGGCCATCAAATATTCCGCAGATTGCGGTGACACCCTTGCCGAACCAAAAATCACAATTTTGCGAACGTGTCGGTAAGGATAAAACATCTCAAAAGCGCTCTCCATATCTCGGAGCGACGCCGCAATAATCTTCAAGTCTAGGCGATCGAGATCCTCTCTGGCCATTTGCACTATAGTAGAGAGCGATCGTTCGATCCACTCAGAGTGCTTCAACATTGGCAAGCGATCGAGCAAATCCATCACTTCAGCTTGGATGGACTCAAAACCTTGACCAGACGCAGAACGAATCATGAATTTTTCCGAAACAATAACAAATTGTTGCTACTAAAAATTAAGGGGCAAGCTAAATTTAGAAGCTAATAGCCACCAGCAAAGTGCCCTGCTGGCAACTAATAACTTTTCCAGTAGCTTTGCCCCGGTTCTGAAGCGAGTGAGCTTTCGCGGCCCAAAAAGAACAGCGCGAAACCGCTCGCAGTTGGGTTAAATGTACTTTTCCAGAGTGTTGGCCAGAGTAGTTTTCGGAACTGCCCCTACCACCATATCCACACGTTGACCGCCCTTAAATATCATCAGCGTCGGAATGCTGCGGATACCGTATTGGCTGGCCACGTTAGGATTCTCGTCGGTATTAACTTTTACTACCTTGACCTGCCCTTCATATTGCTGGGCAATTTCGTCTACGACGGGCGCCACCATCCGACAGGGCCCGCACCAGGGAGCCCAAAAATCCACTAGAACTGGAACTTCGCTATCGAGCACTTCCTGCTTAAAGGTAGAGTCGGTTACTTGCGCGGCTGCTGACATCCCTAGCCATCCTTGTAAATACTATTTCTCGGATAACAAGTCTAGCAAAAAATGTAACCACTTGCGTCAACGATTTTAACAGAACGCTTCTGAAGGAAGAAGGAAGACGGTAGAAGGAAGAGGGAAGACGGTAGAAGGAAGAAGGCACAAGGTTTCTGAAGGAACAAGGCACTTATGTTTCCGAAGGCACTTACGTTTCCGAAGGCAGAATGCAGTTATGTAGAAGAAAAATTTTCCCACTCCCAGACTTTCCCACTCTCCCACTCTCCGCTTCTCCGGAGCTACAAGCGTCTGTTCTGTATCTAGTAAGCAAGAGCTAAGATTTCCGTCAAAAAAGGAACCGCCCGAACAGTAGTCCGGGCGGAGTGTGGTGTGAGGAGTGAACGGAAACATGCGTCTCCGCTTCTTCTATTGTGACATCTCCTTCTCGATAATTCCACAATATTCTGTAAATTTCGAGACTCTTGAACAAATTTTGTCAAGGTATGCTGGTATTTGATCGGTAAATCTACTTACCCATGCCCAACTGCTGAGCTTTTTGATAGACTTTACCCTCAGTCAGCAGAGAGGGAGCAATTACCACTTCCACTTGCTGCATCTCCTTAATATCCTTAGCGCCCAAGGTACCCATGCTAGTTTTCAGAGCTCCGAGCAAGTTGTGCGTACCGTCATCTAGCACCGCAGGCCCCCGCAAAATTTGCTCTACAGTACCCGTAGTCCCCACGCGAATGCGAGTGCCGCGCGGCAAAACCGGGCTGGGAGTCGCCATCCCCCAGTGAAAGCCGCGGCCAGGAGCTTCGGCGGCTCTGGCAAAGGGCGAACCAATCATCACTCCATCGGCACCACAGGCAATGCACTTGCAGATATCGCCGCCAGTAATTAAACCGCCGTCAGCAATTACCGACACGTATTTGCCGGTTTCGCGATAGTAGTCGTCCCGCGCAGCGGCGCAGTCTGCTACCGCTGTGGCTTGAGGAACGCCGACACCCAATACGCCTCTAGACGTGCAAGCAGCCCCCGGCCCAATGCCCACGAGAATGCCCGCAGCGCCAGTTTTCATTAAATTCAGAGCAACTTCGTAGGTCACGCAGTTACCCAAAATTACTGGTATCGGCATCTCTTGACAGAATTGTGTCAAATCTAAAGATGAGATCGATTCCGGGGAAAGGAAAGCTGTCGAGACTACAGTTGCTTGCACAAAAAATATATCGGCTCCCGATTCAGCAACCGCCCGGCCGTATTTGCTCGCACCGGCCGGTGTACCGCTGACGGCGGCAATCCCTCCTCCAGCTTTAATTTCTTTAATTCTGAGCTCGATTAATTCTGGCTTGATGGGTTCGGCATAAAGTTCCTGCATCAGGGAAACAAATTCGTGGTTCCCCACACTCGCGATGCGCTCTAATATTGGCTGGGGGTCGGCATAGCGGGTTTGAATTCCTTCTAGGTTGAGCACGCCCAGTGCTCCCAATTCCGACAGCAAAATGGCCATGCGGACATCGACTACTCCATCCATGGCGCTGGCGATGATCGGGATTTCTCGATCGATCCCGCCAATCTGCCACTTGGTATCTGCCAAACTCGGATCGAGGGTGCGCTGTCCGGGTACGAGCGCAATTTCATCTATGCCGTAAGCTCTGCGAGCGCTTTTGCCCCGCCCAATTTCAATATTCACGCTGTTTCACTTCCACAATGTATTTAAATTAGACTAACAAAAAGTTAGCCCGCCCGAGTTTAGCTATCGCACCGCTGTCTTTAAAAAAAGCTCGGCACTGATTCTGATTGTATTCCGATTATATGAAATCGAAGAGGATACTTTTCCTCAGCAACGGCCACGGGGAAGACTCGATTAACTGTCAAATTCTCAAAGCTTTAAGAGTATCTGGCGCGGATGTTGATGTTTCGGCAATGCCGATTGTAGGTGACGGGGCTGCTTACAGCCGATCGACCGTGCCAATTATTGGGCCCACCAGTCAAATGCCGTCTGGGGGAGTTTTTTACATGAATCCCCTGTTTTTCCTCAAAGATATTGGGGCGGGGCTGATTGCTTTGACTTGGCAGCAATTGCAGGCTGTTTGCACGCATTCGCGCCACTGCGAATTGGTGGTGGCGACTGGGGATATTGTCGCGGCGGCGATCGCCCATGCCAGCAACCGCCCCTATATAATTTTTCTGTCGGCTCATTCTATAGCGAGCGCACATCATTCATAAATCGATCGAGGGTTCGATCGAGCAGTAGTTTCATGAGAATTTTGGCTC
>NZ_JAUBQX010000035.1:0-68635 GCF_036701505.1 Microcoleus sp. Pol11C2
GAGCGGAATGAAGCGAAAGTTTCACGTTCCGTTCTGAAGGAGAGGTAGGGGTAGTAATGCCCATATCGACTCTAACCTGCTGACTTGCTTTCAGCAAGATTTAAGCATACTTATCCTGCAACCTTATAATAATCCTTGTGCCAGACACTGCCCAGAACCGCCCAGAGCTGGATCTGAAGACCATATTTCCATTCGAGCTAGATAACTTTCAGAGAGAGGCGATCGCCGCCCTCGATGCAGGTAAATCGGTTGTCGTGTGTGCTCCCACAGGCTCTGGGAAAACGTTAATCGGGGAATACGCCATCCATCAAGCACTCTCCAGGGGGCGGCGCGTCTTCTATACCACTCCCCTCAAAGCACTCTCTAACCAAAAGCTGCGCGACTTCCGCAGTCAATTTGGAGACGACAACGTAGGTTTGCTGACGGGCGACATCTCCGTCAATCGAGATGCGCCGATTTTGGTGATGACTACCGAAATATTTCGGAATATGCTCTACGGTACGCCGATCGGAGAAGTCGGTACTTCCCTCACCGGAGTCGAAACCGTGGTGCTAGACGAGTGTCACTACATGAACGATCGCCAGCGCGGTACCGTCTGGGAAGAATCCATCATCTACTGTTCCAGCGAAATTCAACTGCTGGCCCTCTCAGCAACCGTTGCCAATAGCGAGCAACTCACAGACTGGATTAACAAAGTCCACGGGCCCACAGAGCTCGTCTACTCAGACTTTCGGCCAGTGCCGCTGCAATTCCACTTCGCCAACCAAAAAGGGATATTTCCCCTGCTAGACGAGACCGGCAAAAGAGCGAATGTTCGGTTAGTCCCCAAAAAGAAGCAGCAAAAAGTAGAAAGAGGCAGCATCCCCACTCCGAGTTTGACCGATGTTTTAGCGCGGTTGGACGATCGAGATATGCTACCAGCAATTTACTTCATCTTCAGCCGTCGCGGGTGCGACCAAGCAGTCGCCGAAGTCGGCAATTTCTCCCTGGTTAACGAAGCCGAAACAGCAGAACTCAAACGCATCATTGACGATTTTTTACAGCGAAACCCAGAAGCAGAACGCTTCGGTCAAAAAGAAGCTCTTTTAAAAGGCATCGCCGCCCACCACGCAGGCATTTTGCCCGCTTGGAAAGGTTTAGTAGAAGAACTATTTGGCAGAGGTTTGATTAAAGTCGTATTTGCCACCGAAACCCTAGCAGCCGGGATTAATATGCCCGCCCGCACCACAGTCATTTCCACCCTGTCCAAGCGCACCGACAAGGGACACCGACTGCTAAACGCTTCAGAATTCCTGCAAATGGCCGGTCGGGCTGGTCGGCGGGGCATGGACAAGCTGGGACACGTCGTCGCAGTTCAGACGCGCTTTGAAGGCGCAAAAGAAGCCTCTTATTTGGCAACAGCCAAAGCCGACCCTCTCGCCAGTCAGTTTACGCCCAGCTACGGCATGGTGCTGAATTTGCTGCAAACACACACTCTCGACGAAGCTCAAGAGTTGGTAGAGCGAAGTTTCGGTCAATACCTGTCTACCTTGTACTTGCAGCCGCAGCAAGAAGAATTAGACCGGCTGCAAACAGAATTGGCGGTGCTTGAACAGTCCCTGGCGGCGGGAGGAAATGTCTCCACCCTGGAAAAAGAGCTCGCCCATTACGAAAAATTGCAGGCAAGACTCAAAGAAGACAAACGTTTGCTCAAAATTCTCTTGCAGCAAGCAGAAGAAGCCAGATTTAAGGAGATGTCCGTAGCTGTGGCTTTTGCAGTGCTCGGCACGGTTATGAGTCTCAAAGGCAAGCACGTTCCGACAGCCAAACGATCGCACACAACTCCTGTACCCGCCGTATTGGTTGCCAAAATCGCAGGTTCCGGCCAAGCACCAAATTTGGTGTGCTTGGGCAAAGATAACCGCTGGTATGTCGTGGCCATTAGCGATGTCGCTACCCTGCACGCCGAATTACCCCGCTTGAGCGTTGCAGATACCTTGAACCCGCCGTCGGAAATGCCCCTGAGACTCGGCCAGTGCCGCTTGGGAAATGAAGAGACTGCTTCAATTGCTGCATCGATCCCACAATTGCCCGCACCGGAACCGAGCCCAGAGGCGATCGAGCAACAGCAGAAAATCGCAGCCGTAGAAGCTAAGCTAGAAATTCACCCGGTTTTAGAATGGGGCAATCCCGGTACTTTGCTCAAACGCCAGCGCCGCCGGGAAGAATTGAAAAAAGAAATCCGCAAAAGCGAACAAGAGTTAGAAAAGCAGCGAGCTCGCTACTGGGAGCAATTTCTCAACTTAATCGACATCTTGCTTAATTTCGGCTGCTTGGAAAGAGTAGTTTCGGCAACGGGAAACCGAGATGACTCCTCCGACAGATTGGTGCCCACAGTCTTGGGCCAAGCTTGCGCCGCCATTCGCGGCGATAACGAACTGTGGCTGGGTTTGTCCCTGATGTCTGCAGAGTTTGACGAACTCGACCCCCACCACCTCGCTGCTGCTTGCGCGGCCTTAGTTACAGAAGTTTCCAGACCGGACAGTTGGACTCACTACTCGCTGTCGCCAGAAGTTTTGGCACCTTTGGACAATCTGCAAAAAGGCCTGCGCCGCCGATTGTTTCAAGTGCAGTACCGTCACGAAGCTGCCATCCCGATTTGGCTGGAACGGGATTTAGTGACTTTGGTCGAACAGTGGGCTCTGGGCGTTGAATGGCTGGAACTGATTAGCCATACGAGTTTGGATGAAGGGGATGTGGTGCGGATTTTGCGCCGGACTTTGGATTTCTTGTCTCAGATTCCTCACGTTCCTCACGTCTCGGATTCTTTGCGGAGGAATGCTTGTCGGGCGATGCAGTTAATCGATCGATTCCCCGTGAATGAAGCTGCAAGTTAGAAAATTGTTGAGTGTTGACTGTTGAGTGTTGGCTGTTGACTGTCCGGCATCTAAATTGTATTTTTGGTTTTTCAACCCCAATGCACGCAGATTTTAATCTAAAATCGTTTCCGGTTGCATCGGTATTGTTCCAATGTCCAAACAGTCAACACTCAACAGTCAACAGTCAACTGTCATGAGGAATAGACCGAGATTTAAATCTAAAATCCAAAATCTAAAATCCAAAATCTAAAATCGATCGATCGCACATTTTCCTGATTCAGGTTGCAGAACAGGATAGAAAATTGTATGGTGCGGATCGATCGCTCTTAATTGTTATTGAATTTTTCTCTAGCGGTGTGGTGGGTAATTCTCATATTTATGCAACAAATCAATAAGCCAGATCAAATGCCTGATGCCTGCTCTCAGGCTCAAAAATTTCGCTTTTTAACTTTCTTGCAAAGAGTCTTAATTGGCACTCTAGCAAGTACATTACTCAATCTCTTTATTTTATTTCCCTCTCCGAGTTTCGCAGAAGTAGTTCTGGGTGTGGTTCGCAGTTCCGAAAATTCTCCCGATTGGGTAAAGATTACCACGCGCCTCTGGGAAAGCGGCATTGCTTACAAACCAATCAATTTGGAAGAAATCAAAAACTTGGCGGATTTAGCAGGCGTTAACGTGCTGTTTTTGCCCAACATTGAAACTTTGAGCCCGGCGCAAATTAAAGTTTTAGAAGCTTGGACAAAACAGGGCGGCCGCTTGATTGCTTCGGGCCCAGTCGGCCGCAGTTCCCCGGCCTTGGTGCGCCAATCTTTGCGATCGCTCCTCGGGGCCTATTGGGCTTTTCCGTTAACCCAGCCGGCGACTCCGCAACCGCGCAACCGCTGTCGGGATCTGGCTTGCACTACTTCTAGCAGTTGGATGCCACCCGAACAAAAAAATGTCTCAGTCCAAGGCGGTGTCTTGATTCCGGCTGATGCGAACAGTCAAACTATTGCTACTTGGAAAGATAGTTCCGGTTCCTCCGCAGCCATCGCCACGGATCGCGCTACCTATCTCGGCTGGCGCTGGGGTAGCGACGGTTCGGGAAATGTAGATAAGGCTTGGCTGCAAGCCTCGATCGCCCGCTGGGGAGGCACGATCGCTTCTGGGCCTGTAGCGCCGCCCACTGCTGCCGCGACCCCACTGCCAACTCCCCCCTCAAGAGTCAGTAGAAACAGCCCTAATTCGCCGCGTAGTAACCCGCTGAGCCGACTTTCTCCCTCTGGCTCGGTTCCCGATCCAGTTCCTGCAAGTTTTACAGACCCTTCGGATCAGGTGGCGGCGGCGGGTTTGGACGTGCAGGCAAATTCCAATAAGCCGATCGTCAGCATTGAAGCGTACTTGATGCGCCAAGAACTCACCAACCTCCTCGGCCGGTTTGAAAGCGCCCTGACAGCATCTAATTCAGCCAATACCGCCGTCAATCTCAATGCTGCTACCACCCCTCAACTGGTGGCTGCAGAACAGGGGGGAGGCGGCCCGGGAGCCAGTCGCTTGACTATTCTGCAAGCGAGCAGGACGGGGGCGATCGCCCAAGCGCGGCAGGTTTTGCAAACTTTCGACCAACTCCTGCAACAGCAAAACTACGCGGAGGCTAGAAAGCAGTGGGTGGAAGCGCGGCAGTTGCTGTGGCAAAATTACCCGAAGGAAGGACAGCGCGTTGGGGCGGAAATTCGGGCGGTTTGGCTCGATCGGGGTACGATCGTTGCAGCGCGATCGGAACAGGGTTTGGCGGCAGTGTTTGATCGGCTCGCAGCCGCCGGTATCAATACCGTTTTCTTTGAAACTTTGAATGCCGGATATACGATTTATCCCAGTCAAGTTGCACCGCAACAAAATCCCCTAACAGTTGGCTGGGATCCGCTGGCATCGGCGGTTAAATTAGCTCACGAGCGAGGCATGGAACTGCACGCTTGGGTTTGGGTTTTTGCCACAGGAAATAAGCGCCACAATACTTTAATTGGCCAGCCTAGCTCTTATCCGGGACCGGTACTTTCCGCTCATCCACAGTGGGCGAATATTGACAATAAAGGACGCACGCAAAATCCTAATGATGGTAAATTTTATCTCGATCCGGCGAACCCGGAAGCGCGTAATTATTTGCTGCAAATTGTCAGCGAAATTGCCAACAACTACAAAGTAGATGGGGTGCAATTAGACTATATTCGCTATCCTTTTCAAGATGACAATGCGAATTTTACTTACGGTTACGGTATTGCGGCGAGGCAGCAATTTAGGCAGTTGACTGGTGCAGATCCGGTGAATATTTCGCCCAGGGACGGCAGTTTGTGGCGGCAGTGGGTTGAGTTTAAAACTAATCAAATTAATAGTTTTGTAGCTGAAGTTTCTCAGCTTTTGCGGCAGAATTATCCGCGCACAATTCTGTCGGTGGCGGTGTTCCCGCACCCGGAAAGTCAGCGAATTTACAAAATTCAGCAAAATTGGGAAGTTTGGGCTCGTCAGGGCATTGTAGATCTGATTGTGCCGATGACTTATGCTTTGGATACGAACCGACTTCAGCGCATCACCGAACCTTTGGTAAAGGAACAAATGCTTGGTTCGGCTTTGATTTCTCCGTCGGTTAAGTTGTTGACTCTCCCGGAAGTTGTGGCGATCGACCAAATTCAAGCTTTGCGCGATTTGCCGACTGGGGGCTATGCTATTTTTGCCGTGGAAAGTATCAGCAGCGGGATGCAGGGGTTTTTTAACCGCACTCAAGGCACGCCGGTGCGTTCCACTTCTGCTGCGGAGCCGATTCCTTACCGACAGCCGTTTGCGGCGGCGGCTTCGCGCTATACTGCTCTCAAGCAGGAATGGAGTTTTTTGCTGGCTAACAATCAGTTGCGGGTGTCGGAATCTGAACTAAAAGTTTTGCAAAGTCGATCGGAGGAATTGGCGCAAGCTTTGAGCAAATTGGCGGCAAATCCTTCTACGGAAAGTTTAGCAACTACTAAAAGATTGTTAAGGGGTTTTCAATCTCAATTTCAATCTTCGATGCGCTTGCATTCTGCCGAAAATAGCTATCAGGTGCAAACTTGGCAAAATCGCTTAGAGAGTTTGGATATGCTGTTACGTTACGGCGAAAGAATGGAGTTGAATCGCAGGTAAATGCAGGTTTTTGGGGTGTGTGCTTGTTAGCTACTGTTTGTTCAAACTGAGAGGTTGCACCATTCTCAATAACCCTTCCCTGCGCGGGCAGGATGCCCACCCCACAAGAAAATGTACTTGTTGTGGAACAGGCAAGATGCCTGTTCCACAATAAAATTCATCTCTTGTGGAACAGGCATCTTGCCTGTTCCTAAATAAGTAATTGAGAATGGTGCAATAGATCAGATGATTTCGAGTTAGGTCGATCGCGCCCACTTATCTGTATCAGTAGTTACGAAAAAACTCTGAGTAGAAATACGCTATTTTGATATAAATTGATCGACGGTACTGTCGTCAGTAAACTACAGCATAAGGAGAAAAGGAAGGGCAAAGGGAAAAGAATTTACACTCAAAACTCCCAACAATTACCAATGCCCAATTCCCAATGCCCAATTCCCAATTCCTCTGAGGATGAATATGTTTCCTAAACCCCTCAATCGTTTGGCTACAAAATTTATCGGCAAAGCTCCATTACAAACGGTGCTCGTGGTTCCCTTTTTAGTGCAAATTGTCGGCACGGTAGGAGTTGTAGGTTGGCTATCTTTCCAAAACGGTCAGCGGGCAGTTAACGAGGTTGCCGCTCAGTTGCGGGGAGAAATTAGCGATCGCATCAAAGACCGCATGGAAAATTATATGTCAATTCCCCACATTGTCAATCACCTGAACGTTCAAGGCTTAAAATTGGGGCAGTTGAACCTAGAAGACAACCAAAAACTAGAACATCATTTCCTAGAACAAATTCAATATTTTGATTCTATCAGCATCATTTACACAGGTAAAGAAAATGGAGAACATTCGGGAGCAATTCGCACTAAAGAGCGGACGTTGATATCTGCTGCCGACAGCTCGACTGGCAATAAATTAGCTCGGTATACGGCTGACTCTCAGGGAAACCGCGTTCAATTAGTGCAAATTTCACCCGATATTTACGATCCGCGAACTCGCCCTTGGTACATAGCTGCGGCTGCGGCAAAAAAACCTATTTGGACTCCAATTTATACAGATTTTTTGACTAGGGAACTGGCAATTACTGCTGCTTTGCCTATCTACGACGACGCTGGCAAATTGTTAGGCGTAGCTGGCAGCGATTTGCTTTTTTCTCGAATCAAAGAATTTCTCGTCAGCCTCAAAATTGGCAAATCAGGACAAACTTTTGTCATGGAGCGATCGGGGATGTTAATAGCCACTTCAACGGCGAGTGCAGAATTTGTGGTGGAAGGTAAAGAAACAAGACGCATCAAAGCTTCAGAAAGCGACAATCCGGTAATTCGACAAACCGCACAGCATTTAGATAAACACTACGACAGCTTAGCTAAAATCAATAATTCTCAACAGCTTACTTTTGATGTTGACCGTAAGCGAAATTTTATTCAGGTAGCTCCTTTTAAAGACGATCGAGGGTTGGATTGGCTGATTGTAGTAGTTGTACCCGAGTCTGACTTTATGGAGCAAATTAACCTCAACACGCGCACAACTTTTTTACTGTCGCTTGCAGCTTTGATGGGGGCGACAATCCTGGGAATTCTTACTGCGAAATGGGTAGTTCAGCCGATTTTAAGATTGAATGCAGCGGCGAAAGCTTTGGCGCGGAATGAATGGGATACAAAGCTCACTCTGAATCGCGAAGATGAACTCGGAGAACTTGCCACTGCTTTTAACAGCATGGCAGAGCAATTGCAGCATTCATTTACTTCCCTCTCAGAAAGCGAAAGCCGAGTCAAACAATTTCTCAATGCAGTACCGCTCGGCATTTTTATTGCAGAGCAAAACGGTCAACCTCACTACATTAACCCTACAGGAAAAAAACTTTTATCTCAAGGAATTGTGGCAGCAGATGCCGAAAAGTTGCGCCAATTATACCGAGTTTATTTAGCTGGAACTCAGGAAATTTACCCGGCGGAACGCGACCCAATCTTAAATGCTTTGCAGGGCAAAGCTGTAACTGTTGATGACATTGAAATCTCCTCCAATAACAAAACTGTTCCCCTGCAAGTTTGGGGAACTCCTATTTACGACGCCCAAGGAAATATTATTTACGGAATGTGCGCTTTTCAAGATATTACGAAACGGAAACTCGCAGAGAAATTATTAAGGGCATACAACCAAAATTTAGCAGTGCAAGTTGCAGAACGCACCGCAGATCTTGCTAAGGCAAAAGAAAAGTTTTCTAAAGCTTTTCGTTCGAGTCCGAATGCGATTACAATTACAAGAATTCGTGACGGCTGCCACCTAGAAGTTAATGATAGTTTTTGCCGGATGATGGGCTACACTCAGGAAGAAATTATCGGTAAAACAGCGGTTGAACTCAATTTTTGGGCGAGTTTGAAAGAGCGTGACCGCATGATTCAAATGTTAAAAAACAAGACAGCAATTCACAATTATGAGCTGAGGTTTCGCAATAAAAATGGTACAGAAAGAACGGCACTGCTGTCTATAGAAACCATCGATATTGACGGAGAAGCTTGTTTTTTGTCGATGTCTAGCGATATTACCGATCGCCAAAAAGCAGAAACTGCCCTCCGGGAAGCCGAAGAAAAGTACCGCAACATTTATGAAAATGCTTTGAATGGAATTTTTCAAACTGCTGTTGACGGGAAATACATCAGCGCTAACCCCGCTTTAGCTAACATCTACGGTTACGACTCGCCTGCAGATTTAATAGCAGCACAGCCGAATTTCAATAACCAGCTTTACGTGAAACCCAACCGCCGCGACGAATTTGCAGCGCTGATGAACGAGTGCGGGATACTATCAAACTTTGAATCGGAAATTTACCGCAAAGATGGCAGCATAATCTGGATTTCGGAAAATTGTCGCGCTGTCTGCGATGAAGCAGGAAATTTACTTTACTACGAAGGTTTTATTAAAGACATTACTGATAACAAACAAGCTGAAATCAAAATGCAGCAGGCGAAAGAAGCGGCCGAAGCAGCAAACCAAGCTAAGAGTACCTTTCTCGCCAATATGAGCCACGAATTGCGATCGCCCCTGAACGCGATCATCGGCTTTGCTCAAGTCCTGATCCGCAGTCAAACTTTGTCTCAGGCAAATCAAGAAAATGTCGGAATTATCCTCCGGAGTGGCGAACATTTACTGGCTTTAATTAACCAAGTTTTAGACTTGTCAAAAATCGAAGCCGGACGCACAACTCTTAATGAAAAAAGCTTCGATTTGTACCAACTAATCGACGATTTAGAAGATATGTTTGCTCTCAAAGCTGAGCAAAAAGGTTTGCAACTAATCTTCGACACAGACGCAGAAGTTCCCCATTACATTTGTACTGATGAAGTTAAATTGCGGCAAGTCTTAATTAATTTGCTCAATAATGCAATTAAATTTACCTCCGAAGGGGGAGTGTCGGTGCAAGTCAAAGGAGGAAGGCAGAATATACATAAAAACAGCATTGACCAATTGCCCGGCCGCTACTGGCTGCATTTTGAAGTTCAAGATACTGGTGCAGGCATTGCTGCTGAGGAAATCCATCAGTTGTTTGAAGCATTCGTGCAGACGAAAACAGGTAAAGATTCTCAGGAAGGAACGGGTTTAGGTTTAGCTATTAGCCGCCAGTTCGTGCAATTAATGGGAGGGGAAATTACTGTTAGCAGCGAGATCGGAAAAGGTGCATTATTTCAGTTGGACATCCAAGTTTATCTGGTTGAAGCTAGTGATATTGAAAGCAAAAAAACTCAACGTCGAGTTGTTGCCCTCGAACCGAATCAGCCGAGTTATCGCTTGCTAATTGTGGACGACAAACCTTTGAACCGCCAACTGTTAGTAAAACTTCTCAGTCCACTCGGATTTGAGTTGAGAGAAGCAAATAACGGTAAAGAAGCGGTGGATATTTTTATGGAGTGGGAACCGCATCTGATTTGGATGGACATGAGAATGCCTGTCATGGACGGCTATGAGGCAACGAAACAGATTAAAACTACAACTGGCGGGCAAGCAACGGCGATTGTGGCCCTAACTGCTAGCGTTTTGGAGGAAGAACGGGCGGTGATTCTTTCGGCGGGTTGCGATGATTTTATGCGGAAACCGTTCCGCGAGGAGGATATCTTTGTGGCAATGGGAAAACATTTAGGAGTACGCTATATTTATGAAGATTCAACCGCAGTAAGTGCCGCAGGTATAGAGGAGTCAAGTCAGGAGGTGCTGACACCGGAGGCTTTTGCCTCTCTTTCTCCAGACTGGATGGCCCAATTTAAGCAAAGTATTTTGAGTGTGGACATGGAGGCGATCGCGACTTCGATCGCACAAATCGGCACTGTCAATCCCTCTCTCGCGGGCAAGCTTCAAGATTGCATTAATAATTTTGAATATGACAGAATTTTGAACATAATCGATATCAGCGAAAAACAGTAAATACCCGATGACTTCAACTTTACCTATAACCAATCGAGCTAATATTTTAGTAGTGGACGATACGCCAGAAAACCTGCGGCTGCTGGCCGGAATTTTGAGCGAAAAAGGCTATCAAGTTCGCCCCGTACCCAATGGCAAGCTAGCATTGTCTGCATCTCAAAAAATACCCCCAGATATAGTGCTGTTGGATATTATGATGCCGGAAATGGACGGCTATCAAGTTTGTCAGCAACTCAAAGCTTCTGAAATTACAAAAGACATTCCTGTTATTTTTATTAGTGCGATTAATGACGTGCTGGATAAAGTTAAAGCTTTTGCAGTTGGCGGAGTTGACTTTATTACTAAACCGTTTCAGGTAGAAGAAGTTTTAGCCCGGATAGAAACTCATTTAAAAATTTGTTCGCTGCAACAAACTTTGCAAGAAAAAAATCAAGATTTAGCAACCGCGCTGCACCAACTGCAAGCCACCCAAGAGCATTTGATTCAATCGGAAAAAATGGCAGCCCTGGGACAACTTATTGCCGGCATTGCCCACGAAATCAATACCCCCCTTGGCATTATAGGTTCCTCTATTCATAATATAGCTAACTTTTCCGACGAGTTCTTAGAAAAATTTCCTGAAATTTATCAACAACTTTCTGCCGAGAGCAAAGCTTATTTTTTAGCTTTACTGTACAGAGCCACCCATCAAGAAGTTTTATTCACAAGCAGAGAAAAACGCAAATTTAAGCAGCAGTTGGCGGCGGATTTGATTGCAGAATCTGTTGAAAACGCCGAGGAAATTGCGGATACTTTAGTTGACATGGAAATCTACGAAAAAATAGAAGAGTTCTTGCCGCTTTTTAAATCCCCCGATTGGGAAGTAGTTTTAAATAGTGCTTACCAATTTGCGAGCTTTAAAAAAAGTATTAGCCTGATCCAAAGAGCAACAGCGAAGTCTGGGAAAGTAGTATTTGCCTTAAAAACCTACGCTCATTTTGATAGCAAACTAGAAAAAGTCCAGGCGGACTTGCACGATGGCATTGAAACGGTATTAACCCTTTATCAAAATCAACTGAAACACGGTATAGAAGTAGTTAAAAAGTATGGAAATTTACCCCAAATTATGTGCTATCCCGATGACTTAAATCAAGTTTGGACTAATCTCGTTCATAATTCCCTGCAAGCAATGGATTATAAAGGTATTTTGACGATTGAAACTCGGCAGCAAGAGGCAACTATTTTCCTCAAGTTTACTGATAACGGCAAAGGTATTCCCTCAGAAGTTATTCCCAAAATTTTTCAGCCGTTTTTTACGACTAAATCGGCAGGCGAAGGTAGCGGTTTGGGATTGGATATTGTGAGAAAAATTGTGGAAAAACACGAAGGCACAATTGCTGTAGATTCTGTACCGGGGCAGACAACTTTTACAGTCTCGCTGCCTATTTATTAAACAAAACTTACCTGCAGGGGGCTGATTCCCGGTGACACTCGTCGCTGTCTCGCTGACAAATACAAGATTTATGACAAGAAACCGGGTTGATCTTCGGAAGTCCTATTAAAATAAGATAGGGGACAGATATCCTGCATCCTTGCCGGAAATCAATAATGTAAAAGCAAGTCATGTCAGTAAACCTACTAAAATTTAAGCAGAGAAGAAAAGATGAATAAGCCTATAATTCTTTGTGTTGATGATGAACCGGATATCTTGAATACTCTCAAAATGCAGCTCAAAAAGGAATTTAAAAATGATTACTTTTATGAATTAGCTGAAAGTGGTGATGAAGCTTTAGATTTACTGGAGGAATTTCAAGAAAAAGCTCAGGTGATTGTGGTTGTTTCTGATTGGCTGATGCCGGGAATTAAAGGTGACGAACTTTTAATTAAAGTTCACCAAAAATATCCTAAAATTATTAAAGTGATGTTGACTGGACAAGCGGATGCAGGGGCAGTTCAGCGGGCATTAGAAGAAGCAGATTTATACTGTTGTTTGTACAAACCCTGGCAAAGCAAAGACTTAATAGAGATTATAAAATCTGGGCTGGCTAAGTTATGAAAAAACCTGTGATTGTTTGTATTGATGATGAACCTGACGTTTTGAATAGTTTAAAGATTGAACTGAAAAAGGCGATCGGCGATCGCTGTATAATTGAAACCGCTGAAGGGGGGGCTGATGCTTTAGAGTTGCTGGCCGATCTGCAGGCAGATGAATACGAGATTGCTTTGGTGCTTTCCGATTACATCATGCCGGATATTAAAGGGGATGAACTGCTCAGAAGAATTCACGAAAGCTCGCCGGAGACTCTAACCATAATGCTAACGGGGCAAGCAGATTTGGAAGCCCTGAGTAATGCTATCAAGTATGCTAAATTGTACCGTTATATTCCTAAACCTTGGCAAAATGAAGACTTAAAATTAACCGTAGTAGAAGCGGTTCACAGTTATTTGCAAGATCAAAAGTTAGCCGATGAAATTCATAAGCGCCAAGAAGCAAACGAGGAGTTAAAGCTAGTAAATCAGGCGTTGTCTGCGAGTGAAAGCCGCCTGAGTCAATTTTTAGAAGCTTTGCCAGTGGGGGTATCTGTTTATCATCCCGATGGCTCGATCGCCTATTTCAACCAGGCAGCGCGGGATTTGCTGGGTGCAGACACTATCCCGGAAAGCACTGCGGAACAATTAGCTGCCACTTATCAACTTTATGTTGCCAATACTGATGAGCTGTACCCCCCGGATAATCTGCCAATTTTGCGGTCACTGAAAGGAGAATCTGTCAAGGTTGACGATGTAGAAATCCGTCAAGATGGCAAAAGAATTGCGATCGAGATCAGTACCACGCCGATTTTTGACGCTAGCGGAAATATTGTTTATGCGATCGCAGCTTTTCAAGATATTAGCGATCGCAAACAAGCCGAAAAAATACTAGCAGAATACCACCACACTTTAGAAGCCAAAATTGACGAACGCACAGAACAACTGCAACACGCCGCATTAGCTGCTGAAGCAGCAAACAAAGCTAAAAGCACCTTTTTGGCCAATATGAGCCACGAGTTACGCACCCCTCTCAATTCTATACTCGGCTTTGCACAAATCATGGAACCCAGCCCTGATCTTAGTGTCGAAAACCGAGAAAATATGAGAATTATTCGGCGTAGTGGCGAACACTTGCTGACCTTGATCAATGAAGTCTTAGACTTGTCAAAAATCGAAGCGGGGCGGATGATGCTCAACCCGAAAAACTTCGACCTCTACCGCTTGCTTGACGATTTGCAAGATATGTTTCAACTGCGGGTAGAGAAGCAAGAGTTGCAGTTGCGTTTCCAGCGCGATGCTGACGTTCCTCAGTACGTGCGAACCGATGATATTAAACTGCGGCAAGTGCTGATTAATCTTCTGAGTAATGCCATTAAGTTTACGGAAACAGGCGAAATCATCTTAAGAGTTATAAAATTAGAAAAATCGGGATTTCTGGATTTATTGGATAGTCCCACAGCTTGCTTTGATACCACAAGAAGTATTCGGGAATTTTCGAGAGCTAGCAGTGATTTTGCCAAGGTTGAATGGAGGGATGAGGCTGAGAATTCAACTGTGCCGAGTTTTTTCCTTCTATTTGAAATAGAAGATACAGGAGTTGGCATTGCTCCCGAAGAATTGGGCAATATTTTTAAGGCTTTTGTGCAAACAGCTTCCGGTAAAAAAAATCATAAAGGTACGGGTTTAGGATTGAAGATCAGCCGTCAATTTGTCCGCCTGATGGGAGGAGAAATTGTCGTAGAAAGTCAACTGGAACTAGGCACCACTTTTAAATTTGAAATTCCAGTCGGTGCAGTTTATGCTGCCGATCTTCCAGATCCGCAACTTAACCGCCAAGTTAGTGGGTTGGAACCCAATCAACCGTGCTACCGGATTTTAATTGTGGACGATCGCGAAGACAACCGCCAACTTTTAGTTAAAATGCTTTCTCCTTTAGGTTTCCGGGTGGAACAAGCCACCAACGGTCAGGAAGCAATAGAAATGTGGGAAAATTGGCATCCCCACTTAATTTTGATGGATGTGCGAATGCCAGTGATGGACGGCTACGAAGCTACTAAACAAATTAAGGCTAGAATCAAGCAGAGAGAGTCAGGATGGGAAATGAATATTTCCCATCCTGACTCTCCGATTCCAAAGATTATTGCTTTGACAGCTAGTACAATTGAAGGGAGGCAAGCGTTTGCTTTATTGATCGGCTGCGACGATTTTATTAGCAAACCTTTCCGCAAAACAGATATATTTGATGCCATCAACAAACATTTGGGCGTGAAGTATCTCTACTCTAACTCAAGGGACTTTATCTCAATAGGCGATCGAAATAATTTATCGGGTTCCATCGCTAATGCTGCGCTTGCTTATTTACCTACACTTCCCGCAGAATGGATAGACAACATGAAGCAGGTAATCCGCAGTGCTGATTTTGACTTAATTGTCAGGACAATCGACGAAATAAGGGAGCCTCATCCTGAATTTGCGGAAATCCTCCAGGGTCATCTCGATAATTTTGATTACCAGAAAATTCTCAATTTAATTGCCGAGGCGGAGGAATCAGATAATGCAGATGAAGGCGGAACAAACTGAAAACGATCAAGCAGATATTTTAGTAGTTGACGATACGCCAGATAATCTGCGTTTGTTGATTAGAATTTTGCAAAAAAATGGCTATAAAGTTCGACCGGTTACTAATGGTTTTTCGGCGTTAGATGCTATTCAATCTAGCGCACCAGATTTGATTTTACTCGATATTATGATGCCGGATATTGACGGCTACGAACTATGTAAAAAATTAAAATCACAAGCGAAACTCAGGGAAATTCCCATCATTTTTCTCAGCGCGCTAGAAGAAGGAATAAATAAGGCCAAAGCTTTTGAAGTCGGCGGAGCCGATTATATCACAAAACCTTTTCAGGTGAAAGAAGTATTGGCGCGAGTGAGTAATCAACTTACTGTGCGTTCATTGCAAATGCAATTGCAAGAAAAAAATCAAAAATTGACAGATCAAAATATCCAGTTGCACCAAGAAATTGCTGAACGCCACCAGGTGGAAATGGAAACAAGATTGCTGCTGGAGGCTACTCAAGCTATTAGCAAGTCTGAGGATTTTGACTCTGCTATAGATTTAATTTTAGGTTTAATTTGCAAAACTATTGAATGGAATCTGGGCGAAGCTTGGATTCCTTGTAGTGAGGGGTTTTTAAAATGCGCTACAGGCAGGTACGTTAGTGACTTGAGTTTTGCCCAATTCCGACAAACAAGTTGGCAGTTAATTTTTGCTCCCGGTGTGGGACTCCCAGGTAGGATTTGGCAGTCGCAGCAGTCTGAATGGATCGATGATGTTTCTACTGCACCGGCACAAGTTTTTTTACGAGCGGAAATCGCGGTGAGTGTGGGATTAAAAGCAGCTTTTGGGGTGCCAATTGTCGCCGACAATCAAGTGTTAGCTATTTTGATTTTTTATCGTGAAAAAGTTCTGAAATGTCAGCCACGCTTGTTAGAATTAGTGAGCGCGGTTGCTACGCAGCTTGGTTCGTTGATTCAGCGGAAGCAAGCTGAAGCAGCGCTGAAAGTGCAGCAAGCACAAACAGAGAAATTGCTGCTGAATATTTTACCGAAACCTATTGCCGATCGCTTGCAAAAAGAGCAAAAGTTGATAGCGGATCATTTTGATGAGGTAAGCGTCTTGTTTGCTGATTTGGTGGGTTTTACACAGTTTTCTGCTCACAAAAGTCCGACGCAGTTGGTAGAAATTTTGAACGGGATTTTCTCGGAGTTCGATAGGTTGTCTGAATTGCACGGGTTGGAAAAGATTAAGACAATTGGGGATGCTTACATGGTGGTTGGGGGTTTGCCGACGCCACGGGAGGATCACTCTGAGGCGATCGCATTTTTAGCTTTGGAGATGCAGGCAGCTTTGAGGAGGTTTAATGCCAAAATGGGAGAAAATTTTCAATTGAGGCTCGGAATTCACAGCGGTTCGGTGGTGGCTGGAATTATTGGGATTAGTAAATTTAGCTATGATTTGTGGGGGGATACTGTTAATGTTGCTTCACGCATGGAGTCGAATGGATTGCCTGGTAAAATTCAAGTGACGGCGGCGACTTACGAGCGTTTGAAAGAGCAGTTTGTTTTGGAAGAACGGGGTCATATCCCGATTAAAGGTAAAGGAAGAATGCTGACTTACTGGTTAATTGAAGAACAAAAAAAATCTTTTTAATTTTTTGATGTTAATTTCAATTAATATGAAAATTAGACCGCATTTATACTTTCAGGAGGGCTAATCCTTTGCAAACAGTTGAAACAAAATCGCCGACAGCATGGAAAAAAGTCGTGGTTATTTTAATATCATTGCTAGCAGTAGCGGTACTGTCGATCGCTACTTTTATCGCTATTCCCGGAGAAAAAACAATGTTTGCTGGAACAAGACCTGCCAATATCGGGATTCAGTCAGGAAAACTCGCAGCGTGCCCGAGTTCCCCCAACTGCGTCAGCAGCTTCAGTCAAGATGCCGAACACAAAATTGAGCCTTTGGCATACCCTTCGTCCGCTGCGGAAGCTATGGTAAAGCTCAAAGGGGCGATCGAGTCCTATGGAAGAACTAAAATTATCACGGCAACTGATAATTACCTGTATGCGGAGTTCACCAGTGCTTTGATGGGGTTTGTTGATGACGTTGAATTTTTGGTAGATGATGAAGCAAAAGTCATCCATGTGCGATCGGCTTCGCGTCTGGGACAGTCGGATTTGGGAGTTAACCGCAGTCGGATAGAAGCTATCAGAACTCAATTCAATCAACTCTGAACTTAAAATTTCTAGCTTTTCGGAAGCCCCTCTCCTACAGGGCGGTTTCATTATCCGTAGGGGCAAACCCCCCGTGGTTGCCCCGATATTTGAAACACCTATTCCCTCGTCCGTGGAGGGGGTAGGCACGGGGGCGCTACCCATACAAAACGATGATTTCCCTGGGAATAAAACAGCCCTGCCCTCTCCTACAAGATGAGGGGATTTGATTTTTCTGTATTACTATGTAATGTTGATTTTTTACCACCTCGTTAACAATTATTAACAGTAGGCAGAGCGCAAAGGATTGTCCAGTAGGGGAGTAGGACACAGCAATGCCGTGTCCGTACCGTTGGCTTTGAGTTTTAATACTTGTTATATATAAGATTGACGATTGTAGAGTTTTACAATCTTTAGAATAGCTGAGCGCGCTAGCACAGAAGAAGAGATGCCGTAGTATTCCTATAGTATTAAACAACCTAAATTATACACTTCTGACTTTAGGGAGAGGGAAGTCAGCAAATTAATTTCTACTATTAATTTAAGTAGAGCAAAGAGGAAAAAACACATGGCACTTCAAAGATTAGCAGAATTTTATCCTAACTATCAGGAAGAAATCTTTGCTGGAGACGACATCAAGGGATTTGATGTTTATGCAGGCGACTCTGATGAAAAAGTAGGCACGGTTTATGATGCTTTGGTTGATGACACTGGTCGTTTCCGCTATCTGGTAATTGATACCGGTATTTGGATTTTTGGCAAAAAAGTATTGTTGCCAATCGGCTCGGCCCGCTTCGACTACGGAGCCCGTCGCGTCCACGCCACAGGCCTTCGGAACAAAGCTCAAGCAGAACAATTGCCGGCTTACAATGATTTAGAAGCAGTAGATTACGATCGCGAAGAACAGGTAAGAGGCGTTTACCGCAATCAAGGAACTGGCGCTGCCAGCACTGCCACTCCTGCTAGCTACGATCGCAGCAGCTACAACTACGATATCGACCGCCCTCTCTACGAAACCAACGAACAGCAGCACCAAAATCTCAAGCTTTATGAAGAACGCTTGATTGCCAACAAACACCGCGCAAAAACAGGCGAAGTAGCAGTGGGCAAGCGCGTGGAAACTGAAACAGCGCGAGCTTCAGTACCCATTGAAAAGGAACGAGTTGTAATCGATCGAGTAACCCCAGTAGAAGCGGGTCGAGTAGTTTCAGTCGGTGAGGCTGACTTCCAATCAGGGGAAGTTGCACGCATGGAAGTCTACGAAGAAACGGCCGACATTCACAAGGAAGCTTTTGTCCGGGAAGAAGTCAACGTCAGAAAAGAAGTTGTTCGCACCACGGTTGAGGGCGAAGAAACCTTGCGTCGTGAAGAATTAGACGTTAAGACTGATGGAACTGCGGTTGTAGATAATAAAAATAAAAAGATCTAAACCAACCGCAACAGCTATTGCATAGGAATTGCGCCTTAATGACATAATTCTGTCACCGCGCAGGTTTGATTGGATTGGTAGCGATCGCGCACTTCCTATGTGAGGGGCGGGGGGGGTACAAAACTTGTCTAGTTTTGGCAACGTTTATGCACTTTCCCCGCCTTTACCAATTTCCCCTTACCAACTCATAAGAAAAATCCCTAAGCAGGAAAGTTTAAAAAATGAACGGTCAAGCATCAGCAGAAAAGATAGCAACTGCCAAATCAATAACCCGTCTCAACCGGGTACCTGAAAAAGTCAGAACTAAGCTAAAAAGTTTTACCGTCAAAGACAACCAAGGTCACTTGGTAGGCAAAGTTAAAGATGTATATTTTGATGCTAACGGTCAGTTAAACTTTGTGGTGGCTGGGCTAGGCAGCGAAAACGCCCGCATTTTTTTATTAAGTGTTAAGCTGCTTAAAAAAGTCGATTATCACCAAAAAGCCCTGTTTGTAACTATTAATTCGGATCAAGTCGATCTGCTGCCAGTAGTTTCGGCAAATGGCGGGCATCCGTATTTAGAAAAGGCCTCTGAACCGGATAGTGAATTTAGCAACAGTGAGTTAACAAATCCCTCAACAGTTATGTCAAATCTAACAGATGCCGAACTCACAGATCCAAATTGGGAGACAGATGAGGATGAGGAAAACTTGGATATTGTCGATCAAGAAGTAATTCGCCTGCTAGAAGAACGATTGGTGATAAATCGCAGCAAGCGCAAAGTCGGCGAAGTCATAGTGCGTAAAGAAATTGAAACTCGGATGGTACAAGTACCTATCCAGTGGGAAAAGCTGATTGTCGAACAAG
The DNA here is from genome assembly GCF_036701505.1 of Microcoleus sp. Pol11C2. Classification (NCBI taxonomy): domain Bacteria; kingdom Bacillati; phylum Cyanobacteriota; class Cyanophyceae; order Oscillatoriales; family Microcoleaceae; genus Microcoleus; species Microcoleus sp. Pol11C2. The sequence continues at coordinate 19,468 of NZ_JAUBQX010000035.1, forward strand.
TCGGCGACGATCCGAAGGTGTTGGCAGAAATAGATTTAGGCGAGGGAAACATCACTGGTATAGATTTGACGGAGATTAAGAGCGCTCGCCAAGAACCGACAGTTAAGGCTGAATTTACCTCTGTGCAGAAAGCTAGCAAAATCTTAAATTCGATCGCCTCTCAACCCCGTCACGGTTGCGTCAAAGTCCGCCTCGAACTCGTTCTCGAAGACAAGCAACTTGAGGATACTTACCAAAAATGGATGACGGAACACCACTCAGAGACTTAAAATATTCGTCCTTTTCCGTGTAGATTTTAGGTATTAGCGAGAAACTTAAATCTAAGAGCGGACTGTGGCGAGCCGTGATCGGGAGAAAGTTTACCGCCATCTACTAACATCATGTTCGGTAAATTAACCGTCATTTTTGTAGGGGCGGATTCACCCATATCTATAATATAAGCGCGAGATGCCTCAACCCGCCCCGACCGGGATATTGAAATTTTTAGCGATCGACCTCTAGACAAAATTGTACAGACTTGCGGTAAAATTGTGGTGGTCAAATTTAAAAGTATTTGAAAATGCCCAGCACAATCTCCGACATAAAAGTAACAACGATCGCAGGCGAAGACAAGCAGCTAGGAGAGTACGCTGGCAAGGTACTCTTGATAGTTAATGTAGCTTCCAAATGTGGCTATACACCTCAATACAAAGGACTCGAAGAATTGAGCCAGAAGTACAGCGCGGCTGGACTCCGTGTTTTAGGATTTCCCTGCAACGACTTCGGAGGTCAAGAACCCGGAAGTAATCCAGAAATCGTCAATTTCTGTACTACCAAATACGGCGTCAGCTTTGAATTATTTGACAAAGTACGCGCTAAAGGAACTCAGCAGCACCCGCTGTACGCTAAGCTTACGAGTGCAGTCGATCCCAAGGGTGAGGTCTCGTGGAATTTTGAGAAATTCTTAGTTAGCAAACAGGGTGAAGTGGTGGCCAGATTCCGCAGCAGTGTTGGCCCCGATTCGCCAGAACTAATCGCTGCTATTGAGCGAGAATTGGCAAAACAATAAGTTCGGCAACTAAGCTGTGTACAGGATTTAACTGATTTAACGGATGGATGTTTAGGGAAGACGGAAGAAATTAATAGGCTTTTTTTATAAAAAGTTGAGAACTAATTTTTTTCTTCTGATCTTCCCCATAGTGTGCAAGCACTCAACCATGAACAAATACCGATAATTGTATTTAATTGGAGAACAGTTTAATTTAATGGAAAATACATCGGGATTAGATTTAGTTGTAGGTGTACTTGCTTTCGCAATTCTGGCAGGTGGTCTGGCTATGCTATTTGTAGGCATGGCATCGTTTCCTAAAGAAAAATAATATTAATGGATATGATGTGCGATCGCACGACCAGAATTAAAGTTTTGGTAGTGAGGACTTCAGTCCTCATAGAAATCGGAGGATTCCAGTTCTCACTACCAACTTAAAATGCTTATTTTACAGGGCAGCATCTGAAAAAATCAAACTGCATTCAATTTTAATATTCGCAATTGACAATCATGCAAACTACTGAAAAAAACGTCAAAATTGCCCTCGCGCCGGGGAATTTGCGCCGCGTTCACCATATCGCTTTAAACGTGCGCGACATGAAAGCTTCCCGCCACTTCTACGGTACAATTCTCGGCCTGCACGAACTAACAGGTGCAGAAATTCCCGCAACTTTAACAGAAATGGTAGCCGCTGGTAAAGTCGCTAATTTCGTTACCCCAGACGGTACTGTTATTGACTTATTTTGGCAGCCCGACTTGGAACCGCCCAACCCAGACCCGGAGAAAGCTTTTACCCGCGCCAACCACTTAGCCTTCGATATCGAGCCGGATTTGTTCGATGGCGCTCTGGAGGTGCTAAAGTCAAATCAAATTGCGATCGATAGCGGCCCCGTGACTCGCGCTACAGGACGCGGCATTTACTTTTACGATCCTGATGGATTTATCATCGAAATCCGTTGTGATGCAGTTTAAACAGTCGCTATCTGCTTCTTCGTAGTCCGTCTACACCCTACATTTACTCTTTGGCTCGCGGTGAGCCGTAAACATCCTACCTTTAAAGTTGTTTTATTTTCCGTCTTGGCTAATAGGTTGCTTCGGCCAAGTAAACCGAAAAGTTGCTCCCTCACCTTCGGCAGATTTGATAGAAATACTGCCGCCTTGACCTTCGACAATTTTTTTTACCAGCGACAAACCAATCCCAGTATTTTCAACTTTATCGCGAGCTTCCAAGGTCTGAAAAATTACAAAAACTTTATCGTGATATTGAGGAGCAATCCCCGGCCCGTCGTCCTCTACAGAAAACTCGTAAAAATCATCTAACTCTTTAACCGATATTTTTACATGACCCGCTTCAGCTCGGTTGTGCTTAATTGCGTTGCTAATTAAATTAGAAAAAACCTGCTGCAACAGCAATCTTTCGGTCACAAAAGTTGGCATTCCCGGTTCAACTTTCACCTCAAATCCCGAGGGTGGCGCCAACGAATCAATAATTTCTGCTAATAACTTCTCAAGTTTTACCATTTCTGAAGGCACTTGAATCCTTCCGACGCGGGAATATTGCAGCAGTCCCTCAATCAAACCTTCCATCCTGTGAACTCTGCCGCGCAGCAGGTTCATTTGGTGCAGAGTATCCTCTGTCATCGACTCGCTGAGGTCTTCTTCTATCCAACTGCTGAGATTGGCGATCGCCCTGAGTGGCGCTTTCAAATCGTGAGAAACTACATAAGCAAACTGGTCTAATTCTTGATTCCGCTTTTTTAAACTATTCGTCGTTTGAGCTAGATTTTGGGCTGTCAACCTCAATTCTTGAGCGCGCAACCGCAGCGATTCCTCAGCTTGTTTGCGTTCCCTAATATCTTCAATCACACTCATCAGAAATTGGCTGCCATTTTGTTCTCGCAGCAGGGAAACCGTTAAGTTTGCCCACACCAACTCTCCGTCTTTGCGGATGTAGCGCTTTTCCACAGAAAAATTTTCAATTTCTGCTGCTAACAATTGGCGCAAAAGTTCCAGTTCGCTTGCCAAATCTCCAGGCCAAGTAATATCCTGAAATCTTTTCTCCACCAATTCTTGCCGGCTGTAGCCCAAAATTTCGCAAAGTTTTTGATTGACTAAGAGAAATTTGCCTTCCACAGTCGCTTGAACCATGCCTACTGCCGCCTGCTCAAAAGTAGCGCGAAACCGCTGCGCGCTTTCGGCTAAAGCAATTTCTGAGCGTTTGCGATCGCTAATATCGTTGCTGATTTCCAAAATAGCCACTGGTTGATCTTGATCGTCGTACTGCAAAGTCCATCGGCTTGCCACCGTTATTTTTGTCCCGTCTTTCTTAGTTCGCACCAGTTCTCCTTGCCAAGAACCCTTCTCGAAAAATACTTTTTGAATTACCTCAAAAGGTTGGGCCCATTCTGTTTGTAAAAGCTTGTGAATATTTTTTCCTATTGCTTGCGACTTCCGCCACCCGTAGAGCCACTTCGCCCCCAAATTCCAATAAGAAATCGCCCCATTTAAGTCTAGTACCGCGATCGTATCATTTGCCAAATCCAGCATTTGCGCTTGCTTTCGCAGAGTTTCCTCGGCTTGTTTTCGTCCTCTGGCATCGCGGCAAATCGCAATAAACAAGTGTTGATTTGCCAGACGCATTTCGCTGACAGCCAACTCCATCGGGAACTTGGTTCCGTCGTGCCGAATTCCAACTGTTTCTTGCTGGTAAGTCTTCAGCCTAGTATCTGGATGTAACACAAAATATTCGATCGAATAATCCCCCACGCTGCTGTGCGGTAGCGGTTGAGCTATCAGCCGCCGCAGGTTAGAGCCAATTATTCGATCGGCTTTCTCGCCAAAAATCTTTTCTGCTGCCCTATTAAAAGACTCAATATTTCCCTGTGCGTCCAAAGTAATAATACCGTCAGCCGCATTGTCTACCACAGCTTGAATGCGACTTTTACTTTCTTCCAAGCCAGCTTCCCGCTTGCTCAATTCCTTCTCTAAACTATCAAATAAATACCAGGAAGCCCCTGCACCCAAACAGCCGGAAAGTAAACCCGCAACTTGCACAAAATTAATGAAATCTACCAACTCCCCTAATTGCCTATCTAGACTTTTCTGGTAGGCTTCGCCGGCATTAGCAAACACATTAATTTTTGCGCGCAGGTTCTCCCTCCTCAATTTGCCTTGAGTGAACACCTCAATTATTTCCGGCGACTGCATCCTTATTGCCGAACTGTCCAGCTTATTCAAAGTGTTTTGCAAGAAATTTATATGCTGTTCGGTACTTTTTTTAATTTCTTCAAATCGCTGAGCTTGCAGTTTGTTTTCTTGAACCAAAACGTTGAGTTTAGCCAGCAGCGGAGGCAAACTCTTCTTTGCTTCTAAGTAGGGTGATAGAAATTCGCGGCGCTTTGTCAACCCATAACCCCTAACGCTCGTTTCCGCATCCACCACCAGGGTTATCATGCGGTTAGTTTCCTGAAGTAATGCCTTATTAGTATCTCCTCGCTTTCTTATCTGTATGGCACTATCCCGGAGGGCTGCAATTGCTAGCAGCGAAGCAAACAGAAAACTCAGCGGAATAGCAATGATGACTGTTCCCCGCTGGCGAATTGGTCGGTCTGTCCATACAAAGTGGAGGCAGCGATCGAGCAAATACTTCACGGATATTGAAGGAGAAAGTTTGCTGCCAGTATATCGTTTTTTGACAGTTTAAGCTATGGATAAGTTTGTTTTGTTTGGTTTGACGATCGTCGGGGACTAACCGTGGAAACTAGATTAGACCCCTGCGATATCTACCTGCTGACACTAACAGCAGATTTTTTGGCACGGTGTTTAAATGGAGGCAGGGAAAAAGAAAGGACTTTTTTCGACACCGAGACAGCAGGCGAAGCAGAAACGATCCTTTCTGCTTTACCTTCGTTTTCGCCTTCGGCTTCTGCTTTTAAACTAGAGTCTGTTTCGCAAGTGTTTGGAACACTTGTAACTACAGTAGTCCACCTGCCTGTAGCCGGATCGCGATAACAAGTAAAAGGGTTTATTTTTAGCGGTTGACTGCAAGGTTTAATCATGTAGATGCACTCCTTTGATTCTGAGAAATTGTGCATTGCTTTCAGCAGCAGTGCTATCTCGCCCGTAGAAGCAGTATGAAGGCAAAAAGCAGAATTGTGTTTCTGCGTCCAGAGACTTGAGAAAATTCCTGATTTCCTGTTAAATTTTGCCTTCTACTGCTTCGCGACCATAGCATTACTTTTACCAAATTGCCTTTCTGGAAGCAACCCCCCACCGCCTTAATTAGGTTGAGGTGGGACTTGTGAATGCAGCGAGGCCCCCTATCGTGCCTGCAGGACAATCTTGGAATAATATAGGTATTCTAGGCTGAAAAAAAATGCTACTGTGTGATCGAAAACAGAGGTTGATCGCGATCGGTGTCACAATAAAAAAGGGAATGGGTAATTGGTAATGGGTAATTGGTAATGGGGGAATGGGTAATGGGGGAATTATTCCATCTTTTGCCATCCGTTAAATCCGTTAAATCCCCTACACAATTCCTGGCAAAACCCCCACCCATTAAATCCCTTAAATCCCATACATTGCTAGTTGCCCAATTTGCTTCTAACTAATATCAACTTTTGTCTTTAAATGAACAGTAAAAGTAGAGCCAACATCCAACACACTCTCAACAGTGATATCGCCGCCCATCATCTGGCAAAACAAGCGACTAATGGCTAATCCTAAACCGGTGCCACCGTACTTGCGAGTAGTCGAAGCGTCCCCTTGAATAAAAGGTTGAAACAAACCCTGCTGCTGTTCTGCCGACATTCCAATCCCCGTATCAGATACCTGCAAATAAACCCAATCGCTCTCGCCGGCTGGTTCGCGAGTCGCGCTCAACAGAACCGTTCCACCTTCGGTAAACTTCAGGGCATTCGAGAGCAAATTAAACAGAATTTGCCGGACTTTAGTCAAATCTGCATACATCACTCCCAAATTTTCAGAGCAAGAAACTTGCAATTGATTGTGATTTTTTTCGACCAAAGGGTGCAAAGTTGCAACGACTTCTTCTATTAAATTACTGAGGTCAAATTTTTCTAAATAAAGCTCCATCCGACCAGCTTCTATCTTAGAAAGGTCGAGAATATCGTTAATTAAAGTCAGCAAATGTTTGCCAGCGTTATAAATTTTTTGGGTATCGGGAATGATCTCTTCGAGTCCCGATTCTCGTGCTTCTTCTTGTAGCATTTCGCTGTAACCGATAATCGCGTTGAGCGGCGTCCTCAGCTCGTGGCTCATATTGGCTAAAAAAGTGCTTTTAGCTCTCGAAGCTGCTTCAGCTTTGTGTAAGGCTTCTTGCAAGGCTATTTCGGCTCTTTTGCGCTCGGCAATTTCGATGCGGAGCAGTTTATTGGCGGCGGTGAGTTGAGCGGTGCGCTGATCGACCGTCATTTCTAGCTGCGCTTTCGCTTTGGAGAGTGCTTCCTGAGCCCGCTGGCGCTCAAATCCTTCGATCGCCAGCGCTACTAAATTTGCCAAAGAATCAGCGAAGGTGCGTTCCTCCAGAGCCCACTGGCGGGGCGCGCCGATATGTTCGAGAGAGAGGATGCCCACGATCTGGCCGCCGAGCCTAATTGCTACATTTAATATGGAGGAATTCGGCTTGCTGGCATTTGGCAGCACACCGGAATGTTCGGCTAGGGAAGATGAGTGGGACAAATTTGTTTGTAGAGAGTTTTGAGTCTTTGTCGTAGGTTCTAAACCATTGTCCGATCGCACATTTTCGCCCGGTGCGTCGCCTTCAACATCTAAAATTGATAAATTTAAATCGCTTGCCGATATGGACTCCCGGCTCAAATGATTCTCCTGGGTGCGATCGTATACGTCAAGACAAACTAATTTGAGGTTGGGCATTTTAAACTTAGAATGATTCACCCCCTCGTGTTGCTCTGGGGCAGCGGCCTCTGTATCGAGTGGCTCTGTTTGGTTCTGGGCGAGAACTCTCTCGGTAAAATTTAGCTGATCGCTGGGGTACCGAGTTCCAAATCTTCCATGGTTGTAAAGCCAAACGCTGACTTTTTCCACATCCAAAGTCCGGGCAGCAGCCTCGGTAATTTCGCGAATTCCCACATTCAGCGCACCGCTGTTGAGAGTCCTCTGCCTACCTAGCTGCAACAAAGCCAAACTCTGGCGACGGAGACGCTTTTCGCTCTCTTGGAGGGTTTGTTCTGCTTCCTTGCGCTGGGTGAGGTCGTACAAGGCGCACAATGCCGTCTGCTGCCCGTTAAACACCAGCGACTGAACCGAGATCATCGCCCAGAAAGCGGTGCCGTCTGATTTTTTGCAGTGGATTTCGTAGTTTTGGAGGTATCCCTCTTTAGCAAGTGCCTCAAGTACCTTTGGGCGATCGGCGGGGTTAAAGTAAAAGTCTGGAGTGCTGCAGCCGATCAATTTTTCTAGGGGTATGTTCAGGAGAGAAGCCAATTGAGCGTTCGCATACATAATTAAGCCGTCACAGAGGCGAGAAACTAATATCGGCACGGGAGTTGCCGAGGCGATCGCCCGAAATTGCTCTTCGCTTGAACGCAGCGCCAACTGAGCTTTGCTCAGCAAGTGAGCTTCCATCGTATCTGAATGTTCGGTGGTAGTCTCCAGCAAAAGTTCTAGGTCAACCTTTTCGCGCTTCAAGTTTTCAAGTTCCGCACTCAGCCGCTGAACGTCGAAAAGTAGCTGTTCTGTCGATGGTTCTTCCTGCATAGCAATTGAAAATTGGTAATTTTTAGTCGGTTCTGAAGTTTTTTAGGGTTTTGTGCTAGTTTAACTATGACTTATTCCGATTAACTTCAGCCACCCTCATCCTGGTTCTCGCACTTAGCCGGGGATTCCTGTTTACCTTTTTCGTTATTATTCCAATTCTAAGTGCAAGGAAGGCATCAGCCGCTGCAAGTTTTTCAGGGATTTTATCTGCCAGGGGATCTGTTTAGAACCTTTGATGGCGATTTGAATATTTTTTTGCTGGCGCACTTTGATCACAAATTTTGAGACAATATTAATTCCAGAACTATTTAAAAATTCTAGCTTTCGCAAGTCTAGAGTCACCGTGTTTGGGCAGGAGTCAGCCACTTCGTTGAGCAGATCGACGATGGGTGCGTATTCTTCCACCTGGCTGAGTCGGAACGAGCCACTACAGGTGACTGTTTGCGTAGCGCGATCGTACTGGATCGTGTAATCTTTGGTCTGAATCTCCATACTTTTGTCAGTTGCCTGTTTTGAGTGGTAAAGGCGCTTTGGTTGCGTGAGCGAGGATTGAGCTTCAGGCTAGCACGATCAAAATTCAGCCGTTTGCCGAATGCCGAAGGCCTTTGCGTGTGTAACTTTTATTACATATACTGCCAACTGTACCATTGCCACAGGGCAGTTATGAGTTATTTTAGGATTTATCGGTTGTGATACCAGTTGGAATAAAGAATGCAACTGTTGACTAGCTCTCAACCCTGGTAGTCATCAGTCATTGCCAATCTCAAATCTCAAATCTCAAATCTCAAATTGTATGAGTTGCGGGGGTTAAGGAGACCAACTTTTGCTGAAGTTGCGAGCTATCAATTCGATTTTTTTCTCAACTTAGTATTGACAAAATTACCAAAATGTGAGACATATTTCACATCTGACACAGAAGTGAAGGGGAGAATATTTAATGGCAATTTCAGGAATTACAGAAAAGCTTTTGGCGGCTAAAAAAGCTAAGGGAATTAGTTTTGGAGATTTGGAAAAAGTTTTGGGGCGCGACGAAGTTTGGATTGCCGCGGTTATTTACCGTCAAGCTACCGCATCACAAGATGAAGCCGAGAAAATTGTCTCGGCTTTAGGACTAGATAGCGAGACGGCTGCGGTTCTCTGTGAACCTCCGTTAAAAGGTTCTTTGGATCCCTCGGTTCCGGTTGACCCCCTGATTTATCGTTTCTATGAAATTATGCAAGTTTACGGGATGCCGCTCAAAGCAGTGATTCACGAAAAATTTGGTGACGGGATTATGAGCGCGATCGACTTTAGTTTGGATGTCGAGAAAGAAGCAGACCCAAAAGGCGATCGAGTGAAAATAATTATGTCGGGAAAATTTTTGGAATACAAAAAATGGTAAGCCCGCGCCACTTTATTTTCAAGAGAAAATGAAAAATTCAAATTTGCTCGAATGACTCATGACTAATGACTAAAGCCTCAAAAGTGTTAACTTAGAAATAGAGATCGCGAAGCTTGACTGGCTTGGGTGTCCGATCGGGAAACCCTTCTAGGGCAAAGCTAAGGTCGCTCCCGCGGCAACTTCCCCAGTCGAAACAAGCAACCGCAACCGTAAATTAAGAGGCAAATATGTCAAAATATGACTCCCATCTCAGATGCTCCTTTTGCGGCAAGTCGCAAGAGTACGTCCGCAAGTTAATAGCTGGGCCCGGCGTCTACATTTGCGATGAATGCGTGGAACTGTGCAATGAAATTTTAGAGGAGGAGTTCTTTGACTCCAGTAAAACAATTGGTCAACAGATTCCCCAATCAGAGGTGCGAGAGTCTCAGGGACAAGGAACGCGGCGCCCGGGTCGATCGAATAAATCGAAAATCGTTTTAGCTCAAATTCCAAAACCAACAGAGATTAAGCAGCATTTAGACAACCACGTCATCGGCCAGCATTCAGCAAAAAAAGTCCTTTCTGTAGCAGTTTATAACCACTACAAGCGCTTGAGCGTTGACCAAGCTAAAGATAGCGACAAGTCTTCCCCTGACAGCGATGTAGAATTGCAAAAATCAAACATCCTGCTAGTGGGCCCCACAGGTTGTGGCAAAACTTTGTTAGCGCAAAGTTTGGCGCAAATGCTCGAAGTTCCGTTTGCGGTAGCCGATGCGACGACACTGACTGAAGCGGGATATGTCGGCGACGATGTAGAAAATATCTTGCTGCGGCTGTTGCAAATGTCGGATTTTGATGTCGAATCGGCGCAGCGGGGCATTATTTATATTGATGAAATTGACAAGATTGCTCGCAAAAGCGAAAACACTTCGATCACGAGGGATGTATCGGGAGAAGGAGTTCAGCAAGCGCTGCTAAAAATGTTGGAAGGAACAGTGGTTAATGTTCCCCCGCAAGGCGGCCGCAAACATCCTTACCAAGATTTTATTCAAGTTGACACTAGCAAAATTCTATTTATTTGTGGCGGTGCTTTTGTCGGTTTGGAAAAAATAGTTGAACAGCGTTTGGGTAAAAAATCTTTGGGCTTTATTCAGCCAACAGAAAGCGACAGCAACTCGACTTTGCCGGCGAAAGATAAGCGGGCCGCTGATATTTTGCAGCAGGTACAGCCGGACGATTTAGTCAAGTTTGGTTTGATTCCTGAGTTTGTGGGGCGGATTCCGGTGGTAACGGTGATTTCGCCGCTGGATGAAGCAGCTTTGATGCAGATATTGACTGAGCCCCGGAATGCGCTGGTGAAGCAGTATCAAAAGCTGTTGAAGATGGACAGCGTGGAATTGGAATTCCAGCCGGAAGCGCTACGGGCGATCGCCCAGGAGGCCTATCGTCGCAAAACTGGCGCGAGAGCTCTCCGCAGCATTTTAGAAGAGTTAATGCTGGATGTGATGTACGAGTTGCCTTCTCGCAAGGATGTGGCTAACTGTACGATTACTCCTGAAATGGTCGAGAAGCGATCGACTGCTGAATTGCTGTGGCATCCCGCATGGCACAAACAGCACGAAACTGCATAATTTGTAATCTGTAGGGTGCTTGTGGCGCACCCTACAAGCTTGGCAAATTTACTTTATGACAGTTAAAAAAATGTCAGTCAATGTAGCTAAAGCCAGTAAAAAATCGAGATTGCCAGTATCCAGTTTGCTGCCGAGGATTGCAATTTACAGCGCGCTTGTGGCTGGCATCATGGCGTCATTTTACGATTTCAAACTCAATAGGATCGTCCCCCCCCCGTCCCCGGCAACGGCTAAGATGAAATTGTTAGAAGCCAGAGGCTTTATTGCAAGCATCAATAGAGGGCAGCAAGCTTACTATGCAGAATACGGTCAATTTAGCGATTCCATTGCAAAATTGAATTTAGGATTTAAAGAACAGACCAAGAACTATAATTACACGATAGTCTCATCAATGGGCCCGGTTCAAACTAGGCACAATCACCGCGAACCAGCACAATTTGAAAGCGCGATCGCGATCGCCAAACCTACTGATAGGAACCCCGGAAAATCCTACACGGGCGCAGTATTTGCTTACAAAGAAAAGGGTAGCAATCTAATAAAAACTATTAGTGCTATGTGCGAGAGCGATCCGGAGAACGTAAGTTATCCAGAAACTTGGATTCCGCCAACTTTTGACGGCAAAGAAATTGACTGCCAGCCCGGAACAACGTTACGGTGAAGTTAACTGCCAGCCCGGAACAACGAGGTTAAGGTAAAACCTTGAAACTCTTTTGCGTCACTTTTTGACCGTCTAAGTAAAATTGAAACTGCCAATTGCCGGGTTTGTCATCTTTTTGAAAATTGTACCAGCACCAAGTATTTAATCGATCGCCCGTCGTTTTTAAATAAGATTGACTCTGGGCTGCGAATAGTCCTTGAGGGTTGACAACCTTACAATAACTTCTATATTCTCCTTTTGGCAACTTAGTACCACTGACAGCAAAATAGACTTTTTTGTTTTGCCTCAAAGACCAAAAATCTCTAGTTTTTGTCGATTCTAGTTTGTCAGTTAACATCACTTGAGTCTGAGGACTTAACTTTTTTGCGTTGATTACTCGTTTGATATCGACGGCTGTTTTAGGTTCGGAAAATTTCCAGAGCACGGGAATAAAAATAGCAGCAATTACTGTTAATAATCCGACTGATATCAGTGCGAGTTTTGACTTGTTACGCTGCTGAACTACCTCTAGGGGAATCAAAGCATTGAGGGCAGCATCCGCCGAAAGATAGCGGTGTTTGAAATTAGGTTCCACCATTTTTTGCAGCCAGTCAAGAAATTCTGGAGTTAGCTGCAGCAAGCGATGTTTAAAATTAATCCGCCCGGTATCGTCCATCAAACTGCCAACTTCGGTAGAATTGATGCCGATTAGCAAGCAAATTAGCGTTGCGCCGAGACTGTATAAATCCGATGCAACAGTTAGCTGCCGATTGAACATTTGTTCTGGCGGCATAAAACCCAAAGTGCCTTTAACAACGCTGCTGGCGGCCACTTCTCCCCCGCCGATTCTGGCAAATCCGAAATCGACAAGGCTGACATTCATCCGGTCATTTACTAAAATATTTTCGGGTTTTAAATCTCTGTGGATGACTGGCGGAACCCGATTTTGCAGGTATTTGAGTATTTCTAAAACAGAGATAGCAATTTGCTTGATTTGTTCGGGCTTCCAGCGGTTAGAATTTGCCAAGGAAGGGGCATTTTTGTATTCTTGCACCATGCAGAAACCCGATGCAGTGGGGAAGGAATCTAAATAGCGGGGAATGCTGGGATAGTCGAGTTCTCGCAAAATCTGAATTTCTTGTTCGCACGCTTGATATTGAGCCCAATTAGCGCCTGTTTGGGCAAATTGAAATTGTTTGACAGCGACGGAACGTTTGGTATTAATTTCGGTAGCGAGATAAGTAACTCTACCGCCAGCGCGATTGTGTCCGAGTTCGCGGGTTATTTGATAGCCGTAGTTGGAAAAGTCAGGAAAAGCATTCATAGGTAAATAGTTGATAGTCGATAGTTGATAGTTAGTGGTTGAGAGTTGTGATAGTTAATAGCGAGGTTTTTAAAAGTGGGATTTAAAGCGAACTCTCGAAACAATCCGCCAACAACAGGCAGGAATGCAGACTCTTAATATTTGGTAAGGTTTGTAGTGAGGACTTCAGTCATTGAGGTTGAAAGTCCTTGCTGCGAACAAGTTTTTACGGTTTAATTAAATTTGGTCGGGATTTGCGATAGTTGGCAAGCATTCTTTTTGGTTGAAAAACGATCGAGTCAATTAACGGAATTCCAGTGACGGCTAGAGATGTCATTATCGTTCCTCCTACAACTAATATTTCTCTTGGTTCAACCCATTTTAATTGAAATTCTAAGCTTCTAAATAGTATAAATGCTACTGACAAACTCATACAAAATCCGGCAGTAAGAAAAGCTCTTGTGCTAGCATCTACTTCAAGGATTTGTCTGGCTATCTGCTCGTCAATCAGCTTGTTAAATACCGAACTGACTATCTTGTAAATCAGGGATGCCAGCGCTAGAATCAAGACGACTCTAAAGCTATTAGCATACAATGAAAATGATAAAAGCAGCATAATAACTGCTACTATCGTAATATTTTCGATCGTAACATTCGTAATTCTTCCTCCTAGTATTAAGGCTCCAAGTAAAGTTACTGCGAGCGAAACCAGCACTGATCCAGCATACACAAAACTTATTAATTGATTATCGATCGTACCCTTCGCAATATCAAAAACAATACTGGTTAATATGCTGCTAATAAAACCAGAAAAAATCAATCCTATTAACCCTCCACATAAAGCTAGAAACCAATTAAAATCATATTTTTTTGATTGGGCTGTAATGGCGATTTCGGCGACTAAAAATCCCAACAAGCCACTCGTAAAACAGATGGGAAGCAGGATAGTAGTAGTCCCAGAATACAAAAAGATGTCAACCTCCAGATAGGGGTAAGTATAATCAATCAAGGAAAATATCACAACTGTTACCAGCAAACAGCACATAAAAGTTGCTAAGCTCAAACAGAACATAAAAGTCAGCCTGAATACCGACAAAAAATTAGTTTTTTGCGGTACGGGCAGCGGGGCTGTTGTAGCTTGCAATTCTATTGTATAAGTTTCGGGTTCAGAATTTGCGCGCAAGATGATTTGGCGGTTGTAAGTTTGACATTCCAGCAATTTGTTCGTATCGACTGTGATTTTGCACTCGATATTATTGCTTTCAAATGCCTGCGGGTCAAAGGAGATCCAAGAGTGGTCGTAGGGCGTGTGGGGCGGATCGTTCGGATGCGGCGCGACTTCCCACCTGCCACAAAGCATTGTGTCGGGAATTGGGTTGCTAATTGCAATAGTTTGTGTTAAGATTTCTCCATATTCAGTAGCAGTGAATTGAATGCGACCGCGCTCAATTCTCACTTTCGGCAAGCTGCTGACATCCAAAGATTCTAGCGCAGTTAAAGCATCCGCAGCCGATGGATATCTGTCTTGCAGTCTCGGCGCTACTATCCTCTCCAACCAATTCATCCAACCTTGCTGCAACGGCGGTACTAAATGCCGAAAATGAATGCCATAATTAGCATCAATTAAATTACCGACATCCGCAGATTTCGTACCAGTTAACAAGCAAATCAGCGTTATCCCCAAGCCATAAAGGTCGGATGCTTTTGTTAATTGTCGGTTGAACATTTGTTCCGGCGGCATGAATCCCATCGTGCCTTTGACAACGCTGCTGGCGGCGATATTTCCACCTCCTAACCGCGCAAAACCGAAGTCTACTAAGTAAACATTTAACTGTTCGTCGATTAACAAGTTTTCCGGTTTGATGTCGCGGTGAATTATCGGCGGTTTCTGAGCTTGCAGGTAAACTAAAATCTCTAAAGTGGCGATCGCAATTTGTTTGATATCCGGCGGCGAAAAAGTCCGGGCGACAGCAGATTCGGCATTTTTGTATTCCTGCACCATGCAGAAACCGCTGTCAGTCTGGAAAGAATCGAGATAGCGTGGGATGCCAGGACGATCCAGATTTTGCAAAACTTTAATTTCTTGTTCGTAAGCTTCGTATTCTGCCCAGCTAGCCCCTAATTGGGCAAATTGAAATTGCTTAATTACAACGGATTTTTTTGTGTTAATTTTTGTGGCGAGATAGGTAACGCGGCCGCCCAAACTGTTGTATCCGAGTTCGCGGCTTATTTGATAGCCATGTTTGGAAAAGTCAGGAAAAGCGTTCATAGGTAATTACTATGGTTGGTAGTAAGGACTTTAGTCCTGAAGCCGTTATCTTATAAGGACTAAAGTCCTTAGTACGAACGAAACGATCGCTCCTCCAAACATAACTTTTTTGAAAAAAGGCGGCAAGTGTGATAGGATTTGATTTCGCGATCGGTTCTAGCGGGGAGCAGTCGCTAGAGGAAACGGGGAAAGTTCGGTGCAAGTCCGGCGCTGTCCCGCAACTGTAATGAAACGCTTGTTGTTTCTAAAGTCAGAATGCCCGCCGATATCTAACTCACTTTTGAACGCATCTGCGAGGTACGGATGATGGATGGAATTAACACGGCTGTACGCACAAAGCACAGTCTACTTGTTTGCACTGCTTGCGCTAGTGTTTGGAAAAACGGCAAGCGCGAAGGAAAAAGCGGCGGTCAACAATTCATGGAAAATTTGTCGCAACTCGCTAAAGATTGGGAGTTTTATGATAAGTTTGAGATTCAAGAGGTTGAGTGCATGAGTGCTTGCAGTCACTCTTGTGCGGTGTGTTTTGCTGCTGTTGGAAAGTACACTTATTTGTTTGGCGATTTACCAGCAAATGAGTCGGAAAGCGTCGAGGCTGTACTCGAATGCGCGGGTCAATACTATGCTAAACCCGACGGTTTGTTGCCTTGGTCTGAGCGTCCTCAAGCTCTGAAAAAAGGCGTTTTAGCAAAGATTCCACCACTACCAAATTAGATAGGTTTGTAGTAAGGACTTTAGTTTTTTCCCTTTCGTTCCCAGGCTGTGCCTCGTAACGCATACGCAGAGGCTCTGCCTCGTATTAAAAGCGCTCCTTTATTCCAGCGAGGCAGAGCCTCTAGATTAGCATTCCCAGGCACAGCCTGGGAACGAGATATCCCATCACCAAATCAGCACAAAATTATCAATGCACAAAATCCCTGTTACTGTCATCACTGGTTTTCTCGGTAGTGGCAAAACTACCTTAATTCGCCACTTATTGCAAAATAATCAAGGTCGCCGCATTGCTGTTCTGGTGAACGAATTTGGCGAAATCGGAATTGACGGAGAATTGCTGCGCGATTGCCAAGTTTGTGACGAAGAAGAAGATGTCAACAGCAATATTGTAGAACTAACAAATGGTTGTCTTTGCTGCACTGTTCAAGAGGAATTCTTGCCGACTATGCAGGAATTGTTGAAGCGCAGAGAAAAAATTGATTGTATTGTAATAGAAACTTCTGGCCTCGCACTTCCTAAACCTTTAATTCAAGCTTTTCGCTGGCCGGAAATTCGCACGGGTGCTACTGTAGACGGTGTTGTTGCTGTTGTCGATTGCGAAGCTATTGCTAGCGGTAATTTTGTCGGTGATATTGATGCTTTGATGGCACAGCGACAGGCTGATGATAGTTTGGATCACGAAACTCCGATCGAGGAATTGTTTGAAGACCAGTTAGCCTGTGCCGATATGGTACTTTTAACTAAGGTCGATCGCGTCGATGCGGAAACTCACAAGAAAGTCCAAAGCTGGTTGCAACAAGAGTTGCGTCCGAGTGTAAAAATTGTGCCTTGCAAAGGTGGCGAAATTAACCCTGATGTGCTCATGGGATTTAATGCGGCGGTTGAGGATGATTTGGAGTCTCGCCCCAGTCACCATGACACTGAGGAGGAACATGAACACGATGATGATATTAACTCGACTTACTTTATTGCCGATCGCGAATTTGAACCTGAAGCTTTGGTGAAAAAACTGCAATCCTTGATGCAGCAGGAGGAAATCTATCGGATTAAAGGGTTTGTGGCGGTTCCCAAAAAACCGATGAGGATGGTGTTGCAAGGTGTGGGCTCGCGGATAGAATATTTTTACGATCGTCCTTGGCAACCTTCCGAACTCCGCCAAACCAAATTAGTGCTGATCGGTCGAGAGTTAGAACGCGATCGAATTGCAGCTATGATTAACAATTAATTGTCATCTGAGAGGGGTGGGTTTATCGATATTTTGAATTGCAGCAAATATTATTGGTAAAACTCGCCCCGACAAGCTCTGACAAAGAATTTATTAACATTATTTAATATTGTGGGCGCTGCCAGCAGGTCTGGTGTACAATAGCGATAATGGTTATCATTGTACAATAATCGAGGTCAAGTATGGTGACTGCTGGGGCGATCGAATCAGTTCCTGTTACCGTTCTCACAGGCTATTTAGGTGCAGGCAAAACCACGCTGCTCAACCGCATTTTAACACAGGAACACGGCAAAAAAGTTGCAGTCATCGTCAACGAATTCGGCGAAGTAGGCATCGACAACCAACTTATAATTGATGCCGATGAAGAAATTTTCGAGATGAACAACGGCTGCATTTGCTGTACAGTCCGAGGCGATTTAATTCGGATTATCGGTAACTTAATGAAGCGCCGAGACAAATTCGATCACATAGTCATCGAAACCACAGGTTTAGCCGACCCCGCACCCGTAATTCAAACATTTTTTGTAGATGAAGATATGCGGGACAAATTGCTGCTAGACGCAGTTGTCACGGTAGTCGATGCCAAGCACATCTGGCAGCACTGGGACGCAGACGAAGCTCAAGAACAAATTGCATTTGCTGATGTAGTTTTACTAAACAAAACTGATTTAGTTACTGAGGAAGAATTGGCCGCATTAGAAAAGCGAATTCGCGCCATGAATGCAATGGCAAAAATTTACCGTACTCACAATGCTGAATTACAAATGGATGCTTTGTTGGGCGTTAAAGCATTTGATTTGAACCGGGCATTAGAAATCGAACCCGACTTTTTGGGCGAACACACCCACGAACACGACGAAACTGTTACCTCAGTAGCAATAGTAGAATCCGGTGCTATTGACGGCAACAAATTTAGCGATTGGATCGGCGAATTGTTGCGAACTCAAGGCCCGAATATCTTTCGGACAAAAGGCATTTTGAATGTTGCCGCAGACAACAAGCGATTTGTTTTCCAAGGAGTACACATGGTGTTTGATTGTCGACCGGATAGACCTTGGAAAGCCACCGAAACTCCTAAAAATGAACTCGTATTCATCGGTCGCAACTTAAACGAAAATCAATTGCGAGAGGATTTCCGTCGGTGTCTAGTTTAACTGACATCTTGAAGCATTTTTAATAAGCTTTTTAGGGACAGGCTTTTCGGCCTGTTCCCCCAGAATAAAATTCATCTCTTGTGGAACGGGCCGGAGAGCCCGTTCTTAAAAAGAGTGCAACATCTCAGGTTCAATAAATATGGGTAACAAAAAGACAAATAAAAGTGAACTAACCCTGGAATTTCACGCCAAAGCAATGCTGTCTGACTACGTAACTGCTGTTACTTGGTCGCCGGATGGCACAACTTTAGGAGTCTGTTCTGCTGCGGGCGAAGTGATGCTGGCGAAAGTAGGGGCAGTTAATGAATTGTCATTGCAAACGCTACAAACTGCCACGGCTAAATCAGCCGATTGCTTGTCTTTTTCCCGCGACAGCCAATTCCTAGCTGCTGGCGGACAAGATGGAAAAGTGCGAATTTGGCGCGTTAATTCTGGGGAATTAATTGCTGACTTGGATAACCAGCGCGTTTGGGTTGATAAGTTAGCTTGGAGTCCCAACTGCAACCAGTTAGCTTTCAGTATGGGTCGCTACGTTCAAGTATGGAATGTTGAGGATAATGTTGTGGAAGTAACGCTGAATTTCGAGTCATCATCTATACTCGATTTAGCATGGCATCCGATGGTTCAATATCTGGCAGTTAGCGGCTATCAAGGTGTCAAAGTTTGGCATGGCGAAGACTGGGACGAAGACCCGGAAATTTTATCAGTACCCTCTGCAACAGGTGCAATTTCTTGGTCGCCACAAGGGGAATATTTAGCTTGTGGCAATATGGACAATACTCTCATTGTTAATGAATGGGGCAATTTTGAACCCTGGGTAATGCAGGGTTTTCCGGGGAAAGTTCGGGAGTTAGCTTGGTCGGATAAAACTAATTCTTTGGGTGCGCCTTTGTTGGCTGTCGCGAGTTCTGAAGACATTTCAGTGTGGGAAAAACACGCTGATGAAAGTGTCGGTTGGGATTCTTGGGGGTTAGAAGTGCATGAAAATGTGGTAAATGCGATCGCGTTTCAACCTAACACATTTTTATTAGCTTCCGCTGCCGCAGACGGTCAAGTTTGTTTGTGGTCTGAAGCAGAACAATTGCTGCAAATTCTAGAAGGTGCAGAGGGCGGTTTTTCGTGTCTGGCATGGCATCCCGAAGGCCAGTTTCTGGTCGCGGGCGGCTGTGGAGGTGAGTTGCTGGTTTGGTCGCAATCTATGGGCGCCACAGAGTTCGGGGGGTGCTAAGTTGGTAGTATGGCGATCGCACCAGTTGGGCCAAACATAAAAATTGAAAACCTTGGTCTTGACAAAATGCTAAATTACAATAACATTTTAGTGGCTGCACTATTCTCAAAGGCGATCGACAATTACCACCCAACAGCAATTTCTCCAACCACTCTACAGTATTCTCGACCAAAACCACCTGCTGAAACACCCGTTCTACAAAATTTGGAACGAAGTAAACTCAACCTCGCAATCGCACAACAGATAGAGTGCGTCGAGGACTGTTATCCTCTCTTTCTTGTCAAAATTCCTTGACTGGGACTGAACAGCAAAGCTACTAAAAATAACCCAAAAATAACTAATACAATTGCCGCCCCAGACGGCATATTCAAATAATAGCTGCAATACATACCAGTCACGCTAGCTGTAATCCCAATAATTGCTCCCAATCCCATCATTAAATGCAGCTCTTTTACCAACAAATACGCCGTAATTCCCGGCCCGATTAACAGAGAAATTACTAACAGCGCCCCCACAGTTTGCAAACTCGCAACAATCGTCAGCGTAATCGCCGAAATCATGCCCAAGTAAATCCAGTTTACAGGTAAACCGCAGGCTTGCGCCCCCAGGGGGTCAAAAGTATAGAATAGTAGTTCTTTGTAAAGGAGTTTAACCGCCACTAAAATTATTAAAGTTATGACGAAAGTCTGCTGCACGTCAGCAGGTGCAACTGACAAGATATTACCGAACAAAAACCCGTCTAAGTCTAATTTGGTTGTCCGCAACAGGCTAATCAAGGTGACGCTAATTGCTAAAAATGTAGATAAAATTAAGGCCATGACTGCATCAATTTTGAGGCGCGATTGCGATTTAATCCATGCCATAATTACCGCGCTGATAATTCCCGATATAAACGCGCCGATCGAAATATTGAAACCTAAAGAAAAAGCTACTGGCAATCCTGCTAATACCGAATGGGCAATCATGTCAACTATCATTCCCATTTGCTGTACAATTAAGTAGGAACCGACAACGGCACAGAGAATTCCTAGCAAAATGCCGACGGCGATCGCATTTCGCATAAACTCGAATTGTAGTGGCTCAATTAGTAGGTTTAACATTGAATTACATCAATAATAGGATTTTTTTAACTACAATAAACTGCACAGGCGGGACCCCCGTGCCACAATCAACTTTAAAGATAAATCTTTTTTTGCTTAGGCAGCAACTAAACTTAAATCGTATCCATAGGCTTTTTGAATATTGGCTGCGGTGAGCACTTCCTGGCAGGAACCAGTCGCAATTAACTGCTTGTTGAGCAATAATAAATTGTCATACTGTTTTAAAGTTTCACCTAAATCGTGGCTGATTACTAGCAATGTTTTATTTTCGGCTTTTAGTTCGGCAAAAATATCGAAAATAATTTCTTCGGTTGCTTTGTCGATCGCGTTAAAAGGTTCGTCGAAGAAGAATAACTCGGCTTGTTGGGCGATCGACCTTGCTAAGAAAATCCGCTGCTGCTGTCCGCCAGACAGTTCGCCAATTTGTCGATCGCGCAAATCCCACATTCCCACCCGCAGCAAAGCAGCTTTCACCAATTCTTGCGACTGCTTCGAGGGCGATCTAAACCAACCAGTCTGGACGGTTCGCGCCATCATCACCGCATTCCACACCGTAATCGGATAATCCCAGTCAATTTGCGATCGCTGCGGCACGTAAGCCACCCGCGACAACTGTTCCTTCAGCAGCCGCCCCTGATATTTCACCAAACCCCGACAGGCCGGGATCAATCCCAGCATCGCTTTCACCATCGTGCTTTTCCCCGCGCCGTTGGGGCCGAACACACCAGTTAATTGTCCGGGATCTAACTGGAAATTCACGCTGCTGAGGGCCGCAATTCCGCGATAATTGACAGCCAAGTCTTGCACTTCTAGCATAATTAGAGATTTTGAGAACGATTCTTGTTCGTAGCTACTAGAATAGGATAACTCGAAAAAGCAATAACGATTATCGTTCCAAAGGTGAAAATGTTAAAGAACTTGGCTGGAAAAACCTGCAGATTGTGGGGTGCGAGTGTTTTGGCAATTGGCTGCGGTCTGGTTGCGTGCAGTGGAGGACAGAACGCAAGCAATCGCGCGCCGGAGAGTCCCGCCACAACTCAAACTCAAGCCAGTCCCGGCGGCAACTTGCCCAAAGTCGTGGCCACGACTGGCGTTATCTGCAACCTAACTAAAGAAATTGCTCAAAGTTCGATCGACACCACCTGTCTAATTGAGCCGGGAGACGACCCCCACGCCTACCAAACCAAGCCAGAAGACCGCAAAGCGATTGAAACAGCAAATCTGATTTTCTACGGCGGCTACAACCACGAACCCAGCATCATTAAGTTAATTGAATCTAGCAATAATTCCGCACCCAAAATCGCCGTCCACGAACTCGCCGTTCCCAAACCGCTGATGGGCAAAGACGAGCACGAACACGGTGAAGATAAAGCGGAAAACCAACCCCATGCAGAAGGCCAAAAAGTCCCTGACCCTCACGTTTGGCATAACCCTGAAAATGGCATCCGTATGGTAGAAACAATTCGCGATGAATTGAGCAAAGTTTCCCCCGCCAATGCTCAACTTTATACCAAAAATGCAGCAAGCTTAACAGATGAGTTGCAAAAAATAGATACTTGGATAAAAGCTCAAATTGCGACTATTGCACCCGAAAAACGCAAGTTAGTAACCACTCATGATGCTCTGAGTTACTATGCCGATGCTTACGGTTTGGAGATGGCTGGAGCTTTGCAGGGTGTGACGACAGAGGAACAGCCCACAGCAGCAAGAATTGCCGCATTGTCCTCAGAAATTAAGAGCACAGGAGTACCGACAATTTTTGCCGAAACTACAACTAATCCGAAGTTGATGGAGACTGTGGCGAGGGAGGCAAATGTCGAGATTTCCGACAAAGAACTTTACAGCGACGAGTTGGGCGGCCCCGGCACGGGTGCTGATACATATCAGGGAATGCTGAAAACTAATACTTGCGCGATTATTTCTGGCCTCGGTGGCAATTGTACTTCCTTTGCTGGAGAAAGTGCACCAAATCCCAAACCATAGAATTTTCTAAAGTTTGCCTACTAGCAAGCACCTTACCTTGGCTGAGTACGCAGAAAAAAGCAGCGCTCGCAATCGCAGGGGTTTTCGATTGCAAACGCTGCGTTGGTAGCGATGACTTTAAGGTGAATTTTGCTCCTCGGTACTGGGAGGTTTTTGGCCAATTCCTAATTGCTTCTTAGAGGATTTTAAGTCTTTCCAAAGCATCTTAATATCTTTATAGGCTTTCTCAGCGCTAATTTTACCCCCTGTTTCCAGCGAGCAAATATAAGTTATTTTTTGAGCAAACTCCTGCAAGTTGGCATTAAACGCCAAGTTTTCTGGCGTGAAATCACCGTAGTAGCGATTGCGAGGATGTAAAAAATCTTCCCGCTCTTTCATTGCCCCCTCCTAATTAAACTTTTGGTATTCAACTTTTGGTTCGGTCTCTGCTGTTAATAGCACTATTTGTACTCAGTATCGCGGCGCTAACTTGCTTCTATTGTATTGCGTAAGTAGCAATTGTGCTTTTTCGCTCTGTATTTAGTCTATTAATGCAGTCTTAACCTTAAGTTAGCTTTATCTTAACTTTTCTTTAACCTAAAAGCAAAAAAATTGGGAAATGCGCTGTTGGCATCTCCCTTTAGATATATTTGGCAGTTGTTGATTAACCTTTTCTGAAGCCGAATATTTATTTGTGGCACTCGCAGCCGGTGTGGCCGCAGCCTTGGCCGTTGGGGTGCCCGTCAGCGCAAGCACTGGAACAGTATGTTTTGCCGTCTTTTTCAATGGCTTCGCTGGGGCTGACAACGCACGAACATGAAGGACAGGCACATTTTGTTTGGGTGGCGGTAGTCATTTGAGCTTCTCCTGGTGGGGTTGTTTGTCTCTACTAATATATGAACACATATTCAGATATTAGTCAAGGTAATGTAAAAGTTTTGTTACAAAAGGTTTGCAGATCGCACTAAAATGAAAATGAGAATTAAAATTAGCCGGGAAAAGATGTCACCCAACTCTGCTGTTAATGGAGCGATAACTCAGTCTCACCAACAAAACGATACACCAATGTGCGATCGACCGCACCTAGTTGACCGTGTACGGGCAGGGGACATCCAAACACAAGTTCTCAACACCGCAAAAGCTCAGCGGATGGCTGAGTTTTTCAGTCTTTTGGGAGATGCGAATCGCCTACGGCTGCTATCGGTTTTGGCAAAACAAGAACTGTGCGTGTGTGACTTGGCTGCGGCGTTGAGTATGAGCGAGTCAGCAGTATCGCATCAGTTGCGGGCATTGCGGGCGATGCGGTTGGTAAGTTACCGCAAGGTTGGGAGACAAGTTTTTTATAGTTTACTCGATCGCCACGTTTTTGAACTTTACCAAGCCGTCGCCGAACACTTAGACGAAGCAGATTAAGCTTTTGGGCATTGGGCATTGATAATGGATTTAAAATTGTGTAGGGGCGGCTTTTACCAATAATTTCAGCCTAAGACCAATAATCTCGTAAACCCGCCCTCACCAAACTCAATATCAATCTTGGACGGTGTGGCCCGTAGCAACAACCGCCTGTGTAATTGACTCTTCAGAAGCTTGAGCTTCTACTGTAACAGTCTTAGCTGCGACATCCACATTGACAGTAGCATCGGAGTCAACAGTTTTGATGGCTTTGGTAATTGTATCAGCGCAGCCAGAGCAGACGATCGAAGGAACGTTAAGTAGTATTGCCATAATTAAGCAAAATTTCGTAGATGACAGTATTATTTTTTATTTTAATCTAAATTCGTGAAACACGCGCTTTCCCGGATTTCGGCAGGGGTTTAAACCCCTGCCTCAAAGCTCAATTCGGTTAAAACCGACTGTAGAGTTTGACGTTAAAAGTTATAGATTATTTCCTACCCATATCACTTCAAACTTAATACCTCTGAAGGCACATTAATCTCGGGTATGCGGCGCCCAACGGCGGCGGCTACAGGCCGCAAACTCGCAACTAAATCTACCATATCTGGTAAAGAAAGAGCTTGCCGCGCGTCAGAAACCGATTTTTCTGGTTGCGGGTGACACTCAATAATTAATCCGTCTGCACCGCAAGCAACCGCTGCTTTGGCTAGTGGTGCGACTAATTCTCGCTTGCCGACTGCGTGAGAAGGGTCTACTATTACTGGCAAATGAGTTAACTGTTTCAGCGCTACGACTGCACCTAAATCTAATACGTTTCGGGTGTAATTGTCGAAGCTGCGGATGCCTCTTTCGCAGAGAACTACATGAGGATTTCCGTGGCTGAGAATGTATTCGGCGGCCATCACAAATTCTTCGATTGTGGCTGATAAGCCGCGTTTTAGTAAGACTGGTTTTCCGGCTTGACCGATCGCCTTTAGTAACTCGAAGTTTTGCATATTCCGACTGCCTAATTGCAGCATATCAGCATAGGTGACAACTGGCTCGATTTGGGCGATCGACATTACCTCTGTCACGACGGGTAAACCGTAACGCCGGCTGACATCGGCTAAAATTTCCAGTCCCTCAATTCCCATCCCTTGGAAAGCATAGGGAGATGTGCGGGGTTTGTAGACTCCGCCTCGCAAAGCTTGCACCGATGCGGCGGATAGTTGGCGGGCGACTGTTTCCATTTGTGCAGGACTTTCGACGGTACAGGGGCCGCCGATGATTAATAATTCTGTGCCGCCGACTGAGACTGTTTCTGAGAGTTTGACGATTGTTTGGTGTTCGGGATGAGATTTGGTTACGAGTTTGGCTTCTAACATGAGGGAATTCTCCAGGAAATTTAAGTGGGTGGTTGACAACAAAAAACCCGGAACTTTTAGGAGTTCCGGGTTGGTGCGAAAAGACAGCGCGACAATTTACCCAGAACTTTTGTTGGGCCAAAAATAAAAGCTGTAGTACCAGTTACTGAATAATGTCATTGCTGTTTTCGCTTGTACTCGATTGGTTGTTGGGAAAAGAAGTAGAAAAAACAAAACCGCAGGTGTTAATCTGCGGTTCGCCCGGATGTTCACAGTGAATTACCAATTCACTCCGGGCGAACTTGGCTGTACCAAAAATAAAAATAGCTGTTGGCTGTGAACATAACTGAAGTGCTGCGATTTGTGGATTAAACACAATACTATTGCCCAACCTAGCACAGGGAGACTGGGATGTCAAGCATTGTTTGTCAAATGTAGGGAAAGGGCAAGGCTCATTGGTGTCATCGACTTAAGCCGACTATCTGCCAGTCCGCGAGTCCGCTAGGGAATTCAACCCCTGCCGGACTATGGATTTTACCCTAAGTTGAAACCAATGGGCTTTGCGGTTTCCCTACTATGATGTTAATCCCAGCCGAAGTCTCGATCGCACAATTTGGCTAGTCTTTGGTTGTGAGATCGAAAATATGCTCTCAATTGCTCGTATACTGTCTCGCTGATGGGGGGATATTGGGTGGCGTTGTATTTTTCGTAGGTTTGTAGTTGGTGCGGCGGCAATTCTAGAAATTCTAAGACGCTGTTGTATGTGCTGAAGGGATTGGTATACAAGTCTTCGCTTTTGAGGATTAAAAGTTGTGATTTGGGAAAAAGTTTCATCCAGGCTGGGAGTTGATCGGCGTAAATGCCGCGCGTTAGATAGCTGTGGTGTTGGTGTTCGTAACTGTAGTAGTTTGGGTTGGCTATGAGTTTTTCTATTTCGCCTTTGAGTCTTTCGGGTTCGGAGGCGATCGCACTTTCTAATGATAGGGATTCGTAGCCTATTTTGATATAGTAATAATAGTGGGATATTGCGCGTTCTACTGGGTTTCTCAGCAGGGCGATTATTTTAACTTTGGGAAATAAATCGTGGATTCGTTGCGGAACTTGGGGGTGACAGATGTAGTAGGGGCTGGCTTCTCCGGTTAGTAGATTTTCGCCTGTTTGGGGCTGGGGAAATTGGGCATAGTACCAGTCGGGGCTTTTGTCGAAGTTGAAGTCGAAGTAATGGATTTCTTTTTGGGCAGCGGGGGCGATTTGGGGATGTTGGATTAAGTAATTGTACAGAGATGTTGTGCCGGCTTTTTGGGCGCCGATGATGATAAAGTCGGGGGCTTTGGGAGTTTGTTTCATGGGTGGGGGTAGTAGGTTTATATTTGGCACTTGTACTGACAGTGCGCCAGGGGTCAAATGGAAATTCGATCGCACTTTGACGCATGGCGGAAATTCGATCGCAGTTGACGCATTACGGAAATTCGATTGCCCAATTTAGATTTGATCGCGCTGACAGGCATAACCACTCGATCGGCTGATCGTGATTGTGGATTCCGGTGGTTGAAAGCGCTAGCAACGCGAACACACCAACAAAGCCCGCGAGACAAGGACTGGGAAATAAATCGGATACGATCCCGATCACTGTTTTTGGGTGATCGAATTCACTTGGCCTCTGGCGACTGACATTTTAATTTAACTAGATTAGAGTGGAGTTAGGAAGAGCTAATTCGTGCGGGGCAAATCTTTCGCGGAAAAATATATTATCGCCGGCGATTTTGGTTGCGGGTTTGTGGGTTTTATTTTTCAGCCAAGGTACAGATTTAAATTTGTGCAAGAGGCTGATATGCAAGTTGCAAAAAATGGGAACAATAAAGATGGGATTGTACTGTCGAGCAGTAACTACCAGCAATACCATCTCTGAAATTATTCAGGAAGGCGTCAATGTTTAAGAGCAAATTATCCAAAGTTATCGTATCCCTGCTGCGGCGGATTGCTGGTATTACCAGATCCGGGGCCAAGCGGCTGATGAGAGCAATGCTGCAAGCGCTGATGGCTATGGGCCGCAGGGCAAGACTACCGATGGCGGGGTTTGTGCTGCCAACGGTGACGATGGTGTTGCTGGTAGTGATTTTGTTGACTGTGGCGATTACGCTGCGATCGTTTGATCGGGCTAATACGGCGCGTAACGTTCGCGTGAACCAGCAGGTGCTGGCGGCCGCGACTCCAGCGCTCGATCGGGCGAAAGCGAAAATTCAGTTTATGCTGCGGGAAGACCCGCAAAGGCCGACGGCTACTCCATCGGACAATGAAATGTACCGGATGATGTCCGATAGCAGTGGTTCGGGTAGTGGTACCGATACTTATACCTTTGGGGACGAGACCCGCCTAAAACTTAAAGCTAACCTGGACTCTGTTGCAGCCATATCTCCAGACCTTAAAGTTACAGATGCAGGCTTTAATCTCGAAACAAACGAATCAATAAATACTGCTTGGAGATATCCGGTCGATACGAATAACGACGGCAAATTTGACACTTTTACCCTCTACGGCATATTTTTCCGCAGCCCCCCACGCATTGCATCAGGTGCTTATGCAGGCGAGTTCACGAGGCCAAGAAAGCCACTGGAAGCAAGAACGCCACCGATGTCCCTTGGGGTACTCAAAAAAGGATGTGAGGCGGCGGCAGGTAATAGCGCTAGCTTGGTTGGAGATTCCGGTTGGTACAGTATTAATGGCAGACTGTTAAAAAGTTTCTTTGTTTACACGGTTAATGTACCGATTAAAGATCAAGCAGAAGCGGCAGCAGCGCAGGCTTTGGATAATACTCGTCAGTATCTACCCTTCACAGGCACTACCAGCATATCGGCTCTCGAATACCAGCAAGACCAAAGTCGGATTCCCCTCAGAAACAACGCGGTTGTGTACGAAGACGACTTAGAAATATCTCCCGGTCCTCCGTTAAATATCAACGGGCGAATGATTACAAATAGTAATTTCCTGGTGACGGGGTTGAACGCTGATGACAATTTAAAATTATATCAAGTTAGCAGCCCTAATTCTTGTTTTTACGAGCAAGAAAATAGCAAAATACTTGTCGGTGGCAATGTAGTAAATGGCGGTTCTGGTGATAAGTTTCCTTCTAATACAGTGCCAGTACACCTGTTTAAAAAGCCTACTCCAATAATAGATCAAAAAATTAGCACGACACTGGCCGCTAAAACAAAGGGTCAATCTGTTGTTAACCCAGCCTCTACAGCTTTAGACGTACTTTACAACAACGCCGCTTTTCAGGATCGCATCAGTTTGCTAGTAGGGTGGCAGTCGAGGACTAAACCACCTACTGATGACCCATTGTCAGTGCAGAAGAGACCGACCACTCAGAGCCGGGAGCAAGCACTAGAAAATTATTTTAAACTCACAACCCGAAAAGTTCCCTTTGCTGAAGTGGCATTTGGAACAAGCGGAATTGTTGGCTTCGATCCGCTACCACCCGCACCAGCAGCACCAACAGGAAGCTCGCCCATTCAAGGTAGCGGGGAGAATCTGCGACCGATCGACGCATGGAACCTTCCGACTGATGCCAACACTAAACTAAGTCTCAATCTCAACCAGCTAGAAGCAACAAAGATCGATCCAAAAAACCCGATCGAAGAAGAAGCATACCTAGGCGATCGCGTGGTTGCAGGCAACAGCTTGCCTAATAAGTGGTGGGACAGCACTAAAAGTGAATTAGTCAGCACCGAGCAACCAGTCGCTGGAAAGTGGAATACCGACGCTACAGACCCAACTCGCACGCGCACTTCGCAGATAACACAGCTCGCTGACGTGGGGGCGACAGACCGAGGCAACGGTTTAGGAGAAAAGACAGATGCAGATTTAAGAGACGGTTTCTGGGAAGCATCCGCAGCCCAAATACCTAAAACAGCAGTCGATGGCATTGGCGGTTTGCGTGTCATCACCAGTGCTGGAGTTTACGATCGCACTAATTCCTTCCTACCGCCGCCTAAGTGGATAGATCCTGCCGGTACGACGAAAAGCGGTCCCGCATCGATCGCTATCACTCCCGATCTCACCAATACTTACGACGACCCAGCAACGGCCGCTAGGGAGGAGTACCGTGTCGTCTGGCCGGACTCTATGCCAATGTCACCCCTCGGGCCGGGGTCGAAAGTGTATGACAATACTCTCACTGATCCTGATCCCAACAATCACTGGACTTCTTGGCTGGCGGCGTGGTCTATTCCTACCGATATCAGTGCAAATCTCCCAGCAGCAGTCAACTCTACTACTCTACTTCCAGGTATTGTTGAGCAGGCCACCACGGCTAAGAAATATTCCAAAGGTGATTTGCGGATGCGGGCATCGGCAGTTTATCACTATGCAGAGGCAGGCTACAAGGCTGACGACATTGTTCCCCCAGCTCAACCAGTCCAAAAGCCGATCGCCTGTATCAGCAGCTATTACGACCCCAGCAGCGTTTTGACAGCCCTAAATATCGACGGGCTAGCCAATGTCAGCGGACAGGGATCACAGTCACCAGCGGTATTAGCAGGGCTACCGGCACTTGGAGGAACGCAGCAGAAATTCATCGGCTCTAACAACGGCATCACCTACGACTTCCCTGGAACAGCCAGACCGATGGGTGCTTCCACTGTGGGGGCTAACGGCTTGTTGAGCAATGGCGATCCAGTTTTGGATAATCAAGCCAACTTAGTCTTCCCTGACGGTCGGTTTGCCAACGGGCCTTTGAGATCGGCACTCCAAGTGGCGGACACTAATCGCACATTGGCACAAAAAGCTGCTATTGACTCAACGAATTGTGCACTTCACATTCTGAGGGGTGCGACTCCCAATGACGCAAAGATTCCTCACGGATCAATTCAAGAAGTATCATTTTTGAATGCCAGAGAAATCAAGGCGGTCGATCGCGACGATCCTACGACTACCAAAGTTAATGAAGCCTTTACCCTGAGCAGTCCTCTTAAAGGCGTTGCCGGGGCAGCAAACTTAACAGGAGATTACAATCAGCCCATAGAAGAACGGCAACCCCTAGAAATTCGAGCCACTCAGATTGATTTAGAGCAACTTCGCAAGAAAGTTATCGCTCAAACAAATCTTACGGGGCCAAGCCCGGAGTATTTGCTGCCAAACAGTGGGATAGTTTATGCAAGCCGAGATGACGCGCTGCCCGATCGCAGCGATCGGACAGGCGATGAAAAGACCAGCAAAAGAGTCAGCCCCTCGGACTCTCTGCTCGATCCGACCCGAAAACCTAACGGCATTGTCCTAATCAACGGTAAGCAACTATTTCGCGGCACGACCCCGGACGTAACCAGTGTGACAGATTTAGTCAAGCAAAAAGGCTTGATTTTAGTTTCTAACTTACCCGTTTATATCAAAGGAGAGTTTAATCTTCACACCGGGGGAAACGGGGGAGAAGAGTTCAACACGCCCTTGCCGACGACAACTTGGGGTCCCAATGAGTTCTACTCTCGGAGTGGCCTTAATAATAGCTTTGCCTGCCGTAAGGGGGACCCCCGACTGACGGCTTGTGGGGGTGACAATTGGCGTCAGGCAACTGTACTAGCAGATGCTGTCACTCTGCTGTCCAAGAATTACCGTTTTGGCTTCCGCAACGAGGGTGACTTTGACCTCAGAAATAATGTCGGCGCTGCTGCTGTATTGCCTCGCAAACAACAAGGATTTTTCAACAACAACTTTGTCACTAACGGGCTCACCAGCGGGGTATTCTCAACCACTGGCAGTCCTGTAGCGACAGGAGGGCTGACAGACACAAACTACAAGAACGTCACTGGTAAGCTTGATAGTTCTTACTTCACTAACTTCGCCACCCCTGTCCAGCGGCGCGGGAACTTCCCAGAGTATTTGATGGAAGTTTGTATGAAACTGCCTGTTTCTGAATGCAAAGCTGAGGACTGGTATGTCGATCCGGTAGCAGGAGTGAGGGCAAACATCAGCACCGGAGTTTATGCCCCATCCGCTAATTTTAAAGCGGGAACAACTGCTACTCTCCCAGATAGGACGTTACAACGTTTCCCCCGCCGCGTTGCTTTTGTAAGAGACGCTACTAATTATGCTCTGACAGGAGGGCCATTAGGAATTACTGGCGGAGCAGCTAGTTCTGGTGTTGGCACTCCAAAACCCAATTCTCTGTGGTTTGCCACGGTAGATAGCGCTTCCATAAATTACAACGGGACTTCTGGTGTGCCCTTTCGACTCAACACAAATGTCAATGACTGGAATAATCAACCTTTGCCGAATTCCACAGCAACTCCGACCCTCCAGCCGCTGCTGATGCCAGTTTTGCAGCTCCAAACAGTAACACTGGATACAGGCTCTGGGAATAGGGCACCGGAAGGCGGTACCGTTACAGGAACCGGGTGGATAACGCGAGCCGAAGAGACAAACTTTAATTTAATCATCGGTTCCGGGGACATTCCTTCACGAAAGCTCGACAGCACTACCGGTGACTTTAACGGTGGCTTGCAAAACTTGCCCCGCTTCTTGGAGAGCTGGAATAACGGCACAAACGATATTAAGGCTAAGATTAAGGGTTCTTTCATCCAACTAAACCGCAGTGCCTATAGCACCGGGCCCTATCAGGCGATTTTGCCAAGGACGTCTCCGGCGCAAGCGGGAGCTAGGAAGCTAAAAAGTCTTTTCCAGCCCCCAACAACTCCAACTCCTACAGTTGCTTATACAGCTCCTGAAGTTGTCCCAGGCTCCCCCGGATACAGAATTGAGGGAAACGGTCTCATTCCCTTCTTCAGACCGCCAAGTCGGGATTGGGGTTTTGATGTAGGTCAGCTATCTCAGCCACCTGACTTGTTTACCCAAAGGTTCACTACTCCTCCCAGAAAGACTGAGCCGGCGGAGTATTTCCGGGAAGTACCTCGTAATGACGAGTGGGTACAAACTTTAATGTGCGGAGTTGTAGATGGCGGTACTACGCCCGCCACTTCCAGTCGCCCCGCGAACTGCCTCTAACCCTCTAACTTTCCGCCGCGCAATTATTGGAGTCCTATTTATGACTAAGCGACAACAACTAAATTTATCCCAGTCACGAGATGGTGGCTACACGATTATCGAGTCATTGGTAGCGATGATTGTAGTTTCGGTGCTGATGATTGCGATCGCCCCTGTGATGGCTTTTTCAGTAGCGACTCGCGTACAAGCGCGGCGGACGGAACTGGCCACACAGGCGGCGAGAACTTACATCGACGCTCTCAGGACGGGGGCGATCGCGAGTCCAACACCAGGCCCGGCGGGTCGAGGATTCCCCATCAAAGTCTCCACCGGAAATGTGGCAGATGCGCCCGTTCCGACAGCCTCCGACAAGTCGCAGAATTTATATCCCCTGGACATGGATGGGGGAGGTTTTAGCGATACCAGCAGCACGGACTTTTACGTTCAAGGTGCTTGGCGAAACCCATCCGATCCCCCCGATCCCACAAAAACGGGCTACGAGTTAATCGTGCGGGTTTACAGGGCCGATTCCTTTGCAAATGGGGTGACTTTGAGACCTCCCAAGGATGCGAAGCAATCAGTTGTCGGTTCTGGTTTGGGCGACAAGAC
This sequence comes from Microcoleus sp. Pol11C2, assembly GCF_036701505.1. Classification (NCBI taxonomy): domain Bacteria; kingdom Bacillati; phylum Cyanobacteriota; class Cyanophyceae; order Oscillatoriales; family Microcoleaceae; genus Microcoleus; species Microcoleus sp. Pol11C2. The sequence continues at coordinate 52,138 of NZ_JAUBQX010000035.1, forward strand.
CATCCCAGTAGTAGAAATGACTACACAAATTCCCCGTACTACAGGAGAGGCCTCCGCGTATGAATCGTTGTGCGCTCGACTCAAAGGTACCAATGGCTGTAAGTAATAATCAAAGTCCCGGTTATTAAATTTAAAATCCCTCCCCCATTTGACAAAGGAAACAGTCAAAATGAAAACTTTACTCAGGTTGCTTCTCAAAAGTCAGCACCAGCGAAACCGCTCTGCCTCAGCTCACATAGACAAGGGTATGACTTTGGTCGAGCTATTAGTTGGAGCAATTATGGCATTTTTAATCATTACGCCGATGCTCGGTTTTGTAGTCAATATGCTGAATACCGACAGGAGGGAACAAGTAAAGTCAAATACCGAGCAAGACCTTCAGGCCGCAGTTGATTTCATCGCCCAAGATTTGAGCCAAGCTATTTATATTTACGATCAGGCGGGAATCACTGCTACCACTGCTAAACTTCCTCCTCCTCCTACAGATACCACAGGTACTCCAGTTTTAGTATTCTGGAAGCGACAGCAAATTAAAAATGCTGTTCCTATTAATTCGACTGTGAGTGCACAAACACCAACCGATTGTAAATCTAATGCTGGTCAATGTAACGACACTTATGTACTATCATTAGTTGTCTACTACCAGATTAGAGATACTACTCCTAACCTTACTTGGTGTCAGCCTTCAGGAGGCACTTGTCCTACTCGTATTGCTCGCTATGAAATTAGGGATGGAGTGAAAAACCCCAATTCAGCCGATCCCGCCAATCCTTACTACGATGCTCCGGGCGCAAACGAATATGCACCAGATCTAGCTTTTGAGCCAACTTTTGACATTAATAAGCCTTTAGTAAATGTGACGAAAGGAGGCCGTTTTAAGGATGCTGAAGTATTGGTTAATTACATCGACCACAGCCAGCTAACAGGAATATCAATTAACCCCGCCGAATGCCAGACAGCTCTTGGCAATCCCATGGATACAACAGGAGTCACCCCCACAGCAATCCCAGAAAAAACACTAAGAATACCCCCCGCGCCGCCAGACAGCGTAAATAGCTTTTACGCTTGTGTTGATACATCTAAAAATATAGCCAGAGTTACGCTCAGAGGAAACAGCCTCCGCCGCCTTCAAACTGATGCTAATTATGATGCCAATAAATCGGCATATTTCCCAACAGCCAGCGTGCAAGTACAAGGTTTAGGTGCGCTAGGAAAATAACTGATTTCTGAAGCACATTTCTGAATCGCCGCCCACCGATAAACAATAGGATAATACCATGAAAACCCCACCAATATTATTAAAACTTTTGCATAACTCGGCTGCCAAGCCCAGCCATAATTTCCACAAAACTGCATCCAGAAAAGCCGATGGAGGCTTCACGCTTCTAGAAGTGCTGGTGATAGCGTTGATCGTAGGTATATTAAGCTCGATAGCCGCTCCAAGCTGGCTGGCATTCATCAACAGACAAAGAGTTCGTACTGTGAACGATCGAGTTTTCCAATCATTACGACTTGCACAAAGCGAAGCAAAGCGAAGTAAGAGCAGTGTCACAGTTACATTTGATACAACGGTCGATCCGCCAACAGTTACGTTTGCCCCCCCACTCGCTACGGGTGGTAGTACGCAGACGTTAGATGGTGGAGGCGAAATTAAACCCGGCACTATTGCGCTTACCGTTAATACACCTGCTCCTACCACGCCTCCAAACTCGATCGTTTTTGATTACCAGGGTAATCCCTCTACAACTCCGTTTGTGGTCACAGTTGCTCCATCTGGCGGTGGTGCTAGGCAGTGCGCGAGGGTAGAAACTCTCATAGGAGGAATGAGAACTGCTGAAGGAGCAGAATGCAACTAAGTGAGTTTCCATGATAGCTTTCCATAAATTTAATCTTAATCTATAACAGCAATTCCGCATAAGTTCTGAATTGCTAAAATCTCTTAACTTAAATTATTTTATATTTGAAATCCTATTAAAACAGTCAAAATATGCAGCTAGAACTAAAACAAATAATCATCCAGCCAGGGAACCAAGTATTAACTTAAAGAGATAACATGGCTGATGTTTGAAATCCTACTAACAGAATTGGGAGAAAGTCGCGCATCCAGACTTTCATACAGCAAAAGAACATTAGAAATCATGGTTCCGCTAATGGAACACCAAGTTATCAAAGTCCTGATAACTGCTTAACTAACCAAGCGATCGCCCCTTCAACATCCGCCACCTGCTCAACATCCGGAATCGGCGGCCGCTGCACCATCACTAGCGGAATTCCCAGTTCCCTAGCCGCAACAATTTTCGCATAAGTAGCACCGCCGCCGCTGTTTTTACTAACAATTGTATCAATCTGATATTCTAATAGTAATTGGCGCTCCTCTTCCAAAGAAAAAGGCCCCCTTGCTAATAACAATTTACCATTAGGAATAGGAGTATTTAGTGCCGGAGGATCGATCGCCCGCATCAAAAACCAAATAGCATCCAAACCAGCAAAAGCAGCCAATTCCTGCCTACCAATCGTGAGAAACACCCGCTGAGACTGCCCCAATAAAGCTTTTGCAGCCTCCGAGTGGCTGGCAACTTCAATCCAGCGATCGCCCTCCACCCTCTCCCAAGCTGGACGCACCAGCATCAAATAGGGCACTTTACATTCAGCAGCAGCAACAGCAGCATTGGCAGAAATCTGAGCCGCAAACGGATGAGTAGCATCAATTAACAAGTCGATCGGGCGATCGAGCAAAAACCCCGCCAGCCCCGCCGCCCCACCAAAACCCCCAATTCGCACCGTACCCGTTTTTGGGGTAAAAGGCTGTTGAGTGCGTCCTGCTAGCGAAGATACCACCTCAATTTCAGCGATTTGAGACGCTCTTACCGCCAGTTCCGCAGCATCCCCCGTCCCGCCCAAAATTAGCAAGCGTTTTTTCACCAAATTATCCTTACCGACTACACAAAGTGGCGGTTAAACCTGCAACTACACAACCAAAGTCCGCCTACGCCCACTAAAGAAAATCCAGAACCTGCGGAGGCAGGTTTTGTCCGTGTAGCTGCGACTTAAGTCGCCCAGACTTTTCAAACATCTTCTAACCAACGCCCGCAAATTCGGTTAATAATATGCTTAGTAAAGTTTAAACGACCAACAACGATGATTCGCTCAGTTTTCACATTTTTTACAGTATTAATTGTAACCGGGTTAGTATGGTTGGGAAATATCGCCCCCGTTGCTGCACAAGTACAACCAACAGATATCGCCGATCCCCAACAGGAATTAGGAGAACTCGTTCAAAAAGCTTTTGAAGCTACAAATGAAGGCAAATTTCCCGCAGCAGAAACTTTTTGGACTCAAATCATTGACAAATTTCCCTCACAAGCCGCCGCTTGGAGCAACCGAGGCAATTCTAGAGTCAGCCAAAACAAACTACAAGCCGCTATTTCCGACTACGAAAGAGCGATCGAACTAGCACCCGACGCCCCCGATCCCTACCTAAACCGCGGCACCGCCTTAGAAGGTTTAGGACGCTGGGAAGAAGCGATCGCCGACTACAATCACGTACTAGAATTAGACTCCCAAGATCCAGCCGCCTACAACAACCGAGGCAACGCCGAAGCCGGTTTAGGAAAATGGGAACAAGCAATTGCCGACTACAGCAAAGCCTTTGAACTAGCCCCCGAATACGCCTTTGCCCGCGCCAACCACGCCCTCGCACTTTATCAAAACGGGCAAACCAAAGAAGCAATTCGCAACATGAAAAACATCGTCCGCAGATACCCCCAATTTGCCGACATGAGAGCCGCCCTCAGCGCCTGTCTTTGGGAAGCAGGAAAGCGCGGCGAAGCTGAGAGCAATTGGGTAGCCGCCATCGGCCTCGACTCCCGCTACAAAGACCTCGATTGGGTTGCCAATAACCGCCGCTGGCCACCAGTTGTAGTCAGCGCCTTAGACAAATTTTTGCACTTAAAATAATCTCACAAAGCCCATGAAAAATAGCGAGCATCCCGATAATTGTGGGGTATTTTTCCTAAAAGGGATGCTCCAAAAAATTGCCAAATGTCATCCGAAGCTAGCAGGAAATAAATTCTTGAAAAACAATTATAATTCTTCCTTCTTCTTTCTTCTTTCCTCAATATTCACCACTACACCGCTCGCTGCCAAACTTCTTTATTCTCAAAACTCGTATTCAACTTCTCCGGCAACAATCTTATCCGTCACAAATATTCTGTATAGTTCCAGTTCTTCAACAGTAACTTTTCCGTCAGCCCAAATCGTTCTCTTGATATCTTCCATTTCTTGCTTAGATATCTTACCATTAGCAACAGCTCGCTCGATTTGGACTTGGAGCTTTTCTAGTTGCCGAGTTTCTTCCGGCGTAGGTTGTTTAGCACTCGATCGCGAAACTAACATAGTTGCTTTCTCCTAGAGTATGACCTCTACTCTGTACTAAGCTGCAGCAGCAGATATTGTCAACTCAAAGATGCAAAAATTGACAAATAAATGTAACAAAACTACATTTACTTGTCAATAGGATAAAGTGCAAAATTATTTAACAAAATTACATTTGTTTGTAAATAATACGGTCTCAAATCCGCGCTTCATCGTCGGGCGCAAAGTCGAATCCCCAGGCCAACAAATAATGCGCGCAATTTTCATTTTTTTGACCCCTCCTTCAACAGTCAACAGTCAACAGTCAACAGTCAACAGAACTAATTCTCGAATCCGCGCCACCGTCAACTCTTCGACATTCCTGAAAACCGCTGCAGCACCCGCATTTTCCAGCACCGCAGCATAAGCCTCACAGCGCACAGCATCATCCAAAACATGAGGTGGCAAAATTCCAGCCCCCAGCCAAACCCGATTTGGTTGCACTTCCCGCGCCTTCACAACCGTGTAAATATCGGCAACAGTATCTCCCGCATAAATCACGGGCAAATTTTTTTCTAAACCGTGCAGGTTTTCCAACTGTTCAATTGCCGCAAAAAGTCCAGCCGGATCGGGTTTTCCCGGTGCATCTTCCATCGCCACCAACACCGGGGAATTTAAACTCAGTTTCCCAGACAAAACATAAGCAGCTTCATCCCGCATCGCCCCGCTAAAAAAGCCCCAAACAATTCCCCCAAGTGTTAAATTTTCCAGGTAAGCCGGACTTAACAACAGCGGTTCGTCACAAATGTAACCAGTCCAATTTTTCTCATCTGCCCCGCGATAGCGACTTTGGAAAAAAGCTACTAATTCGTCATAGTTGAGAGCGAGTTCGTTTCTCGATCGCCCAATCCCCTCAAAATAGCGGCAAACTAACTCGAAAGACGCCTGCCAGTCATTATTCCACACTCCCTCAGACTTCAGAGAGTCGATATCGAGAGAATTCGGGCGAAAAGCACCCGCCGTGAAATGTTCCACCGCATCGGCGATCGCCCGCCGGTAAGAACCGGACACATCCCGCACCACACCGTCAATGTCGAAGACTACAATAACTCTGTTCACAACTTAACCATCCTTGTACTTAGGGCGGGTGAGAACCCAAATTTTATCTGTTCCCAGCCCCTGAGTGGCGCTAAAACCAGCCGCGCCACAAAACTTTTCATGGCCGATGACCAATTATCGAACAGAGTGTGCTACGCTTAGCGATTGTAGAAATTTTTAACAAGTTCGATCGGAACCCTGGAGGTTTGCTTGTCCAAGTTCATCTTAAAAGTTCTCTGGCTAGAAGAGAATGTTGCCCTCGCCGTTGACCAAGTTGTCGGCAAAGGAACTAGCCCGCTGACATCCTATTTTTTCTGGCCCCGCAAAGATGCGTGGGAAGACCTCAAAAACGAACTCGAAGCCAAACACTGGATTGCTGACAACGATCGCGTCGAAATCCTCAACCAAGCCACAGAAGTAATCAACTACTGGCAAGAGGAAGGCAGACGGCGCCCGATGACTGAAGCTCAGTCAAGATTCCCCCTAGTGACTTTTACCGGCAGCAACTAAGCCCAGCTTTAATTTGCTACCCATATACATTGCCTGTTATGGCTGACGAGGGGAAGGAGAGAGAGGGGAGAAGGCGAGAGGATTTGACGCTTTTTCCACCTCGCCGTGAAACATACAATTTAAATGCGCTACAGCTTATATTGATACTGACTCCGATTTTGGGACCTACTCGGGTTTTGGGCTTGGTCGATTTGAGATTTGAGATTTGAGATTTATTCAAAATAAAGCTCTCAAATCCGATTTTCTACAGTCTAAAAAGACTAAGCAACCAAACCAAATAAATCTAAAATCGGCTTTTTTGTACTCTTAAATTGTACAGTTAGCTCTCAAAAGACTTCCCTATGACTAATGACTAATAACTAATGATTTCTTCGCGGAATTTATGGGCGCCGAAAGTACAATCAACCAGACAGAACAGCTACCGCGGGTAGTCAATCCCGACATTCTCCAGCAAGCTATTCTCTACAAAATTAATACTCGCATCATCGCTCGTGGAGAATTAGTTTTCCCCTGCGTCCCAGGAATGCTAAGCCACTATCTCAAGTCGATAGAACAGCTATTTAGCACTCTCGACAGACCATTGCCCGAAGACCGCAGAGACGAACTCAGCAAGCTTTTAGCCACCAAGTTAGAACAAGGCTACCGCACCTCTACAGCATCGATGCTGATCCTGCAATACGAATCAGTGCAGCCGCCACAAACTGGTTTAGCTTGCAAAGTCATTGTTACTAGCTCAACAGTTGGAGAACAGTACAAAAGCTGGGTAGACACCAGAGAACCTCCGCTTTTCGGCTCTCATCCCGATGCAAAATTGATGACAACGGCTGCTAAATTGGGTACACCCGATCGAGTGCGGATTTTGGACGTGGGGGCTGGTACCGGCCGAAATACCTTGCCCCTGGCGAGATTGGGCTATTCTGTAGATGCGATCGAACTAGCTCCCGCTTTTGCAGAACAATTGAAAGCAGCAGTAACAGCCGAAAATCTTCCCGTAACAGTGACTGAAGGCGATGTGCTCGATCCCTTAATACGGATGAAACCGGCCCGCTACCAGTTGGCAGTTGCTGCCGAAGTCATCTCACATTTTCGAGACAGCGATCAAGTACGGCTTTTCCTCGCTAAAATGTGCGATTCCCTGTCTCCCGGAGGTCTGTTGCTGTTCAGCACGTTTTTAACCGTCGGTGACTACCAGCCAGATGCCCTCGTGCGACAAGTTGCCCAACTCTCCTGGTCTACTTTATTCACCCCCCAAGAACTCGCCACCGCAATGGAAGGGTTGCCCTTAGTCCAAATATCCGACGAATTGGTGTTTGAATATGAACGCCACCACCTGCCGGAAGGAGCCTGGCCACCGACGCCCTGGTTTCCCAGTTGGGCCACCGGTCGAGATGTCTTCCCGATGGCAAACGGACGCCCGCCAATGGAATTGCGCTGGATTTTGTGCCGCCGAAGTTAAAAATTTTTGTCATTTCTAGACGGACACAGCAATCACAACTGTTAACAGGCAGTAACCGTTTCCTCAGATATTTTTATCTCAACAGCTTAAATCCGGCTCGCTGTTAGTATTGTGCTGCCGGCACAGAAAAATTTACAAAAATATATATTAAAATGTAAAGAGAGCGAAGTTCGATCGCCCCTGGGTGACAAACCCAGTGTGTGATTAGATCCAACGCTTCCCAACCTTTTATTTATTGCGAAAAATTGGGTGGCTAATGGCAATCGGGCTTGCATAAAATTCGATCGTCGTCTCGATGGGTGCAACTAGAGTTAAGATCAATTAAACAAACCTATTCCTCCCGATAGATGACTTTTTATGGAATAGGATTAGCCAATAGATTAGCTCGCTAGTCAGCGATGCTGCTGAAAAACAAATATGCTTTTAACACATCCACTACAAGCGTTTGGAGCAATCTTCGGGCACCAACCTTCCACAAATAGCTCATCCATCGACCGAAAAACCAGTAAAAATTATTGGGAGGGGAATATTGAGTCCGCTGTAAACGAACAAATTGACTGGTACATCCAAGTGGAAATGCTAATGAGTAACGCTAAATCTTCCTGCACCAATGAAGAGATTACTGCTTGGCTGCGGGGATTGCTGACAATTGCTTGGGCAGACGGCAACTTTGACGAAGACGAGCAAAAAATGATTGCAAATCTAACTCAGGATGAACTACACCCGGTATCTTTTGAGGCGGGTTTTGAACCTATTGCCCCAGAGGAATTAGCCGCTGTGTTAGGGGAAGACACCGCCAAAGGCGAGGATTTTTTGAGGACAGCAGTCATGGTAGCTTTGGCAGACGGTACCTACTCGCTCAGCGAAGACGAGGTAATCTCTAAGTTTGGCGAAGCTTTGGGGCACAATGTAGAGGCGATTGAAGCTCTGCGACACACCATAGAAGACAGCAAGTGCGATCCGCAGGGACCCAGCAGCCAAATAGTCTTTGATGCGAATGTCGTCCCCGTCGTCGGAACACCGCTTTCATCTCGGCTACCTAAACCTCACCACAAAAATGTCCTGCAACCAGTAAAAGACTGGCTGGACGGCTGGGAAATTCACGACCCAAAATTGGCACACTTTGTCTGTAAAATTATTCCGCCGCAGTGTCCGTTTGAGCGAGATGTCGTGTTATTTGGTCGCAAAATCGTCCACATTCCGGCGATGTGCCAGATTAACCCGCTTTACGAACAGTTAGTCGGGATGCGCTTTCGAGCTCTCTGCTATTTGGCAGATGAATGTAAGGAAGATGTATCGTCCTATTGTTAGTAGTTAGTAGTCATTAGTCAGTAGTCATTAGTCATTGGTCATTCTTGTGAAATCTTGGATTAATGACTGTAACTATTAACCAATGACTACTAATTAGTCCAAGATGCAAAAAACGGGTTTTTCTAGGACAAAACATCGTTACACCATCCGCGCCAGTAGAAAAACCCGGTTAATTCATTTTGTGTGCGTGATTTCTGTTAATATCAAATCTGCTTTGATAATACTAATTTACCAAAATTCTTGGTACAATCCTCAAATTCTTATACAGATTATTAAAAGATTTCGGAGCCGGACAGGGCAGTGCCATTTACCTACAAATGCTCGCGTACAATTTTTCACTCTGCACTACTTTTCAGAATTGGTAAAATTATATTTTTCCGCCCACTATAAATCGCGACTAAACTTGGCTGTCGTTCAGCGACCTGTACTAAAGGCAAAGACGAATATTGTGCTTGGATCTGGTATCATAATAATTAATGACTATTGACACTGACTATTGACTACTGACTAAATTATGCAATTTATCGATCGAGCAGATATTCAAGTCGCAGCCGGCAAAGGCGGCGACGGTATGGTAGCTTTTCGCAGAGAAAAGTATGTACCAGCGGGTGGCCCCTCTGGTGGGACGGGCGGCAAAGGCGGTTCCGTGTATATGGTAGCGGTGGAAAGCCTGCAAACGCTGCTAGATTTTCAGTACAACCGGATTTTTAAAGCCGATGACGGGAAGCGCGGCGCGCCGAAAAATATGACAGGTGCCGGTGGGGACGATCGCACGATCGAAGTTCCCTGCGGTACAGTAGTTTACGACGCGGAAACTCAGGCCATATTGGCAGATTTGGTGACGCCCGGACAGACTTTTTGCGTAGCCAAAGGCGGCAAAGGGGGTTTGGGGAATAAGTGTTTTCTGACCAATTCCAACCGCGCTCCCGATTATGCGATGCCGGGAAAAGAAGGAGAACACAAGTTTTTGCGTTTAGAATTGAAGCTATTAGCTGAAGTGGGAATTCTGGGGATGCCAAATGCTGGCAAATCCACCTTAATTTCAGCTTTGTCTGCGGCTCGCCCCAAAATCGCAGATTATCCGTTTACAACTTTAGTCCCGAATTTGGGCGTAGTCCGAAAACCCAGCGGCGATGGTACGGTGTTTGCAGACATTCCGGGATTGATTGAGGGAGCGCACGAAGGTGCTGGTTTGGGTTACGAGTTTTTGCGCCACATTGAGCGGACTCGGTTGTTGCTGCATTTGATCGATATTACGGATGAAGATCCGATAGCCAATTACGTCACAATTCAGGAAGAATTGAAGGCTTACAGGCGTGGTTTAGCCAATAAACCGCAGATTTTGGCTTTTAATAAGGTAGATGCGATCGACCTTGAAAGCGAAGAAATCGGTAATTTAATCAGCCGACTTAAAGAAATTAGCGGCGCTCCTGTTTTGTTGATTTCCGCCGTTAGTAGACTTGGATTGGATGAATTGATGCAGCAAGTTTGGCAAAAACTCGACGAGATGAACGAGAAAGAGGCGGCGGAACTCGAAGCCGTCGCGAGTTTTTAATCGCTTTCTGGTTCCTGAAATTTCCGTGAATCGGTAGGTGTTTTTTTGAGGGGTCAAATCTTTCGGCTGTATGGCTTGTGTGGCAAGGGTTTGAGCCTCTGTGTCTTGAAAGACGTTCGTTTAAAAGTATCTACCGACTGCTTTAAATCGCCTACAAGCGTGACGGTGAAAGTTCCCAAAGGGGTATGGGGCAATCGCTAAGGCTGTGCTGCAAATGCGGGAAATTTATTATTAGAAGCTTTATCTTATGAGAAGCTTTATCTTATTTTGCGGATATGAGTTGAGCTGCATTCAGAGCATTTCCTAAAAAATCGCCTTATTATCCCTCATGAACTCATATTTGTAATTCCGCAACGCCCTAAATTACTATTTTTAACCAACTTTCTCCTCTAAACTGTCTTTTTTTTGTTCGAGAGCTGTCGATACAAATAGTCGAGGTAGTAAAAATCCAGACCTAGTTTTGTAGTCGGCAAATTCAGGATATCGTTCGAGTGAACGATCTTTTTTTATCATGTTAGGAATAAACATACCAGCAATAAAAGCGCCCAGAATTAAAAAAGGTAGCCAGTGCTGAACTAGCATCGCAAACGATCCGTAGATGAGGATTTCTCCTAAGTAATTCGTATTGCGCGCTCTGGCAAAAAATCCTTCAGTTATTAGTCCCGAACGGTACTTAAGGGTGTAATACTTCTGTGCATCACTACTATAGTGTAGAAAGACACCGATGATATTTAGGGAAATTGCTGCTGCCACTAACGGCAGAGGTGGTTGTGAGCCACTGCTAATCAAAATAAAAGGTGCTACCCAATAGAGGCTAACTAACACAAAGCCGAATATTCCCATTCCGACAGAGATTTCTTGTTCCCACTGTTTATCTGGATATATCTGGTCTTTGAGCAGCCACAACAAACCATAAGTACCGTGCAGAGCGAGATAAACCCAAGCACCCAAATTAAAATTTTGGTAAATGAGCATTAGTGTCAAAATAAATGGAAAGCTGAGTCCTTTGTGCAGATTGATAAAGTGCTTGAGTTTCATAGCTTTTGCTAATCTCTATCTAGTAAAGTCTATCTCTATTTATATTACACTTTTTTAGATCTAACTACTTATCACGAGCAAACTTATCAATCTGCTTCTATTTTGCCTGACGCGGTAACAAGCAACTTGAAAGCGTGACCGGAGGGCGCTCGTTCGTTTATTTGACAGCTCCGGCTCTCGGCTTAACAAAGAAAATCGATCGCGAGCTCAGTACCGAAAGAATGTTGCGCGGATCACCCGCGACGAAAGCTTAATCAATGATTTCTCTAATCGGGCGATCGCTATTTCACAAGTTCAGTCCTGGACGCATCAACACCAAGAAACCGGGTTTTTTACCGTTTCTGAGGCTGTAACAAAGTATTTCGTGAAAAACCCGGTTTTTGAGTACCGGTGAGTAAGCCCTAAGTATTGTTAAATTGGATTTGAGTCGCGAATTTGCCCGTTGTAATCGACTCTCACCCTCCCATCTTGGGAAACCGTAACAACCGTTTCTACAGTAAAGACAGACGAACCAGGCTTGGAACCCTTAAAAGTAAAAGTCCAAGTTCCATCGCCATTGTCAACGAACGGCGATTCCTTAGAAGTACCGTGCATAGAAGCTTCAGCTCGATAGTTGCCTAAACCCCCATTAGCCTTTTCTGCTGCTTGACGAGCTAAGTTTTTTGCCCTATTCAGTTCGATATTATTGTTGATCGCTCTCACACCGTCGGTCTCATATTCAGGAGTAGGATTAGCATTACTCAAGGAGGGGGATACTCCAACGGATAAAGTTGAGAGCGCTACCAGACAAGCAAGGCGGATGCTTAGTTTCATAATACAAACTGATTTATAGTTTGATAAAGTCTACGAGACTTGTCCCAAAAAACCCGGTTGAATTTTCAATTTTTAATTTTGACTTGTGAATCGTCTGGCATTTCTTCACCGTTCAAATAACGGTAACTCATCCGAGAAATATCCCGAATCAAGGTTTGAGCTGGCTTCTCCGTTTCCGGCGAATGCTTCACCATCACCGCCACCAAATAACGCTTACCGTTGGGCAAATCCACCATACCCGCATCCGCAAGCATTGTATCAATGTTGCCGGTTTTGTGAGCAATAACTGAATCTTCGCCCAAACCTTTCGGCAGCAAAGAATCGTTTTTAGTTTGGCGCATGATTTGCAAAATGCGATCGCGCGATTTCACCGATACCAAATTACCCCGATCGACCTGGGCTATGATATTAATCAAATCTTTCGGACTGGTAGTATTAGTTCCCTCCAAATCTGGCAAATTATTCCGGAGAACCGTGCTACTCAAACCCCAATTGGCAAACTGCTGATTTAAAACCTCAGCACCTCCCAACAACTCAATCATCATATTCGTCGCTGTATTGTCGCTGACAACAATCATCTTTTGGGCCACTTCCAAAGCCGAATACTTCTTACCCGGAGAGTCGTCTTGCATATCCCCAGAACCGCCGACAATGTGTTCGGACTTCAGCGTCAGCATCTGATCTAACTGCACTTTGCCCTCATCTACTGCTTGGAAAAAAGCTACTAAAATTGGCACTTTAATGGTGCTAGCTGAAGCAAAAGCAGTATCGCCATTAAAATTTAGGTAGCTTCCAGTATCTAAATCGACTAAAAATATTCCGGTTGTCAAACTAGGATTTTCTGTTGCTAAAACCTGAACTTGGGTTTTCAAAGCTCCTAATTCTTGAGTCAGTTGCAGCGCTTCAGGGGTCGCGGGTGCCGCAGATGCGCTATCGGCTGGGTTGTTCTCCCCTGTGGTTTGTTCTTCTGCCGCTACAGTCGATGCTCGACTTACAGCATTCACCACCGACAGCAGCGTCCCGCAAATCACCGCTATCCCAACTCCCAAAATCAGCAAGCGAGTAGCGTAGACCAACGGTGGCACGCTCGCAGATGCTGGTCGTTTACCCTGCCTCTGGCTTGCTTGTGGGCGCGGTTTAGGCACGGGGGGTTTTTTGGCATCTGCGGGGATTACCGTGTCTGGAATGCGAACTGGGGGCGAACTGGGACGACTTCCACGGGTTGCAGGGGGAGTGGCCTTTGGGAGCTGGTTGTTGGGATTGCTGGCGATCGAACTCACATTTTCCCGCTCCTGATTCGGCTCCGGAAACTCAAACATATCGACAGCAGCCAGGCCTTTTTTGCGCGGTTGGCGACTCTTCGACTGCGGAGTTTTGGTGGTTCTGGGTTTTCTGGGGTTAATTGCCGATCGGGGATCGGATAAAAAGTCTTGTGTAGTAAATTCTTCCGAAGATGTGGGAGAATTGGCTCCATTTCTGCTGCCCCGGCCCTGTTGCGGTGGCAAAGTCGCAGGTTCGGGCGATCGAATTTCTGAATTGCCGTTTTGCGGTTGCGGAGGGCGGCGGCGGCCCGAGTTGCCAGACTGACTTGCTTTGCCGGACTTAGGCTGCTTTGAGCCGGAGTTGGGAGAGGATATCGAGGATATCACCGATAATATCGATCCTTTGGGAAACCGCTCTGCCACGTCTTACTCCTTCATCACTAATGTAAAGTTCAAGTTTAAGATTTTTCAGCTTGCCAGCCAATCAATTTTAGATTTTAGATTTTAGATTTACCCAAGACGCTGCATGGTATCAGCAACCGGGTTTATTGCTCGCAAATTATCCCAAAGCTGAGGTTTTTAGTCAAGAAACCCGGTTAGGAAGGTGACAAGTGGGTCAAGGAAAGTTCTCTGTGAAAAAAATCCTCAATCTCACATCCCCAATTATCAGCATTTCTCCTAGCTATCCGTTGGATTTTCCGGCAACGCCCCATCCAGAGTATCAAAATTTGTCTCTCGTGGGTAAGTTTTGATTGCCCATTCTGTTTGACGGAGGACCCCCCGCAGCATGGCGACTTCATCCACTGTCGGATACGCTCTGTTGTACAAACGCCGAAATTTTTCCATCCGGCTTGCTGCTGTGTGCTGCTGCAAATATCCTATTTTGAGTAACAGCGTTTCTAGTTGCTGGTAATATCCCTCTAAATTTTCCAAGGGAGCCGACTCCTTCTGGCCACTGACAACTGACAACTGACAACTGACAACTGACTTGTATAGTTCGTAACAGCAGATAGCGACTGCTTGGGCGAGATTTAGGGAAGTGTAGGCATCGCTGCTGGGAATGCGGATCAGGCGTTGAGCGCGGTTTAATTCGGCATTGGTCAAGCCGCAGTCTTCTCGGCCGAAAATTAGGGCGCTGGGGGCTTCAAGCAGCCAAGGCAAGGCATCTGCGGGTTCTTCTAGTTGTGTTGGCAACGATCGACAATCATCCCCTGTAGTTGCGATCGCTCTGACACACCCAACCAAAGCAGCAGGCAAACTCTCGACTACTTTGGCCGTTTCCAATATGTCGGCGGCGCGAACAGCCATCAGTCGGGCCTCTTCCCCTAAATAATCGCATTGGGGATTTACCAAAACTAATTGGTGCAAACCCATATTTTTCATGACGCGGGCAACAGAACCGACATTCAATGGGCCTGCAGGTTCGACTAAGACTATTCGGATGTTGGCGTCGGCCGTTTCAAGCATTTAATTTAGGAAGAAGGAAGAAGGAAGACGGAAGAAGGAAGAGGCAATAATAGCAAGGGTTTCAGCAATCAACAATGTCTGTTCCACAAGCAAATTATTTCCTTACAAACAGAATTTTGGGCTTGTTCGACAACAAATTGAATCTTGTGGGAAAGGCCGGAAAGCCTGTTCCTAAAAATGGTACAAGATGTGAGTTAGTAATTTACTTTCCAAATTAGCATGGCTAAGCAACGAGCGAAATCTGATTTACCGACAAAAATGTGCCCGGTGTGCGATCGACCTTTTACTTGGCGCAAAAAATGGGCAGACTGCTGGGATGAGGTCAAATACTGCTCCGAACGTTGTCGTCGCCGCCGTTTGGCGGCTCAAGATTAAGAATTTAGGGCAAGTTGCTCGATCAAAGCTAAGATTGCAAAGGAAAAATTTTAGGTTATTAGGTTATAAATTATGGCATCGCAACAAGTGCAACCAAAGTTAGTTATTCACGGCGGTGCGGGCAGTTCTCTACATAGTAAAGGCGGAATTGAGGCGGTGCGGAAATCGCTTTACGATGTTTTGGAGGAAGTTTATCCGCTGCTGAAAGACGGTGCAAGTGCCGTAGATGCAGTGGTGCGGGGCTGCCAATTGTTGGAAGATGACCCGCGATTCAATGCCGGTACTGGTTCTGTGGTGCAGTCGGACGGTCAAATTCGGATGAGTGCTTCGCTGATGGATGGTTTGATGCAGCGTTTCAGCGGGGCGATTAATGTTTCTCGCGTTCAACATCCGATCGAACTTGCTCAATTTTTGCAGCACTCGGACGATCGAGTTCTCTCTGATTTTGGTTCGGCGGAATTGCTGCGAGAACTTCAATTGCCGATTTACGATCCGATGACGGATTTGCGTTTGCACGAGTGGATGCAGGAACGCCAAGGCAATTTTAGTAAAGCAATGGCTGACGTGGTTGCCGAACCGGCCGGTGTGGGTACGATCGGAGTCGTAGCTTTGGATGTGCATGGACGCTTGGCTGCTGGGACTTCGACTGGTGGCAAGGGTTTTGAGCGGATTGGGCGGGTTAGCGACTCGGCGATGCCGGCGGGAAATTACGCCGCTGGAAGTGCGGCGGTAAGCTGTACGGGAATTGGCGAACACATTATGGACGAGTGTTTGGCCGCGCGAATTGTGATTCGGGTAACGGATGGTTTGAGTTTAAAAGCTGCTTTTGAGCGTTCTTTTACTGAAGCTGACGAACGTCAACGGGATTTTGGCGCAATTGGAATTGATGCTAGCGGGGCGATCGCTTTCGGCAAAACTAGCGAGGTGATTTTGGGTGCTTTTCACAACGGTATACAAATGGGCGACACTTTGGAAATGAGCAAGGGAACGCTGATTTTCATTGCTTAAAAAGCCGATATAAATTGTCAGTCTGCGGTTCAGATACCCGACTTTTTGAAGAATTCGGGTATCTCGATATGCGTTAGTTTTATATCAAATCCGGTGCCATCAGAATTGATATTACCCACAGTCAGGACATGGCGCCCTGTCCTTTCCATACAATTAATTTGGGGGCTAAGCTGTTATACCAATTTAATATGAAGCTGCATAGAATAGGGCTTCAAGAATAAAATTGTAAGATGACAACGAACAGATTTGCTC
>NZ_JAUBQX010000036.1:0-63285 GCF_036701505.1 Microcoleus sp. Pol11C2
GCTTTGGGTATCTCCACGATGGCTTTCAACTTGAACGGTTTCAACTTCAACCAATCGATTATCGACTCTCAAGGTCGTGTCATCAATACTTGGGCTGATGTCATCAACCGCGCTAACTTGGGTATGGAAGTAATGCACGAGCGCAACGCTCACAACTTCCCGCTTGATTTGGCTGCTGGTGAAACCACTCCCGTAGCTTTGGTTGCTCCTTCTATCAATGGCTAAGTTTTAGCTGTTGATTGATGACAAAAAGCGCTCCTAGTAATAGGGGCGCTTTTTGTTTGGGAAAAAATATTTTTAGAGACTTTATTGTGATATCTAGTCCGGTAGCATGGGGAGCATCCCAATTTGGGTTTTAGAGGAGTGTTGGCTGTGAGAGTACGAAGCGAGATATATAAACTTTTCTGTGCGGGACGCTCGCAGGATCTAAGCATACTTGCACATAAGCTAAGGCATATATCAGCAGCGGATAAGCAGCAACAGTTCAAATGATTCGCTGCCGGAGATTCCTAGGAATGGAAGGATTTTGGTTTTTTATTTAATAGTTAATTTGGCTTCGCTAGTGCGATCGCCCATTCCCCCAGTAATAGTAACAGTTCCAGGTCGCAGCGCTTGAAATGTGCCCGCTGATTGCGTTTGAGCGAGCAACGGCTCCGCATTCGGAGATTTGCTGGATGCACCAGGTATCGGTTGCTGATAGTAGGGAGTCGAAAATCGAAAATAAGTCACTGGCGGAAGCAATCTCCCCTTTGAATCGGAGAGAATTATTTTAAAGGTAATACGATCGCCCACGCGCACGGTTGCAACTTCTGGTAGAATCCGAAGTGTCCAATCAGGCGGGTAAACAATACCGGACATAGAGAGTGTTTCTCCACCTTTCTTGGCAAACACGGCAAACTTTCCCGGCGCAATACCCGTCACAGTTCCATCTGGGGAAACTTTGACCACTTCTTCATAATCGGACGACCACACCCACTGTTTCTCGGACTGCGTAGAATCTCCTGGAATACACCCTGAAGCGGCGTCGGTACTCCCGATTTTTAGCTTAGTCGTTTGACCCACAATTAAAGGCTCTACTTCCCAAGAATTGTAGTTAAGGCAAGGGGGATTATATATACCTAGAAATTCTCTCAACTCCCATACCGTAATACCTATGAATCCGAATAACAGGATGATCGCAGTTACGCAGCCGAACCCGATAAATTCCTTCTGTTTGTTATTCATATTTAATATTGATTTTTTTTCTATCTATAACTTTATGAACCAGTGCGCCCAGCGCTCTAGCTTTGTAGGCCACCGAGAAAAGTGGCACAGAGATAAATAAAATACTATTATTTTTTCACACTGGGAATACTGCGCTAAAGTATCTCGGAATAAATTTGTGATTTTATAGCAGATAAAATAGCATTCATTTACTCACTTTTATTAAAAAAAATCCGTTAATTTGTGTTAAAGCTGCCTTAAATCAGCGATTGACATATCAAAATTTTATGCAATAGGTATTGTAAAGTTGAATCGCTAAGTATAACATTACGGTCAGCCAAGGGTAATATAATAGATGCAAAAAAACATCAAATAATATAGGTAAGTTATCCTAAAAAAATAACGGACATGATACTTAAAACTCAGAGATTGGTTTTGAAACAGATTTTGGAGAGCGACCTCAACACGCTCCACCGAATTTTCACTGATTCCTATGTCAGGAGATATCTGTGTGACGGCGAAATCTGGTCGCTGCAACAAGTAGAAGAAATGCTTGCCGAGAATCAAAAGCTTTTTTCAGAAAAGAAATTCGGTCTTTGGTCGATCGAGACAAACACCGAGCAAGAAGTCATTGGATTTGTGGGTTTGTGGTATTTTTTTGAAGAAGAACAGCCACAGTTAGTTTACGCATTGCTGCCAACAGCCACTAAAAAAGGCTACGCTAGTGAAGCTGCAACCAAAATATTGGAGTATGGTTTTCATGAACTTGGCTTTGAGTATGTTGTCGCAAGCTGCGATCGCCCAAACATCGAGTCGCAAAAAGTCGCAGAAAGACTGGGAATGAAACAAGTAGAAGAAAGAATTATAAATGGAAATCCGATATTATTCTTTAGAATCGATAAGTAGTAATTAGCAGTAAGGGCGCAATGCACAAATGGCTTTCGGTGGTGGGGATTGGCGAAGACGGACTTTCGGGATTAAGTGCGATCGCCTCTACCCTCCTCTCTCGATCTCAAATCATTGTTGGTGGCGCCCGTCACCTAGCAATGCTACCAACCGACGACACCCGCGAAAAATTGGTTTGGGCGTCGCCTTTGCAGACAACAGTTGACGAGATCCTCCGCCGCCGGGGACAGTCTCTGTGCGTGCTCGCAAGTGGCGATCCGATGTGTCACGGTATCGGCGTCACGCTGTCGCGCCAGATTCCCATTTCGGAAATGACTGTGATTCCGGCGGTATCGGCTTTTAGTCTTGCTTGCGCCCGTTTGGGTTGGCCGCTGGCCCAAGTTGAGACTTTCAGTTTGACAAATCGCCCGATCGCATCGATCGCCCTTGCTTTGTCCCCCGGCGCGCGCCTGCTGGTGTTGAGCGCTGACAGGCACACCCCTGGTCTTGTGGCGCTAATGTTAACACAGCGGGGGTTTGGCAGCAGTTTGATGACCGTGTTCGAGCGGATGGGGTCGGAATCGGAACGGCGGATCGAAGGGGTAGCAGCAGCCTGGAATGAATCGGATTTGGCGGATTTGAATACGATCGCGATCGCAGTTGCAGCCGATCGACAAACTCTGATCCTCCCTCGTACCTCGGGTTTGCCGGATGCTGCTTATCGCCACGACGGACAACTTACCAAGCGGGAGGTTAGAGCCGTTACTCTGTCAACGTTAGCACCGATTCCCGGAGAGTTGCTTTGGGATGTGGGGGCGGGCTGCGGCTCGATCGCGATCGAATGGATGCGGAGTCATCCTCGGTGCAGGGCGATCGCGATCGAATGCCATCCGAATCGATTGCAATACATCGCTGAAAATGCCTCGACTTTCGGCGTTCCCGAACTCGAAATCGTGGCGGGAGAAGCGCCGGAAGCCCTGACAAATTTGCCTCAACCGAATGCTATTTTCATCGGCGGCGGTGTCACCGCAGAAGCTGTGCTGGAAACTTGCTGGAATGCTTTAGGTGAAGGCGGCCGATTAGTTGTTAATGCGGTGACTGTTGAGAGCGAGTTTAAAGTTTTGCAATGGCAAGATCGTTATGGCGGGGAACTAATTAGAATTGGGATTCAGCGAGTAGGGGCGATCGGTTCTTTTCAGGGTTGGAAACCGCTTGCACCGGTGACTCAGTGGGCGGTAGTTAAAAGATAAAAAGGTAATAAAACCGAGATTCAACATCAAGAATATTATCCCGCAATTGCGATAAAATTGTATGTCACCTTAGCCCAAACAGTAGCAGAAAATCCTGGTTGGATGTTGGAGTTAGTGATGACTAACCCGGAGGATGCAGTCTATTTTCCCAAAGCTGAGGGTTCTCTTCAAGAGCCTGAAATAGAAGCGCGCTTGCAAGTAGCAAAGCAACTTGTAGCACAACAACATCTAGAGTCAGCTATGCTATATTCCTGGTCTTTAGTTGAGGCGACTTTGAAAATTTCTCGGAAAAATAATATCTAAGTTTGACAAGATTAGATCCACTTTTTTTAGTAAAACAACTGGCAACTGAGGGGGTAATTTCCCAATCAGAGTATCAGTTACTAATGAATGCACTTCCATTGCGTAACACAAGTGCTCATGGCTTCAAAACTACACAAATTACGCAAAACTCTGTATGCGAACTGATTGAGATTGCAGAGCAACTATTGAAATCTCTGCATACTCGCGAAGGAGCAAGCTAACATTTTAAAAAGCATAAGAGTTACGCACTGAACAGGAAAAAGTCAGGTTTGAGATTGCTCTCCCGTTGCGAAATGACAGAAAATCGTAGTGGTGCGTAAGTCCTGTCCTGTAAAAAAAATAGGTTGGGTTTAACACAAGTAAACCCAACCTACCAATTCAATTAAAATTCAGAATTTAGCCTTGATTCACCACAGTCGGTTTTAAACTTTCCTGTGACTTCGATCGATCTAAACCATTTTGCACTTCCACAGATTCCTTAATCGGTTTCCGGGCTTCAATTAAAGTCAAAGCTTTGTTGACACTTTCAGGTAAAATCACTACCAAACTGCCGGCCGGCGCCTCATCTAAAGCCTTGTTAACAGCCGTTGTTTCGTCGAGAATCAACTCGTATTCAACTTGAGATTTGTTGGCGGTTCCTGCAGAAATCGCCTCTGCAATTCCCTGGCAAATTAAGTTGGCCACAACACCGGGTTCTCGCCCGCGCCTGTCAATATCTTCCTTGACAATAATGCGATCGAACATCTCGGCCGAAAGTTTGCCCAGCGTGACAAAATCTTCATCTCGCCGGTCTCCAGGGGCGCCGACTACCCCGATCCGCTGTCCCGGCCAATTCAGCACGAAACTGCCCAAAGCTTTGTAGCTGTGCGGGTTGTGGGCGTAGTCGAGCAAAGCGTGATAGTTGCCCAATTTAAACAAATTCATCCGTCCGGGAGTTTGACCCACCGATGCTTGGAAGCTTGACAAAGCCGATCGAATATCTTCTATTTTGAATCCTTGGGCAAAAGCCGCCAAACAAGCTGCTAAAGCATTAGCAATCATAAACGGCGCCCGCCCGCCCATCGTCAGCGGCACGTTCACAGCCTGCTCAATTCTCAGCGTCCAATCGCCTTTCAAAATCGACAAATACCCATTTTCGTAAATCGCTGCCAGCCCGCCCGCAGCGGTATGTTTGGCAACCAGTTCGTTGTCCGGGTTCATCGAAAAATATGCAATTTGAGCCTTGACGCGCTGCGCCATTTGTGCTACCAAGGGGTCATCGGCATTCAAAACTGCATAGCCTTTGGGCATTACCGACTCGACGAGAACGCTCTTGAGTTTGGCAAGTTGTTCCACGGTGTCGATGTCGCCAATTCCCAAGTGATCTGCCGCGACGTTCAAGACGACCCCGACATCGCACTGATCGAAGCCGAGGCCCGATCGCAAAATTCCGCCTCTAGCCGTTTCCAGCACCGCTACTTCCACCGTTGGGTCAGACAAAATCAATTGAGCACTCTGCGGCCCGGTATTGTCTCCGCTTTCTACCAAATAATCGCCGATGTAAGTGCCGTCGGTAGTCGTGTAGCCGGTAATCTGACCGGTCTGCTTGACAATGTGGGCAAGCAGGCGAGTGGTTGTAGTTTTGCCGTTGGTTCCCGTTACCGCTAAAATCGGCACCCGGCTTGGTTGAGGCGAGGGGAAAAGCATATCGAAGACGGCGCCGGCGACGTTGCGGGGTAAACCCTGACTCGGGGCGACGTGCATTCGGAAACCCGGTGCTGCGTTGACTTCGACAATGACGCCGTTGACATCGCGCAGGGGTTGGGAGATGTCGGGAGTTACTACGTCAATGCCGGCAATGTCCAAACCGATAATTTTGGCGACTCTGGAAAACAGCCAGACGTTTTCCGGGTGGATTTCGTCGGTGCGATCGACTGCAATTCCACCGGTACTCAAGTTTGCTGTCGCACGCAAAAATACTCTTTCGCCTGCGGGCACTACGGAGTCCATCGCGTATCCTTGTTTTTGCAGCAAATCCAGGGACAATTTGTCGATCGTGATCCGGGTGAGCACGTTGTCGTGTCCATCTCCTCGCTGCGGATCGCGGTTTACTTCTTCAATAAGCTGTTCTACTGTAGACCTGCCGTTACCTACGACGTTAGCGGGGACTCGTTCTGCAACTGCTATGACTTGCCCGTTGACTACCAATACTCTGTGGTCACGGCCCACGTAATAGCGCTCGACTATCACACTTTTTGTTTTTGATGCCGCGCTGGCTAAGTCGTAGGCTTCTTCTGCTGCTTCCCAGGAATTGATGTCGATCGTAATGCCGCGGCCGTGGTTGCCGTCTAGGGGTTTGAGGACGATCGGATAACCGCCGACATCTTCGATCGCCCCGCGCAGTTCATCCAAATAATGAATCACCGTTCCTCTGGGAACCGGCACACCGGCGCTGGCGAGGATATTTTTGGTACCTTCCTTGTCACAGGCAAGTTCTACTCCCAAAACTCCCGTGCGGTTGCTCAGAGTGGCCTGAATCCGCTTTTGGTGAACCCCGTAGCCGAGTTGAATCATAAACCGGGCGCTCAAAGGTATCCAAGGAATGCCGCGCGCTTCTGCTTCCTTGATCAGTGTTTCCGTGCTCGGCCCCAGGGCCGCCGAAGCAGCAAACTCTCTCAGGTCTCTCAAATCTTGGACTAATTCTGCTGCTGGATAAGTGCCTGTCTCGGCAATGCTTTGGCACATCCGCACGCCTGCCCGGGCTGCATAGCGACCGGCTTGTTCGTGTTGATACTCGATTACTACTTGGTAAATGCCTGGGGTCGCAGTCTCGCGGGTGCGACCGAACCCGACCGGCATTCCTGCCATTTCCTGAAGTTCTAGGGCGACGTGTTCGATTACGTGTCCCATCATTGTGCCTTCTCTGACCCGTTGCAGGAATCCTCCCTGATGGCCTGGAGAACAGTGATGGTCGTTCAAACTCGGAAGTGCGGCGATCAACCCTTCGTAGAATCCAGGAATTTCCGCTGTGGTTTTATCTGCCCACTCCTCTAAATCCAGACGCATCAGGACGAGTTTTTGGCGTCGGATGCTCCAGTAGTTGGGGCCGCGTAACGTCTGGATTTTAAGTATTTTCATGGCAGTTAGAAGGGTATGGGGCGCGAAATCTTATAGATAATTGGAGCATTTATTCAATTTCGATCTAGATTGCTCGATCGACTGTTCGCAGCGAACAGTTTGGGAGTGAATTTCCAGTTATGGGCTACCCAATAGAAAATTCATGCCCTTGCGATCGGCTAAAAACAAGTACAGGTACATGGCTAGCAAAAACTCAAAGCCCGAAGTTAGAATTTTCTGTGATTCTGCCTCCTGGGGTCAGCCCGTGGCTGCTTCGGAATCTATTCTATTGTTGTATCCATGATTCGGCCGGAATGCCGCCTAATTTCTGCCGAATCAATGACAAGAGATGTTCTGTGTTAGTTGGCTGTGCGGCATTCGGGAGGCCAGCCAGACTCGGAACAGGCTCCCGATGGCATTGGTTTGCCTAGGGGCATATTGTAGCAATCTCCGTGACACAGAACGTGCAAGCGCATATTGAACAGACTTAAGGGTTCTGTCGCTCCTACCATAGACTCATTGGTATAAAAATTTTCCCTAGAATCAACAATAGTCACAGTGCCTTTACCGAGAATTTTCATAGTATCGTCTCCCTCAAACAAGGCGCAGGTGTCTTCGTCAATACCAATAGCGAGGCGATCGGGATGGCAAGCCACAGCCGACAGCAAGCGAGCCATGCGGTTGCGGTTGTGAAAATGCTGGTCTACGATGATCTCAGGAATAATGTTAAGTCCGTTTGCCATGTCTACTAAAGATCGGTTTGGTGACGCGCCACTCCCACCGCCTGCAATCATGTGATATCCCATCACCGCAGCACCCGCGCTGGTGCCAGCGAGGGTAATCTTGCCTTCGAGAGTTTCTTTGCGAATTTTCTCCATCAGCGGGGTGTCCGCCAGCAGTCCACAGAGCCGCAGTTGGTCGCCGCCTGTAATGAA
The DNA here is from genome assembly GCF_036701505.1 of Microcoleus sp. Pol11C2. Lineage (NCBI taxonomy): Bacteria > Bacillati > Cyanobacteriota > Cyanophyceae > Oscillatoriales > Microcoleaceae > Microcoleus > Microcoleus sp. Pol11C2. Next base: position 7,673 of record NZ_JAUBQX010000036.1, read on the forward strand.
TACGCCCGTACAGTCTTCTAAGTAATCTTTCCAAACGGGGTTTTCCCCTTGTTCGCGTTCGCGGATGTCCACTACTTTGACTGCGTTAACGCCCATTTCGTCAAATATTGTGCGGTAGCGGTTGCTAATTCCTTCGGGATCTCTCGAAGCGCAGGGAACGATCGCCAGCCGAGCGTTTGCACCCCCAGCACGGCAAAAAAAAGTGTTCAGAATCTCTCGCCCGTGAACTTTGTCTTCGGCTCCCCCGATGACCATAATCGAGGTTTTTGTGCGCTGGGGAATATTGTGTTCAAGGGCTTGAGATGTCAACTGCTGCATGGTGTGTCTTCCTCTGTTGGATGTGAAATTCAATTTTGCCGTTGCTGTGGGTACAATAGGGCTTTTTAAGAATAAATTTTTGTTTGTGCCAGTGAGGTGCGATCGCCGATCGCACTATCCCGCAGTTGTTTGGGGGCGAGTTTACTTGCAGTCGCTGTCATGAAAAACAGATTATTTTTGTACAAAACCTGCCCGCCGACACAGGAAGAGAATTTAACTTGCCAAAATTTTCAGAAATTATAAGAAATTATAAAGAATAAAGCAATTACTGAAAACTGAACTCCCTCTAAAGGTCAAACTAGAGGTGATGTATCAATGAAATTCCAATAATCGTGCGATTTGACGTTGTTACCCTATTTCCAGAATTTTTCCGGGCTCCCCTAGAGTCGGGACTGATGGGCAAAGCCTTAGCTAAAAAGATTGCTGAGGTGAATTTTGTCAATCCCCGCGATTTTACCACAGACAAACACCAGCGAGTCGATGACGAGCCTTACGGGGGCGGAGTAGGGATGCTGATGAAACCGGAACCGATTTTTGCTGCGGTGGAGTCGCTGCCGATTTTGCCGCGGCGAGAGGTGATTTTGCTGACTCCCCAGGGGGAACCGATGCAGCAGGCGATGTTTCGGGAGTTGGCGGCCGATCGCGATCAGTTGGTGTTGATTTGTGGCCATTATGAAGGTGTGGACGATCGAGTCCTGCATTTGGTAACTCGCGAGGTGTCTTTGGGGGATTTTGTGCTCACGGGGGGCGAAATTCCGGCTTTGGCTTTGATTAATGGGGTTTTGCGATTGCTGCGGGGAACTGTGGGCAAAGAAGATTCCCTAAAGTTTGAGAGTTTTGAGGACGGACTTTTGGATTATCCGCAGTACACTCGACCGGCGGATTTTCGGGGATTGAAGGTGCCCGACGTGTTGCTGTCTGGTAATCACGCAGAAATTGCTCGCTGGCGCAAGCAACAGCAAATTGAAAGAACTCGATCGCGCCGGCTGGATTTGTACGATCGGTGGTTGCAGCAGAGGGGAGAATAAGATTTGAGGATGTAGCCGTTATTAGTTGGAGCTTCAGGGATGATTAGCAATTTAAAGCTAATAGAACTCCCCAGGCAGCACTAAGTTACAGTTTTGGTTATTGAAGCTTTCAAGCCTTCAGCAGCTAAAAGATGTCTTAGTCGCTCGATCTCAGCTTTAGTTCCGACAAAAACAGAACCAGGCATCTTCTTTTTTAAGTTCATCGCTTCAGCTAATGACAATTCCATAGCCTGACGCAGGATTTTTGTTACAACTGTTGCAGGTTGTTCTTCTTCCAATACAATCAAGTTCCAATTCCCTTCTTTTGCTAAAATTTCTTTTTTCATTTCGTTAGGTATAGCATGAGTATTATCTAACGCGATTGCCTGAGAGCAATAAGGACAGCTAGAAGATAGATGCCAGACAACTTTTTTGTCGAAGACAGACTGACCAACCGACATCTGTATGTCTTTGCTACAATTACCGCAAAGTCCGTAAATCAAGACCATTCTTTTTCAGCTATCTCCCCGCAAATATGAAATAATTGTTTTTTGCTATACTTCCCAAACCTCAATTTTACATGAACATCCGCATCGGCAACGGCTACGACATTCACTGCTTAGTTCCTGAACGCCCCCTCATCCTTGGCGGCGTCCACATTCCCCACGAATTAGGCTTATTAGGACACAGCGACGCAGACGTACTTACCCACGCTATCATGGACGCTATGCTCGGAGCTCTCAGCTTAGGAGATATCGGTCTTTATTTCCCGCCAACTGACCCGAAATGGAAAGGTGCTGATAGTTTAGTATTGCTCGCACAAGTCAATCAGTTAATATTAGATAAAGGCTGGGAAATCGGTAATATAGATTCGGTGGTCGTAGCCGAACGTCCAAAGCTGAAACCGCATATTGAGCAAATGCGCGATCGGCTTTCTGCTGTCCTACAATTAAAACCCGACCAAATCGGCATCAAAGCTACCACCAACGAAAAGTTAGGACCCGTGGGGAGAGAAGAAGGAATTGCAGCCTATGCTGTAGTTTTAGTCTCCAAAAAATGAAAAACTGGTTTGATAGTAGAAGTTGAATTTACTTAAACTTATACGCTAGGAAGGCTGAAACCATGCAAACTGAAACCTTGGAAGTAGAATTACCCATAGAGGCGGATATTATCGCGTTGGATAAGGACGATCGCATAGTCGTGCTAATCGAGGTCAAAATTAATCAAGCTAAAGAAAAGGCCGCCAAACAGAGGATTACCGATCGCGCGCTCGAACAAATAAAACATTTCCTCTCAAAGCTCTCCGAAAAAAAGGTGGTAATTCCTTATGCTATGATTGTCACTCTCGAAAATATAATCGTTTTTAAATGGGACGGAACTGTTTTGTCTGAAGCTGTTTTATCGTTAAAAACGGCTGAAATCCTTCACTATTATGACTCAAAATTAGGCGATCAGCGGATATTTGAGCCATACCTAACTAGGCTGATTGAAGCATGGTTGCGTGACTTAGCTTATAATTGGAAGTCTGAGATTCCGCCAGCAGCGGAACAGATAGCAGCAATCGGTTTGCTGCCGTTGCTAGCAGGTGGAACAACAAAGTTAAGGGTAAAATTTGGTGGCGATTTTATATATAGAAACTAACTTTTTGATGAGTATTGCTACAGGTCGCGATCCAGATGCCAATAACTTGTTACTGAGTGTACCAACATCAGTCCGCATTGCCATACCTGCTATTTGCTGCATGGAAGCTCTCTCGGCTTTAGAAGACGATATCAAGCGCCGCAACCGTTTTGCAGATGAACAGAAAAAACAAATTAGCCAGCTAAAGCGCGATCTTACTTCGCCTTATGCTAAGTCTCTTTTATTCCATGTAGAAGAGTCTTTGAATGAAAATGAAGGATTGCTCAATAATATTAAAGTACGTCTTTTTGAGGCTCTTGAATTATTGGCTGACAATGTGGAGATGATGGAACTAAAAGCAGATACACTGCGAGAAAGCTTGAATACAGTTTTTATTGAAGAAGACCCGACAGACAATTTGATTCTTCACTGCATCTTGAATCACGCACACTTACACGCTCATGAAGTCAAGGTATTTTTGAGCAATAATACAAAAGAATTTAGTGTACCGGAAGTTCAAGATGTTTTGCGAGAAGCCGGGATTACAAAGTATTTCGCTGTCACTAAAAACTTTCTAGGTTGGCTACAATCTCAGTCATAGTTGCACGCAGGTGGTAAACTAAAAAATTATGAAAATTTCTATGATCCTATATTCAAGACTGCGCTGGCTGGCGATTTTACTGGTGGCGATTGCCACTATAACTCTGTCTGCGTGCACTCCAGCCCGATCGAACTTAGCAAACAGACTCATCGTTCCCACCCCCAGCGGCCCAGCTACCTTTAACTACCCCCTAAATCAATCTGCATACAGCGTTTTTGGCTATATGTACGAGGGACTGATCAACGAAAACGGCTTGACCTCTGAGTTAGAACCCGGTTTAGCTGAGTCGTGGGAAGTTTCTAAAGATGGCAAAAAGATTGTCTTCACCCTGCGAGAGGGGTTGAAATGGTCGGACGGCGAACCGATGACTACTGATGACATTATCTTTAGCTATGAAAAGATTTATTTCAATGACAAAATTCCTAGCGGTTTGAAAGATATTCTGAGGGTTGGCATCAGCGGCAAATTTCCAAAAGTCAAAAAACTAGACAGTCGCCGCGTAGAATTTTCCGTTGCAGAACCATTTGCTCCTTTTATTAGATATGCTGGGGGCATCCCAATTTTACCAGCTCATATTTTACAGGAATCTATCGATAATACAGATGGAGACGGCAAGCCTCAATTCTTGACTACTTGGGGCACGGATACTGACCCTAAAAAAATTGTGGGGAATGGTCAATATCGAATGCTGAGCTACACTCCCAATCAGCGCGTTGTGTTGGAACGAAATCCGTATTATTGGAGGAAAGATGCTGAGGGAAATGTCCAGCCTTACATCCAGCAAATTGTTTGGCAAATTATCGAAAATACTGATAATCAACTGCTGAATTTTCGGTCGGGCGATTTGGATACTCTGAACGTGGAGCCGGAAGTGTTTCCGCTGCTGAAACGGGAGGAAAAACGCGGCAAATATACGGTCTTCAACGGCGGCCCGGATACTGGCAGCGTCTTTGTGTGTTTCAATCTGAATAAGGGGCGCAATGCTCAAAATCAGCCGTTTGTAGACCCAATTAAGTCTCGGTGGTTCGCGACTAAGGAATTTCGGCAGGCGATCGCCTACGGCATCAATCGCGAGGCGATGACTAACAATATCTATCGCGGACTTGGCGCGCCGCTGCATTCCCCAATTCCGGCGCAAAGCCCGTTCTACCTGTCCCCAGAACAGGGATTGAAAACTTACAGTTACGATCGACAAAAAGCCAAAGAGTTACTGTTAAGTGCTGGTTTCAAGTATAATAGTAACGACGAATTGTTGGATGCTGAAGGCAACAAGGTACGATTTACTTTGTTGATGGCGGCCGGTAAAAAAGTTCGGGAACAAATGGGAACGCAAATTAAGCAAGATTTAGGCAAACTGGGGATGCAAATTGATACGCAGTTTCTCAGTTTTAACACTTATGTGGAAAAACTGCGATTGACGCGGAATTGGGATACTTACCTCGGTGGTTTTACGGGAGGTACTGAACCGCACAGCGGCTACAATATTTGGTCAGTCAATGGCACTTTGCACAGTTTCAACCAGGGCCCGCAATCCGGAGAACCCCCGATTAAAGGTTGGGAAGTGTACGACTGGGAGCAGAAAATCGATGACCTTTATGTGAAAGCTTCCCAGGAGCTTGATGAGGCGAAGCGCAAGGAGCTTTATGCTGAAACGCAGCGGATCATAGCGGAACAACTGCCTTTCATTTATATGGTGAATCCGCTGACTTTTGAGGCGGTGCGCGATCGCGTTTCGGGAATTCGCTACAGTGCCCTCGGTGGTGCTTTCTGGAATTTGTACGATCTGAAAATTGCCGAATAGTCAGCAGTCAGCAGTCAGCAATCATTAGTCAGTCATTAATTAATGGAACCTGAAATTTTACAGAAGTTACTCGAATCTGTGGCTGCCGGCGATGTGAGCCCGATCGCAGCTTTGGATAAATTAAAGCATTTTGACTTTGAACAAGTCGGCGATTTTGCCAAAATTGACCACCACCGCACTTTAAGAACGGGTTTTCCTGAAGTAATTTGGGGCCCAGGGAAAACGCCCGACCAAATTATTGAGATTATCGAGGCGATGCGCGGGCGAAATTCTGCGGTGATGGCCACGCGAATCGAACCGGAAGTTTTCGAGCAATTGCAACAAAAAATACCCGATTTGTGCTACTACCAAAAGGCCCGAATTTGTGCAATTTCTCCTAATTCCCCAACTCCACAGCATCCGGGTACTGTGACTATTATCAGTGCGGGAACGGCGGATTTGCCTGTAGCGGAAGAGGCGGCAATTACTGCGGAACTTTGCGGTTTTCAGGTGCGACGTTTGTGGGATGTCGGAGTTGCCGGCATTCACCGCTTGCTGAGTAACCGGCACGTCATTGCCGATGCTGATGTGTTGATTGCGGTGGCGGGCATGGAAGGTGCTTTGGCGAGTGTGGTTGCGGGTTTAGCAGATTGTCCGGTGATTGCTGTGCCGACGAGTGTGGGTTATGGCGCGAGTTTTGGCGGGATTGCTCCTCTTTTAACTATGCTCAATTCTTGTGCGGCTGGTGTGGGTGTGGTGAATATTGATAATGGATTTGGGGCGGCGATTTTGGCTTGTCAAATTCTCAGAAGTGCTGGCCGAGTGGGAAGAAGAGGAGAGGGGGTGAATGGGAGAGAGGGGGAATAGTTAGAAACCCCCTCGATTAGATCAAACTAAGGCTAACTGTCACAGGACGATCAATTTTTAGGGTGCATCTTGCACCATTCTCAAGAACAGGCAAGATGCGTGTTCCACAAAGAGTGAGTTTTCTGGTGGGGTGGGCATCCTGCCCGCCAGTAAAAAACCTAATTGAAAATGGTGCCACATCTCAGGTGCGTCAGACTTCGTTATTGAAGGATTATTGAAGATTACCGGTAGTAGAGCACCTTACCATATATGCCAGTTGCGTCCAGGACTGCCAGACTCGGCGGTTGAAACCGCGTCTACACTTGCTTCTCGTCCCAGCAGAGGAGGACTAAAGAATACAGGAGGTATTATTGCCGGATTTGATATTACTTGCTGCCCAGCCAAATCGGATAAGCAGAAGAATCCTCAGCTTTCAACTTTTGGGCCTGATAACTCTTGCTAGTCCAACTAGCAACTGTTTGCAGGCTTTCTGTTAAACAACTTTCGCTGCCAAACGCTTCAAATCCCAAAGTCCACCACGCGCTGCCGTTAATGTTCAACTGAGTAAGTTCCACGCTGCAACCTTGGGGAATTGGGGCTTCGACAGGCACAGATATCAGGACACCAGGGGCCGAAACTTGATAAAGACGTTGCGCTCGCTTTTTCTTGACTCCCACCCACTTTCCTGTCGCCACAATATCCGCTGGTATCGGCGCCATGGTGTCCGCACAAACCCACTTCAGCCACTTTTCGGCTTTGCCTTCCCAGCGATTGGCGAACTGCATCGTCCCTAACTCTGCCTGACGCCACTTTACCTCCAAGGTTTTCCCACGCAGCTTCACTCCCAAGTAATCGCAGTTAGGTACTAGCAAATATATGTCTTCCCGCTCTTCAGGAGGCGAAAGATACGCGCCGAGACTCTCGCTTCCAAACCATTGATTGAGCGATTTTGGCAGTGCACCGCTATAAAACCACCGCATTTCCAGACTGGCCCGCATAAATTTTTCCTCCGTTCCACAATTTTCGTCAAACCCAGACTGGATTTGCCATACACCATCGACTTTTGTGCCTCTCCACTCTATCCTCCCCCCTCCGGGGCCCAGAGTCTACCCACAGTCATACCATTGTTAGATTTTAGATTTTAGATTTTAGACTTGGGAAAGACTGACTATATAAGGGTTTAGAGCTTGCCTACAGTTGCATTTTTTTTAAAACTGGTGTCAGAGCGAGGTCTTTTAAAAAAATTTCTCACAATCCTTTACATATCTTCACAAGTCTGTTACATTTATTTACAGTACACTAAAAACCATTTAGGAAAAAAAAGATGACTAACCGAGGCTTAATGCTGGACGACCAAGGCAAAATGAACAATTTTGCGATCGAGCCGACAGTATACATCGATGACGAACCCCGCACGGGCTTTACCCCCTACGCAGAACGCTTAAACGGCCGCCTTGCCATGATTGGCTTTGTTTCTCTCTTGGCTTTAGAAGTTTCGACCAAGCACGGGCTGATTAGCTGGCTGACTCACCTGTAATGATTTTGTTAACAATTAAACTATATGGCTATGGATCGCTGGCGTTACACAAACAGCGATCCATAGCTTAACTATTTTTAGGGGCAAGGTTTGGTGAGACAATTAAAATTAAATATTTTTGTTTTACCCAACCCGTAAAAAGAATGCTCAAACGAATTGCGGCAATACTTCTGGTGGTTCTAAGCCTCACATTAACCGGTTGTGTGTCTAAAGTCACCGGACTCAAAAGCTACGTTGATACTGGCGACGGCTATCAATTTCTCTATCCTAACGGCTGGCTGCCGATCGCGGTTTCTAACGGGCCCGATGTGGTGTTCCGCGATTTGATTCAGCAAACCGAGAACGTCAGCGTGGTAATCAGTCCAGTCGCCAAGGACAAAACTCTGGCGGATTTGGGAACGCCGACGGATGTGGGATACAAGCTCAGCAAAAGTGCGATCGCCCCGAGTGATTCTAGCCGCGAAGCTGAATTAGTCAATGCAGAAGCTCGTGAATCGCGATCAAAAAACTATTACATTTTAGAATACGCCGTTAAGTTGCCAAACCAAGAACGCCACAACTTAGCGAGTGTAGCCGTCAGCCGCGGCAAACTTTTTACCCTTAACGTTTCCACTACCGAAGAACGCTGGCCCAAGGTAAAAGAAGCTTTTGAGAAAGTTGTTAAATCTTTCTCTGTTTATTAGGGAATTGGGAATTGGGCATGGGGCATGGGGCATTGTTGACTGTTGACTGTTGACTGTTCGCTGGAAACCTCACCACAGTTGACTGACAACTGACAACTGTCAACTGTCAACTGTCAACTGTCAACTGAACTTCTTAACTTATGAAAATTCCAACTTTTGTATTAGCTTCAGCTTCTCCAGCGCGCCGCCGTCTGCTAGAAAATGCCGGCATTCAAGCTGTAATTTGCCCCAGCGACTTTGATGAAGGGCAAATACAAATGAAAGATGCCACTAATTTAGTGCAGGTTTTAGCAGAGGGAAAAGCTGAGGCTGTAGCTAAGTTTTTACTGGCTAATTCTCACCCGCAAATCTCCAATCCCAAATCGTGTTTGGTGTTGGGATGTGATTCAATTTTGCTCATAGATGGCGAAATTCACGGCAAACCCAAGGATGCGGAAGAAGCAATCTCGCGCTGGCAGAAAATGCGCGGTAAGGTGGGCGAACTCTATACGGGTCATGCTTTAATTGATACTAGATTCGATGACTTTGATCGGGCCCGGTCGCGATCGGTCATTCGCTGCCAAGTTACAAAAGTTCATTTTGCGGAAGTTACCTCGCGCCAAATAGCGGCTTACGTCGCTACCGGAGAGCCCCTCGCCTGTGCAGGCTGTTTTGCACTGGAAGGTAAAGGCGGCTTTTTTGTGGAACAAATCGAAGGATGTCACACAAATGTGATCGGTTTGAGCTTACCTCTGCTGCGGCAAATGCTCACCGAAATGGGATATGATGTGGCGGATTTCTGGCAATCTTAAAATTTGGTGGACAGGGGACAATTTACATAGCCCATAATCTCAGAAATCGGGAGGCACAGCAACAGTGAAATGCGTTCCCAGGCATAGCCTAGGAAGAGTATGAATTTTGCCTTTCCCCTTGTGGAATGGCCGTTTCGCCCGTCCGTGCTATGCAAATTAGCCTTGCCCACCAGTTGGTAATTATCCTAGAGCGATCGCCCCCTCCGATACAGATATAAACTGAAGTTGATCCGGCGAAACATCCTTCACCAAACCCAATATATTGCCGGTGCTAGCTTCTCTAATCACCGTCGCCTTAGTATTCAACAGTCTAAACTCCAGAGTTTGAGGGGTTCCCGGAGGATAAGGCCCGCTACTGTCGTAGGCTCTGGCATCACCAATTGTTAAAAACCTTTCGCTCAAAGCAATATCATTTCCCTTCAATCCTCCTGCCAATCCAATTACATCACCTTCAGCCGGATTGTAATCGAGAATAAAATCTGCAGGCACTTCCTCTACATCAAAATTTCCACTAGGAGGCGGTTGAAGCGAACCAATTTCCCCCGAAGTTGCTCCCACTTCTGTGCGGAGGACAAACAAATCTACGCCTTCACTTCCCCAAAGTCTATCAATTCCAGCATCACCGATTAGAGTATCATTTCCACTCTCTCCTATTAAAGCATCATTTCCTTTACCGCCGCGAATAAAGTCATTGGCTGTGCCTCCATAAACGTAGTCATCACCTTGATCTCCGCTGACAAAATCGCTGCCACATTCTCCATAAACAATGTCAAAATCTTGGCCACCGCGAATAGTATCGCTGCCGCAACCTCCGATTAAAGTATCTGTGCCGCTGTTACCGTTCATCAGTTCCGCACCACCGGAACCTCTGACAAAATCGTTGCCAGCTAATGCCCGCAAACCTCCGGGAGTATTCCGCAGAATTCCATTTGCTAATTGAAATGCGTCGTCATTGGAAGTTAAGTCAACAAAGTTGGGATCGCTGCCTGGATTTGGCAATTGCCCTGTGAGTAATTTGATGTTTGGGGGATCAGTAATAATTGGGTCTGAATTTTCAGCTAATGCTCTAATTTCTCCGAAAGTTGTTTCTAACATCCTAATTTTGTCCTTTTTTGATTGACTTTGTTGATATTCTGATTTTAACAAAGGTTGCAATTAAGAAATATGCGGGAACCAGGGGTTAAAACAATCCAATTATTGTCAAAGTTGCCGGAGGTCTTTATTCAACAAGCCTAGGTTATTGACACCAATCTGCGCGTCCAAATCCGCAAATATTTTGAACTGTATACCAATAATTCTGGGGATCGCGTACTCTATTACCCGTCAGCAGTCAGCGTGGGAAAACCCAGAGACTGCTAATTGTCATGAAACCTTGAGTTAAGTTCGGAATAATTAATATGCTAGACACTGCGATCGAATCTATTCAAGCCAGAGAAATCCTCGACTCCCGCGGCCGCCCCACCATTGAAGCTGAAGTTTACCTAGCCAACGGTGTTGTGGGGCTCGCCCAAGTCCCCAGCGGCGCCTCTACAGGCTCTTTTGAAGCCCACGAACTCCGCGATGGCGACAACAAACGTTACGGCGGCAAAGGAGTCCTAAAAGCCGTCGATAACGTGGAACACAAAATTGCCCCCGCTTTGGCTAATCTAGATGCGATCGACCAAGCGCTGGTAGACAAAACCATGATTGACTTGGACGGTTCCCCCAACAAATCCCACCTCGGCGCAAATGCCATTCTCGGAGTCTCCTTAGCCACAGCAAAGGCGGCCGCCGAGACTTTAGGACTCCCCCTTTACCGCTACTTGGGCGGGCCCTTGGCGAACGTTTTGCCAGTACCACTGATGAACGTGATCAACGGGGGATCTCACGCTAACAATAATGTGGACATTCAAGAATTTATGATTGTCCCTGTGGGCGCGCCTTCTTTTAAAGAAGCTTTACGCTGGGGTGCAGAGGTATTTGAATCCTTGAGTAAAGTCTTAAAAGCTGAGGGTTTGCTGACTGGTGTGGGTGATGAAGGCGGTTTCGCCCCTAATCTTAAATCCAATCAAGCAGCTTTGGATTTATTGATTGCAGCTATTGAAAAAGCTGGCTATAAACCGGGTGAACAAGTTGCTTTGGCTTTGGATGTTGCTGCTAGCGAATTTTACAAAGATGGGCAGTACACTTACGACGGTGTGGCTCATTCGCCGGCAGAATTAATCGATTATTTGGATGGTTTGGTGAGTCAATATCCCATTGTTTCCATTGAAGATGGTTTGCATGAAGACGATTGGGACAGTTGGGTAGCGCTGACCCAGAAAATGGGCAGCAAAGTTCAATTGGTTGGTGACGATTTGTTTGTTACTAATCGCACGCGGTTGCAAAAAGGAATTGATTTGAAAGCTAGCAATTCGATTTTGATTAAGCTGAATCAAATTGGTTCTTTGACAGAAACTTTGGATACGATTGACCTGGGCAAACGGAACAGCTATCGAGCGGTCATCAGCCACCGTTCCGGTGAAACTGAAGATACCACAATTGCAGATTTAGCGGTAGCGACTCGCGCCGGTCAAATTAAGACTGGTTCTTTGTGTCGCAGCGAACGGGTGGCTAAATACAACCGTTTGTTACGGATTGAGGACCAATTGGGCGATCGGGCAATTTATGCTGGGTCGATCGGTTACGGGCCAAAATAACACTTGGTAATCGGTAATTGGGAATGGGTAATTGGTAATCGGTAATTGGGAATGGGTAATTGGTAATCGGTAATCGGTTAGTTTTTAATTTTCATCACCAATGCCCAATGCCCAATGCCCAATTACCAATTAAGGATAGAAAGCCAATTGTGGCAAACCTAAAGTTTCTTCCCAACCCATCATCAAGTTCATGCACTGGATGCCTTGACCGGCTTGTCCCTTAATTAAATTGTCGATCGCCGACAGCACAATCACTCTGTCAGTACGCGGATCGACTTCGATGCCGATATAACAAAGGTTTGTCCCGCAAGCCCATTTTGTTTGCGGGTAAACTCCCGCCGGTAACACTTTTACCCAAGGACAATTGCGGTAAAAAGCGCTGAAAATCGTGATTAAATCTTCCCGCACCAAACCCGGATCGCGCAAAGTTGCGTACACAGTCGCCAGAATTCCCCGCACCATCGGAATGAGGTGGGGAGTAAACTGAACTTTAATATCGTGTCCCGCTAAATCGCTGCAAATTTGCTCGATTTCTGGCGTGTGGCGGTGGCGGCCAACGCCGTAAGCGCCCAGAGAACCCTCTGCTTCAGCCAACAAGAGATTAACTTCGGCTTTGCGGCCCCCTCCCGAAGCACCGGATTTGGCGTCGATAATTGCTGTTTCTGGCACAATGAGGCCTTGTTTGAGCAAAGGTGCCAAAGCTAACAAACTAGCAGTGACGTAGCAGCCGGCACAGCCTACTAACTGAGCATCTTTAATTCGATCGCGATACAATTCTGGCAAACCGTAAACAGCCGTTGCAGCCAGTTCAGCGTCTGATCGATCTCCGCCGTACCAAGCTTTGTAAGTTTCCAGATTTTCAAATCTGTAGTCAGCCGACAAATCCAAGACTTTGCAGCCTTTTTCTATCAGCGTCGGTGCCATTTTGCAAGCTAAACCGTTCGGCAGGGACAGAAACACAACTTCACATTTTGCCGCTATTTTGTCTAGGTCGATCGCCTCCACTGTCAAGTCAATGCAGTTAGTCAAATGCGGATAAAGGCTGGAAAAAGGTTTTCCCGCACTGCTATCCCCGCCCAAATAGACTACTTCAGCCGCTGGGTGATCCGCCAGCAGTCGCACAAGTTGCACGCCGCCGTACCCTGAAGCGCCGATAATTCCTACAGGCACACGTCCAACATCTCCCATTTTCCTTTATCCCCTCAGCCTTTGAAGTCAAAAACGCTTGAACTTTTGCTGCATTGTAGTACCAAACGCCAACTTTGGTGGCAAAGAATTGTGTTGTTTTGTTGTGGAGGTGCATTTTTATTAATTTTCGGCTGTTTGATCGATCGCCAAAACCCTAAAATTAACAAACTGATGTGCGATCGTGCTATAAAAAACTTACTTTAACCCATCCCCAAACCGGAGATTAACATTTTTCCCTCGAAGCTCGAACCTCGAAGCTCAACATCCATCCGTTAAATCTGTTAAATCTTGTACACGGCTTCGTTGCCGAACTTCCTATGGGCATAGTTGTAGAAAACGTATCAAAACAGTTTGGCAGTTTCCAAGCACTCGATCGAGTCAGCTTAGAAATTGAATCTGGTTCCCTAGTCGCATTGCTTGGCCCGTCTGGTTCCGGCAAGTCTACACTGCTGCGACTGATTGCGGGTTTAGAAATGCCCGACTCCGGCAAAATCTGGCTGACAGGCCAAGATGCGACCAATACTAGCGTCCAAGACCGCAAAATTGGGTTCGTGTTTCAGCACTACGCGCTATTCAAGCACATGACAGTGCGAAAAAACATCGCTTTCGGGATGCAAATTCAGAAAACACCACCCGCGAAAGTCAAATCCCGGGTAGAAGAATTGTTGAATTTAGTGCAATTGGCAGGATTGGGCGATAGATACCCGTCGCAACTTTCAGGAGGCCAGCGGCAGCGGGTCGCCCTCGCCAGAGCCCTGGCTGTGGAACCGAAAGTGTTACTGCTAGACGAACCTTTTGGAGCTCTCGATGCCAAAGTTCGCAAAGACTTGCGTGCTTGGTTGCGGCGACTGCACGACGAAGTACACGTTACCACAGTCTTTGTGACGCATGATCAAGAAGAAGCGATGGAAGTTGCCGATCAAATTACAGTAATGAATAAAGGTAAAATCGAACAAGTCGGCACACCCGCAGAAATTTACGACCATCCCGCTAGTGCTTTCGTAATGAGTTTTATCGGTCCAGTCAATGTATTGCCCAGCAGTTCAAGAATGTTTCAAGACAACGGCTTTGACTCAGCCAACCCAGAGATTTTCTTGCGCCCTCACGACGTAGTAATTGAAACTACAGAAAATAGCGCAACAGTGCCTGCAAGAATCAGTCGCTTGATTCATTTGGGATGGGAAATTCAGGTAGAATTAACCTTAGATGACGGTCAAGTAGTAAACGCTAATTTGACTAGAGAAAGATTCGATAGCTTGAACTTGCAGCCCCAGCAAAGAGTGTTCGTAAAGCCGAAAGATGCCAAGTCCTTTCCACTTTTTTATTCCATCTAAAAGCAATTCTGAAAACTTAAGCTAAATTTAGATTGGATACTGCCTTTCCAAAAATGTGGCGCGGTGCGGTGTCTCTACAAAAAAAATTCTAGGGACACGGCACCGCGCCGTGTCCCTAATCTTTTATACTGACAACTGTCCGCTGACTACTGCGCGCTGAGTTAGTCTTTAATTTTGTTGACAGCTTTTTTGACTTGTTGCTCAAAGGATGTAGCTTGTGTATTGGAAGGATTTTTCATTTTTTCAATGTCAGCGTCTCCCTGAACTTCGTTGGGTCCTTTGCTGGCTTTTTCTTGAGTTTCTTCCAAGGACATCGGTTTTTTCAGGACAACTTCTTGAGATTCTTTTTCAATTCCTAAAAGTTGGTCTTCACCTTTGGTGGGGCTGCTAGTAACTGCAAAAGCGGGGAAAGCATTAGAAACAAACATCAAGGCACAAAAACAAACAGCTATTAAAGTGCGGACTAAACGCTTGGCAGGGAAGTTAAAGCTGATAAAAGACATACAAAATTTCTCCGTTTTTAGAATTTTTGATCGCTAAGATTGTTAACAGGCTGAAGCTCACTCATATTCTGCACAATCTTTAACTCAAGTTTGAGAAAAGCAACCGTTGCTTTCTTTCAAATTAAGCTAATATATAATATTTAGCTGAAAAAGCTGGTATTTGAAATCCTTCTCAGGGAATATTTCTAGATGACTGGCGTCGGTCGCCCCAAGACCTTTATGTAGAAGGCACTTGTGTAGAATCAAAAAAATTCTCTATAAGTGCCTTCGGAGGCGCCTCACATAGCGGTATCAATCTCAGTAACTGGTTTTATCGTGGGGTGGGGGCGGGTTTATTTAGCCTGTTTGCAATGTGAGAGGGGGCTTGAGTGAACCCGCAGAGCGGTTTGTTGAAAATATTGCAAGATACAAGATATGAGATCCGCCCGACTATCCACTGACTAATGACTAATAACCAATGGCTGCTGCTGTCGCACGGGAACGTGAAATTTTGCTAGATAAGTTTTAATTTCTCCTACACTGAGTTGCCCGTAATGCAGCAGGGAAGCCAGCAGGGCTGCTTCTGCTTTGCCCTCAGTCACAGCTTCGTAGATGTGGTGACAGTTGCCGGCGCCGCCGGAAGCAATGACGGGAATTTCGACAATTTCGGCAATGCTTCGAGTTAATTCCAAATCGTAACCGGCTTGAGTGCCGTCCGAGTCCATGCTTGTCACCAGAATTTCGCCGGCGCCGCGCTGTTCGGCTTCCTTTGCCCAGGCGATCGCATCTTTGCCGGTATTTTCTCGCCCTCCGCGCACGTAAACGTCCCAACCAGGATTATCTGCATCTTGCCGTTTGCGGGCGTCGATCGCCACTACAATGCACTGATTACCAAATCGATCGCTGGCTTTGTCAATTAAACTCGGATCGCGCACCGCCGCCGAATTAATACTCACCTTGTCTGCGCCCGCCCTCAATAAACTTTTAATGGTGTCTAAGGATTGGATACCGCCGCCCACCGTCAAAGGGATAAATACTCGATCGGCCGTTCGGTACACCACATCGATCATAATATTCCGGTCTTCGTGAGTCGCTGTAATGTCCAGAAACACCAACTCGTCAGCACCCGCATCATTGTAAACCTGAGCCATTTCTACCGGATCGCCAGCATCCTGAAGATTGACAAAATTGACACCTTTGACCACGCGACCGGCTTTCACATCCAGACAAGGTAAAATTCTTTTCGACAACATACAATTCTCTTCCAATTTAACTTACTCGGCGGGAAGTCCCCCGCTATAACTGTACTCATCTTAGCGGTGGGATGAAAGCCAAGGTAGTTTTTTCCCGTCCTGTTTGTGTTCTGGACTCCTAGCTGGAAAACGAGTTAAACAGGCAAGAATTAACCAATCTCTCAGCTATCACAAGACGGTAACAATCAATAAAATTCGTTTTAAAAATTTGATAAATCCTCATAACTTTCGCAACGATTGCCACGACCAAGCAGTCAAAAGCGAGATCTATGGCATTTAGCAGCTTACTCTAGCATAGAGGATTTTTACTCTTAGTGGTTCCCTACGCTCCCCACCAAAAGTTAATTTCAGAACAACAGACCTTAATCAGTCCGATTCGGGGCCTGCTAAAAAATTCTTCAAATTATTCAAAACGTTTCTGCGGGAATGGACTTTGACACGCCACAGCTTATTAGACATCTCCGAAAAATAAAATAAAGAGTAGGGAGATATGGTAAAATAGCTTTTTTTTCGGGGCTGAGTATGAGTTCGCTACTAGAATACATCACTAAAAACCCACTCTTAGGCTAAACGGCTAATAGGAGTTGACTACGAACAACTGCAACAGCTAATAACCCAAGCAGCCGCTTTAGAGGAAAAAAAGCAGGCTGTGCATGAAGACACCAAAATTAGGATAATTAACAAAGGCGGTGGCAGAAAGCCAAAGCTTTCCGTGAGGGAGCAAATCTTGCTAACTTTAGTCTACCTCCATCATCTGCCAACGTTTCAAATGTTGGGTGTGCAATTCTGGGTGAGTGAATCGACAGCGCACAGTCAGTTTCATTACTGGTCAGAACTCTTACAAAAATTGTTACCAGCGAGTTTATTATAACAAGTAAAAAAAAACGAAAGAGACTGGGAATGGGTCAAGGAAATGCTGGAAGAATGGGAGTTAGTGGTAGATAGCTCAGAACAAGTCAGGGAAAGACCTAAAGACTATCATGAGCAGAAAAAGTGCTACTCAGGAAAGAAGAAAAATCCTAGGCAGAAAAATCAGTTGATTGTCCTACCAAATAGAAGAGAGATAGTCGATGTTATAGTGGGGAAACCGGAACCCAATAGCGATATTAATCTCTTTAGAGAGCGACGGTCAGAATTGGCGGTTGGGCAAAGGTGTCTCGGGGACAAAGGTTATGTAGGAGAGGAGCAGATTGAGACTCCCCACAAAAAACCGAAGAAGCAGGAATTAACCGCTGACATGAAAGAAGAAAATAAAAAATTATCAAAGCAACAAATTGTTGTTGAACATATGATTAGATTACTCAAAGTATTCCGAGTATCCGCTGAGAGGTTTCGGCTAAGCTCCTCCCGATATGAGCAGGTAATTCTGACAATTTGCGGGTTACTCAGGTTGCGAGTGGGAGCCTTAATACTGCCACAATTAAAACCCGAAGACAGTGGGGTCTAAATTGCAGTGCTACCCTATCTAGATTTTGGTTTTAAATTAACTGAAACTAGCTCAAACCCTGATTAACCCGTGTTAGAAAGCAGAGATTTTTGAGAAGAGTTATAATTAGCAAAGGATTTGCCAGATAAGCTTTGCGAGTTTTGGGAGATGTCTATTGCTGTTTTGCCAAATTTCTTAAAAATCGCTGAGGGTCATAAGAATGGGGGGAGGTAAAATAGGCACTTTTCTAAAAATTGTTTTTTACAGAGCAATTATGATCACTGGTTCATTGGTGACAGGTTAAGACTTAATTGCATTTGTCAATCAGTAATATTACTCAAAAAAAAATTAGGAATGGAAAATTCACGATTTGAGAGGGAGTAAGTATAAATATCATGGGAGGCATGATTCCTCGATCGCCCAAATCTCAGTTTTCTGCCCAAAATCCGAGTAAATGTTGAGCATAATTGCTGATTGACAAATGCTTTCTTAGCTTAACTTGTTACCAATGATGCACAATAAAAGATATCAGCTCAGAGACGGTTCCCTTAAACTATTGCCTGCTAAGTTTTACAGCTTGCTTGTTACCCCGCTAGCTCAGTTTGGTTTCAGAAAGTGCTATTTACCAGATGCGATCGCCCTGTCACCCATAATTGCATGAGTTGAGTTCACTAAACCTATGCAGAGCATTCATCAACTTCTTTGAAGGACGGGCATCTTTCCCGAAGTTCTAGTCAACGCCTGAGAACTAATCAATTCAGTACCCCCAAAAAATACAAATTGTTGGTGATAAATTCCTCAATTTCCCTGGTAAGGTGGGGATTATTTTTGCTAGTATAAACCACAAAATTTCTAACAAAATATAAACAGTAATCAGCATCAATATTCTCGCAAACATCAAGGTTAAAATCATCGTCTTCAAGCCTGTGGAGTGCCATGAATTACGAAAAAATGGCAAAGGCTAGAGAGAATTTTCAGGGCAAAATCTCTATAAAAGTGGTGCAGGAAAACCAAGTCATCGTTGTTGAAAATATGGCAGTCAATAAGTTGGTAAAAACTCACTTCCCAGCTAAAGTAATTAGCGATTGCGGATGGTCAAAATTGACCCTACTGCTGAAATACAAGGCTGAAAGAGACGGTAAAACTTACTTAGACATTGGTCGGTGTTTTGCACCATCAAGTAAGAGTTTCCACGTAGGTCTGAATCAGGTGGCTCGCCTTCTGTTGGAAGTGCGTAGCTGGACTTGTTGCAATTGCCCAACAAAGCACGATAGAGATGTGAACTCTGCTATCATTATTGGCGATGAAGGGCTTGGATTATTAGCGTTAGGAACTAGCACTACTGTCCATGGACGCAATGTAAGTTCGACGTTTGGAAGGAAATGTTCGATATGAGCGGCTGTTCCGGTTGAAATTGGAAGCTTACACCATAGGGAGTAGTGGACAGAACTCTGGATCTGCATACCAGCCCACGCCCCCTACCCCCCGCCTAGCTCTACTGTGTACAGACAAGTTGATCGCTGACCCATATTGTAGAAACCCTGTTTCCTGGATTCTTGATTTCTCGTTTTGCCGAATCAATAACTTAAAATTCATGAAAATAAGCTTCCTTTCTGAGATTCATGCGAAACTTGGGTTTCAGGAATGGTGTTGAAAGATTTCGGACTTGTGTGTACACGCTAGCCCCCTAGCCAGAGAACCATTTTCCCACTTTTTTCTGGCCCATCAAAATAAATAAAAGTTGTCTCCCCTTCGGGGCACGCAGTATGATCAGGTACAATCTTGGTAGACAGTCTGTTTTTACTGCCTGCTTTGGTAGATCGAATCATAAATACCTTCGCTAGCTCGATCGAATTTATGGTTCACAAATCCTGCAGAGGCTAGGTGCATCGACGATGGACTAAAAAATCTAAAATCTGAAGTCTCAAATCTCAATTCGGTTAATTTTGTGTCGTTTCTAGGACTGTTGTGACGAGTGCAACCCAATCCACATATGGTACTTCGCACAGAAGGCGGCAATCGCTACTTGCCGCTCTCCGGCAGCAATTGCTGGACAGTAGGGCGGAGCGATGACAATAATTTTGTACTGACAGATCGCTGGATTTCCCGTAATCACGCGATGTTACAGCAAATGGAGACAGGAGAGTTCTACCTGATCGACTTGGGCAGCCGCAATGGTTCCTTTGTCAACGGGCGGCGGGTCAGTATTCCTGTCACTCTCAGAAATGGCGATCGGATTATTTTCGGTCAAACCGAATTGGACTTCTACAACCCAACCGCCGGCCATCGGCACGATCCACCAATACACGAGACAGACTCTGAAGATTTTACGGCGACTTTGACGGTGCGTAGCCTGATTAGCGTCATGGTAATGGACATCCGAGACTTTACAGTTTTGACTAGGCAGCTAGACGAAACCCTCCTCTCGGAAGTCATCGGCAATTGGTTCCGCAAAGCAGGACAGATCATTCGCGAACACGGCAGTTGGGTGGACAAATACATCGGTGATGCCATCATGGCCGTCTGGTTCCACAAAACCAGCGGTGTCAGCAGCGAGGAAATGATGCGGATTTGCCAAGCTTTGAGCGAACTGCACAAGGCAACAGACGAACTCAGCAGCCGTTACCCCCTGCCTTTTCCTTTGCGAGTCGGGGCAGGCATCAATACTGGTTATGCAATGGTGGGAAATTCTGGCAGCAGCGACCGATCGGACTATACCGCCTTGGGAGATACTGTAAACGCAGCATTTCGCCTGGAATCTTGCACCAAGCAACTGGGCAAGGATATCGCTGTGGGAGAAACTACCTACAAATACCTGACGCAATTGGGGGCCCAGGGCGCTTTCGAGCAGCACACCGTTGCTTTAAAGGGTTACGACACTCCCACCGTGACTTACGGCGGTACTTATGCTGATTTGAATGCTTTTCTCAAAACGAAAGGAAAAAGTTCTTGATAGCGAGAAAATTGGGTGCGGGGCAAAAATTAACCCCTTAAAATAGCAGTCCGAGTTTTTCATTTGCAGGGCCTTCTATAAACTTGTCTGCGATGCTCAAAAGTCGGCTAATATCATATATTGTCCGCTTTGTCAATAGTCAAATGTAAATTTTATAACAGCCCTCTACCTATTGCGGATTTATCTGAAAAACTGCATAAGCAAAATGGTAGTCTCTACATAAATGCTGTGTATGAAATTGGGAGACAAAACTTCATGAAACGATTGGGTCGTCTATTGGCAGTATTGGGCTTAGTGCTGGGCTGCTTTGCATGGGCTGGAGACCAAAGCGCGATCGCGGCGTCATTAAGCCGTATCGTCTTGCCATCATCCTCGCTCCTAGCTGTTGAAGCTCCGGCTAGAACCAATCGCGCCGATGAGAAGCTTGCCACAGAATACGGCAAAAAACTTGATTTGAACAACAGCGCGGTCCGGGACTTTCGGGAATTTCGAGGGTTGTATCCCACTTTAGCTCGACTAATTATTAAGAATGCTCCTTACGAAAATGTTGAGGACGTACTCAATATTTCAGACTTGACGGATGCTCAGAAAAAAGTGCTGCAAGCTAACATGGACAAATTCACCGTAACTGATGTTGAATCAGTTTTTATTGAAGGAGACAACCGGTTGAATAATGGTCTCTACGACTAGGTAGCAGCGGGTCTCATTTGAAGGCAGAAGTCATTGGGCAGAAGGCATTCGGCAGAAAGAAAAGATTTTTTTTCTATAGGCTGATGACTTCTGCCTTTAATTTCTGAACACATACTTTCAACCATCATTCAGCAAAAGCCGACCAAAATTCGCTAGATTGAAATAAGCGGGTTCCCAAGATTCCTCTGTAGACTCAATTCTTTAATCTAAAATCTAAAATATAAGCTCGCTCGACTGACATTAGTTCAAGTCCCCAGATTCATCTGTAGACTCAATTCTAAAATCTCAAATCTCAAATCTCAAATCTCAAATCGACTGGCGGCAGACTTATGACTGACAAATTTGACGTATTGGTAATAGGTGCTGGCGCGGCGGGTTTGTACACAGCACTTTGCCTGCCAGAGCATTTGCACGTGGGCTTGATCAATAAAAATACCCTGCCTGTTTCTGCCAGCGATTGGGCTCAAGGAGGGATTGCCGCGGCGATCGCCCCTGAAGATTCCGCAGCGCTGCACGTTCAGGATACACTGGCTGCCGGAGCCGGTCTTTGCGATTTGGAGGCGGTGAAATTTTTAGTCGAGGAAGCTAGTGCTTGCATTGACTCCCTGGTGAAAATGGGCGTTGCATTCGATCGCACCGGCCCAGATTTAGCCCTCACCCTAGAAGCAGCCCACTCCCGCCGCCGAGTTCTCCACGCCGCCGACACTACGGGCAAAGCCGTGATCAGTACGCTGACAGCAAAAGTATTGAGCCGCAAAAACATTCAACTCGTATCTCCTGCCTTTGCTTTGAGTCTGTGGCTAGATGCAACCGGGCGCTGCCAGGGGATTAGCTCGATTTGTGGCTCACAAGTCAAGTGGCTGCAGGCCCAAGCCGTGGTGCTGGCGACAGGCGGCGGCGGACAGGTTTTTGCTCAAACGACCAATCCGTCGGTAAGTACCGGGGACGGGGTGGCAATTGCGTGGCGCGCCGGGGCGCTGCTGCGAGATTTAGAATTTGTGCAGTTTCACCCGACGGCGCTGAGCACAGCGGGCGCGCCTCGGTTTCTCATTAGCGAAGCGGTGCGGGGAGAAGGAGCTCATTTGGTTGACAGTAAGGGATATCGCTTTGCTTTTGATTCTCACCCCAGCGGGGAACTCGCCCCTAGGGATGTTGTCAGCCGCGCAATTTTCCGCCACTTGCAAAAGACGGGAGAACCTCATGTTTGGCTGGATTTGCGCCCGATTGCGGTCGAGCGACTGCGCTACAGGTTTCCCAATATTATTCAAGTGTGCGCTGATTGGGGAATTGATATTTTTTCCGAACCTGTCCCGGTGACGCCCGCAGCCCATTACTGGATGGGAGGGATTGTCGCTGATAAGTTTAACCAAACTTCGATTCCGGGTTTGTACGCGGTGGGAGAAACTGCGAGCACGGGGGTACACGGCGCTAATCGGTTGGCGAGCAATTCGCTGCTGGAATGTCTGGTTTTTGGGGCGCAGATGGGACTTTTGCAGCTAGAAGCTGGAACGCCGGAGGCATTCGCCGATCAGTTCGAGGCGGGGGAAATCTTGGAAAAATCGATTTCTGAAAAGGACATTGAGGCGATCGAAAAGTTGCGGGTCGAATTGCCGAATTTGGTGTGGCAGAGTGCGGGAATTTGCCGGGGACAACGCGATTTGGAAAGTGCGATCGTCCAACTTGAGATTTGGCGGCAAGAATTTGCTTCGTTGCCTTTGAGTCAAACGCTTGATAATTTACGGCCCGGACAAATTATTAATTTTTCCCCTGCTGAGGCGGAGAATAGCTCGATTTTGCGAAATTGGGGAGAAGTGGGGAATTTATTGGATATCGGCTATTTAATTGTCAAAAGTGCTGCGTTTCGCACCGAAAGTCGCGGCGGTCATTACCGAGTGGACTATCCCCTCACCGATCCGGATTGGTGCAGCCATACTTTAATTAACCAATCGAATTGGTACAAATCTCCGCGAATAGAAGATTGAAAATTTATTGAAAATTTGGGGTCAGCGCGTCCCCGTACCGTCACTGTTGGGGTTGCCGTTCGGGTCTGGCTCGTATTGTTTTGGGTAATTTGGAAACCTAGAGGTTTGTGCAACTGTTACAACTCTCGGCGTCGATGGCGTCGGGATCTCGCCCGCGCTACGGGCTTTTGTGAAATTGCTAGTTGAGTTGCTGGCAAGTCGAGCCGCATTTGCGGTGCCGACTATATTCACTTGCAGGCAGGCAGCCAGGGTTGCCGTTGTTGTGAGCTGAATCAAAGTACGCATAGTATTCACAGCCTTATTCAAATCACCGCAATAGATCTACGTCTGTACCACCTATTATATCTATCAATTTCCGTATTTCCACTGATATCTTTACCTTTACTTTAATTAACTTTCATAAGTTTATATAATTTTTTTTACATTAAAGCTTTTTGGCGATTTAAATTTGGTTTCAGGTTGTGATTTATTTTAATATTTTGTAACATTTAGATAAGACGGCAAGTTGCTCTCATAAGTTTTATACTTGGCTAAATCTATCTAATGGCAGATGACAGATATAAGAATTTTAATTTGTGTGATTTTAGATTTTATATTTCACTACTTTGGACATTTTTGTGAACGGTTTCAAAAAGCTTAGAAGCCTTACAGTTTAAGGAGCGAGCTATTTTTTTTAGTGAGCTGCATAGGGGACCCCTGAAATAATATCTCTCTTACGGCCCAAGTAGGGTTTGAAGTATAAAAATTCCTCAAATTATGTCTGAAAAAATTGATATTTTAGATGAAAAAATAGAATAATTACAAATGACTTATCAAGATTGGGGGGGCGACTTTACATACAGTTGCATTATGTTTCTAACTGGTCTTAATTAATAAAAGTGATATTGATTTTTCCCCCGTTCCTTAGCACGATACATCGCAACATCGGCATTCTTAACTAAAATCTCTGGCTCTTGACCGTCCATGGGATATAAACTAATGCCAATACTTGTAGTTACAGAAACTGTATGTTCTTCTAAAATAAAAGGCTGCATGATGGCGTCGCAAATTTTTTCCGCTACTTTCGCAGCTTCCTCACGGCCGGGAATTGCGGGCAAAATGACTGTGAACTCGTCGCCGCCCAACCGCGAGATTGTATCGCTGCCACGCAAGCATTTTTTGAGCCGACTGGCAACTGTTTTTAAGAGTAAATCACCCACATTGTGTCCGAGAGTGTCGTTGATTGACTTAAATCCATCTAAATCTAAAAAGAGTAAAGCTACCAATTCCTGAGTGCTGGAGGCTATTTCTAGAGACCGATGCAAGCATTCGTAGAACCTTTGGCGGTTGGGCAAACCGGTAAGGGCATCGTGATAAGCTTGGTGGCTGAGTTCAGCATTTTTTTGTTCTAGGGCATTTGCCCGGAGTTGGCGCTCGGTAATATCTCTGATTGCTCCGACTAAAAATAGGTTGCCTGCAGCATCTTTATGCAAGGATCTTTTAGTCGCAATCAGATGCGTAATTCCGTGAGCGTCAGTAAAATATTCTTCATTTTCTCGCGGCTGGTGAGTTTGAAATACTAATTCGTTTTGCTGCCAAAATATCTCGGCTTCGGCTTGGGGAAATAACTCGTAATCGGTTCGGCAAGTTAAAATTTCTAAAGGATAGCCAATAAACCGACAATAGGCCTGATTCAAAACTACCCAGCGGTGATTTCGATCTTTGACAAAAATGGGGTCGGGAATTGTATCGATTAGCGATTGTAAAAATTCTTTAGACCGTTTTAATTCTTCTTGTAAGTGAGCCAGATAACCCACAACTGCGACACCAGAACCCACAAGACTGAGGATTGGAGGAATTAACGGTAGCCACCAACCTGCTAAAAATGCTAAGTATAAACTGGCACTTAGACCTAGACACATACTTGATAAACAATAAGCCGATCGACCAAGCGATCGCAAATTCCAACTCACATTTGCTCCCGCCCAAGACCACAGTAAAATCCACAGCAACTCCGCAGCTTCTGGCCAGACATTGATACCCCCGCGCCCGTCGATGGCTGCACTCAAAATTTGGCTCAAGAAATGAGCCTGAAGCTCGACTCCCGGTATTGGCTGGGGAGGACCAAACCAACCGGAACTGTAAGAATTTTGGTAAAAGTCTCTGAGGCTGGGGGCACTTGAGCCGATCAAGACAACGCGCGATCGTACAAAATCAGCAGGTACTGTGCCAGAAAGCACATCGCTCATCGATGCAGTGCGAAAACTGCCTCGCGGGCCGCGCAGGTTGGTCAAAATTTGATAGCCGCGGCTGTCCGCTCGAACGTAAGCACCGTCATTCGGTTGAAAAGGCGGAAAAACCCCCTTGCCTAACTGCAAGTATTTAGGATTGACTCTTGCTCGTTGAGGGGAAATTCCTTCGCTTTTGAGGTAAAGCAAAGCCAGTCTGAGTGCGAAACTTTGATGAGTTTTGCCGTCTCCGGGCCAAGCGTAGAGCAAAGTTCGCCGGACTTTTGAGTCAGCGTCGATGACAACGTTGTTGAAACCAATTCGATCGAGCTGGTCAAGTACCGGAGGCGGGCGAACTCCGATCCTGGTTTCGTCTGGCATCAACTCAATGCCGATTAAGTTGGGAATAGTTTTAAAAGTTTTGACCAATTCGGCGTTACCCGGTTGAGTTGGCAAATCTCGGTAAACGTCGAGGCCGATCGCCCGCGGCTTGCCCGCGTGCAATTTTTGCAGCAATTGGGCCAAGACAGCATCCGAAATTGGGTAGCCGTATTTTTGCAAGTCAGCTTCCTTAATTTCTACAATGACGATGCGCGAGTCAATTGGTTCGGCCGGCCGCCAGCGTACAAAGTGGTCGAAAGCAGCCCATTCCCACACCTGAAAAAATCCGAACCAGCGCATTACAATCACCGTACTAGCAACGGCACTCGCAGTAATCAATACTCGGCGTTCTCGATCGACCCATTTTTTGATAGTTTTTAGCATATTTTGGGGATTTGGGCCTCGCCCTTTGAGCATCTAAACTACTACTACCTATAGGTTTTACATCTCCAGGGCGATCGGCTCAGTCGATTTTAGATTTTAGATTATCCAATTTTTTGGTTTTTCGGTGCGGGCGAGTCGATTTTAGATTTTAGATTTTAGATTTTAGATTTTAGATTTTAGATTTTAGATTATCCAATTTTTTGGTTTTTCGGTGCGATCGGGCTGCAAGAGGAGAAACCGGGTTTCGCAACCAAAATATGTCATTCCAACAATCATTCTGGAAGCAGAAACCCGGTTTCTTGCTTTTATGTAAAAGTTTTAGTAGTTATTCACCCATCTAAATACTAGAAACCCACAACTTCTTCTAAACTTTTTTCGTTATCACTAATTTTTACTATTTTTTTATTGATTATAGATGCAAAATTTTAGATTGATTTCGCAGCACGAGCCAAGGATAAACTAAGTTAAAAACCAGGATATTTCCAGCCCATCAATCTAAAATCTGTCATCTATAATCTCCAACTTTCCTGTCAGTTTTGAAAGTTGCGCGGGCCGGTGTAACCCGATAAATCAGCGAGTTTATCCAAAGATTGCGTCCCCGAATAAAACTGACCATTAATTTCCCAAGTCGGGAAACCTTTCACATTCGCAGCAGCAGCTTGGCAAATTTCAGCACGGGAATTTTGCCCCCGGGGATCGCATTCAACATAATCAATTATTTTGGCTGCTTCTTTGCCGAACAGTATTTTTTGGTCGTGACAGTGGGGACACCAGTAAGCGCCGTACTCTTTAGCGCCAATTTGTCGGAGGTGGCGAGCCAAAGCAATTTGTGCCGGACCGGAGGTTGTAGTGACGGCAGGAGGTACAATTCCGGGGGTAGAGACAGTAGGAGCAGGTGAGTTGACACTGTTATAAAGTCCCAAGGCGCCGATCGAACTCACCATTGCCACCAAAATGCCTGTAAACACCAACTGTCCGATATCTTCCCACTCGCGCCCGACTAGCACCAGCACAAACAGCGACAGCGAAAATAAGGCAGAAGTGATGCAGTAAATGCACAGTTCCTGAATTTCAAAAGCCATCAAATACATCAAATAGCTGCTGAAAATTACCATCGCAGCGGTGATGATAAATAGCGCTTGCCAAGTGTTTTTTTCTAGTTGAGAGTGCAGTCCTTTCTTGGTGTCGGGATTTACAGCTTTGGGAGCTAATGCCAGGATTGCTATGCTTAGGTAAGCCAGACAGCCTAACAAACTTAAAGGCACTGTGCCAAAGACTGTAGCGTAGGGACTGTTGAGAACTTTGTCGCAGCCACTGGTGGGACAAATGACCGAGCCAGTCGTGAATTTAGCGATCGTGAGATAGGCCGTTTCTATGACGCCTATGGCTGCGATCGCTGCCATCACAGTCCTAGACCAGCGATGAATCCAAGGGGTTGAACGTCGGCGAATCATTTTTTGATTTGGTAATTAATAATTGGGAATTTGAAACAAAAAGGAATTTTGGCAACTAGCAATGTCAGGGTTCTCAGGAATTTAACGGATGGATGTTGAGGGAAAAAGTCAGAAGTCAGAGAAAAGAAATAGCTATCCGTATATCTGTGACTTCCGTGTCGTGAATCAAGGAAATTGGGAATTGGTGATTTTTTCACGGTTAGCTCTTCGTTTTCAGCGATTACCGATTACCCATTACCTCTTCCTATTTTACGTTTTACTTGTGACTTTGCCCGGTTCCGGTGTTGGCCCTCTTGAGCCATTAGCATCTCTATTTTCCTGTTCGCGCTCTTTCTGTGACAAGCTGCGGCGGGCGGCTTCTACAAACTGACTGACGCGGATCGGATCTATAGGCTGCTCGATGCGACCGTTTCGTTTCAGGGAACTCGATACGATTACGCCGTCAGCGGCCTGCATGAGGGTGGAAATGTTTTCCCACGAGGCGCCGCTGCCGATGAAAACTGGAATTCCCGCCGCTGCTGCACTCGCGAGTTCTAAGTCTTCGAGATTGGGAGGACTACCAGTTGTCCAGCCGGAAAGGATTACGGCGTCGGCTAAAGCTCGCCCGATCGTCTCTTGGACGGCTGTGGTCAAGTTGGGGCTGCCGAGGGGTCGCCCGTGCTTGACTAACACGTCTGCTAATATTTTGACATCGCTGCCCAATTCCCGGCGGTAGCGCAGTAGCTGGTGAGCTTGGCCTTCAATTAAGCCTTGGTCTGTAGCCATGATGCCGTTGAGGACGTTGACGCGGATGAATTGAGCTCCTGTGCAGGAGGCGATGGCGATCGCGCTTTGGGCGTCGTTTCGCAGCACGTTAACGCCGATCGGCAGCGTCACGAGATTAGTTAGCCTCTCGACTACCAGAGTCATGGCACTTACCACAGCCGGATCTACGCTGTCTTTGGCAAAAGGAGCGTCGAAAAAGTTCTCGACAATGATACCGTTTGCGCCACCAGAAGCCAGCGCTGTAGCCTCTTGCTCGGCTCTTCCGATAATAGCTTTGAGGTTTCCGCCCCAGCGGGGAGAAGTTGGCAAAGGCTGTAAATGTACGACACCGATTATGGGATTCGGCGTTTTGAATATTTGTTTTAAGTCCACGGATTTTCCTGAAACCACCAAGTTCACTGACGGCTGACGGCGGATTTTGACGGTATATTCTAGAATTCTATATCCACGGGGGCGATCCGGTTGACTTAATCGGGTTGCCAAGTTGCTCAAAGCCCGACGGCATAACATTTTAGATTTTAGATTTTAGATTTTAGATTTTACAAGGACGACGTACTTACTTCCCTCCAAGAGGGATACTTGCTTCAAGACAGGAGTCCTCGAAAGCAAAAAAAGTTTAGATTTTAGGGAGATTTCCCAGATTCATCTATGGAGTCAATGCTTTAATCTTTAATCTAAAATCGACTGACTACAATCGGGGTTGAGAGCTTGACTGCAGTTGCATTCTTTTTTATACCTTGGTGTCGGCAGGGGTTGATCCTTCTCTATCGAGGTTAAGTGGTGAAAGTTGTTCTCATAATTTTGGCTGTCACCGCAGGATTGGGGGCGGCAATCGAAGTGGTCCTGCGGGTGCTGCTGGGTTTTGGCAATCCCTTGATTTATATTGCGGATGCCGAGTGCGGTTATTTGTTGGCGCCCAACCAAAAGGTGCGTCGCTTGGGCAACCGGATTGAGATTAACGAGTATTCGATGCGTAGCGGAGCGATCGCCCCGATCGCCTCTCCAGAAACTCTGCGCGTCTTGCTGTTGGGAGATTCTGTCGCCAACGGCGGTTGGTGGACACATCAGACAGATACGATCTCGGAAATTATGGCTCGGAATTTGAGACTGCTAGTACAGAATCTGGCGAAAAATACACAATTAGGTTCACAAGTCAACTATTCAAATTTTGAAGTTCTCAACGCCTCAGCCAATTCTTGGGGGCCGAGGAATCAACTTGCTTACGCCAAGCGGTTCGGTGTTTTTGGGGCAAAGGCTTTGGTTTTGCTGCTCAATACGGACGATTTGTTTGCATCGGCTCCCTGCGATCTGGTTGTAGGACGCGATCGATCTTACCCGGATCGCAAACCCCGATCGGCGACGCTAGAGTTATTGAGCCGCTACCTGCTACCTGCAGTGCCGACTCGCCAATTGGCAGCACCCGGAGCCACAAGCGGCGATGTAGTAGGCTCCAACTTAGAGGCTATTCGGGAAATCCAGAAAATAGCTGTATCCGCCAACATCGAGTTTTTGCTAGCCGTCACGCCCAAGCGGGGCGAACTCGGCGGCCCGGGCCCTCGCGACTGGGAAGTCAATGCTAGAGCGCGTCTCGCCGAACTCGTAGAAACAGAGAAAATTACTTACATAGATTTTCTTCCCATTTTCAATTGTGCGGCCGAGTTTCCAACTTTGTATCGAGACAGCATTCACCTGAGTCCTCAAGGAAATCAGCTAGTTAGCAAAACCATCAGTCGTCAAATAGTCGGTCTTTTTTGGCATAAATCGTGACTTCACCTAAAGACGGATACTTGCCCACTACTTCTTCTGTTGTCGAGAACAAAAAAGTTGAAACCTTACTTCAAGCCCCCAGATTCATCTGCAGAGTCAATCTAAGATCTAAAATCGCTCGACCCGCAACTCGACGCTCGCACTCGCCGAACTTCTCACGCCGAATAGTCCAATCTCAAATCGACTGACATCGAATCCGGTTGCATGGGAACAGTTACCCTCTTCAACGAACAACAAACCCAAACTGTAAAAGCACCCGGAAACGACACGATTTGTCTCGATTTAGCTAACTTGCAAAGTAGACTCTAGCTCTTTCGGATACCAAGCTTGACCGTCGAGAGCCATTTGCTCGATCGAACTCGCAAGCCGCAGAGCTTTGAGAGCTTGTTCTCCTCCCACAGAAGGCTGATTTCCACCCCGCACGCAATTAATAAAATGCTCCAATTCTGCGTGGAGCGGTTCAATATTGCTGGTGTAAACTTTCTCGATCAACCCATCTTGACGGTAAAGCACCTGACCGTAATCCGTCACGTAATTGGCGGTTGTTTGTCGGTGAATCAAGATTTCGTTGTTGAGAAAATCTGCCTCTGTCAGAGAATTCTTGCAGTGAGCCACGATTGAACGGAGTTTGCGGTGCGTCACCTTACTGGCAGTCAGGGTGGCGACAATGCCGTTAGCAAAGTTCAACGTCGCTGTCACGTAGTCTAAATAACCTGAATCTGAGGCCCTGCTGCCGCTGGCGGTCAGCTTCACAACTTGGGAATCTGCCAATTCCAAAAGCAAGTCGATGTCGTGGATCATTAAATCCAAAACTACCGATACGTCGTTAGCCCGCTGGGAATAGGGACTCATCCGGTGAGCTTCCAATGCCAGTAACTCTTCTGTTTTCAGCACTTTGCCGAGTTCCTGAAAAGCTGGATTGAAGCGCTCGATGTGACCCACTTGTAAAATCCGGTGGGCCTCAGCAGCAGCGTTGACCAAAGATTCGGCTTCGGCAATGCTAGCCGCGATCGGCTTTTCAATTAAAACGTGAACACCCGCTTGGAGACAAGACATCCCCACAGGGTGATGCAGGCGAGTTGGAACGGCGACGCAAACTGCATCTACGTGGGCGAGCAAATCTCGGTAGTCTTCAAAGAAGCGAACCCGGTATTTGCTTGCTACATCTATTCCCCGCTCTACATTTATGTCTGCAACACCCACGAGTTCGATATCTTTTAGCAAGCTCAGAACTCGCGTGTGATGCTGGCCCATATTGCCAACCCCAATCACCCCAATGCGGAGGGGTTCGGGTTGACTTCGCTGGGCGAAAACGTTTGCGTATCCCAATGACATCCTATCTAGCACTCCTGGATTCTCCTCCACCACCACAGGAATCAAGCCCCTTGGCTTCCCTCAGCTACTCACAGCCATCCAGATAGTACCACAGTCAAACTATTTGTGAAGAATTTCTAAGTTAAGTTGCGATTATCGCATCAGGCAATTAAGCCCAAGCTACTCATACACAAGGGTAGAATACTCGGGTAAAATGCCTGGAAAGTGCGTATTGACAAATTTAGTTAAGTATGAATCTAACTCGGGAGCGATCGTCCGCAGTCAGCAGTCACTTCTGAGAAAATATTCTTGTGGCAAAATTTTGCTCCCGATTCGGAGAAAGAGCTCTGGCTTTCAAAATCGCCGCTACCAAAAACGCATAGGATAAAACTCCCACCAAGGCCAGCAAAAGTACGCTGGCTGCTCCTGACGCATTCCACAAAGCGTGAAGTGCGGAAGCACTGAAATAGCCTACGCCCAAAATTTGCCAGCGCTTCCTAGGTTTGAGGGCGCTCAAACCTATAAAATATCCCAAATAGCCGCTGTAAGCCATGTGGCCGGCGGCGGAACCCAAAATGCGGGGAATTAGCAACTGCAATCCTACTAATTGTCCCGCCTCCGCCCCTGCTTGCAGGGTGACATTTTGGATGACATTGGGAACGTACTGCCCCAGAGTTTCTAACAGTGTAAAGCCGACTGCCGAGGCACTTCCTAACAAAATTCCGTCTAAAGGTTCCCAAACGCCGATTCGATCGCGCCACGGATTTTTCAGCCAGTTTCCCAGCAACATCGCTCCCAAAACGGGCAGGGCTTTCAGCAATTCTTCCATTAGACCCGCCCCGAAAAACATTCTGTTCAAAAAAGGCAAAAAACTGATTGTTTCGCCTTCGGTTGGCAGGCGGCCGGGCAAAATTTCTCTAAATACGAATATAAATCCAATCAATAAGGGGCTGATCACAATCAGGACTGTAGCTAACGCCGAACCAAGCAATACCCACCAAGGCTTGTGTTTGCCACACAGTTGATAGATAAAGTAGTAAGCCGCGCCGGCGAGGTAAGCTGACAGCAGCAAGTTGAATGCGGCAGAATTTCCAACGGCGACAAACATCGACACGACAACAATAACTGTGGCAATACCTGGATATAAGTAAGCTTTTTGGCTTAATTGTTTGCCCGTCGAGGCGATCGGGAATAATTGAGTTAAAGTGAGAGCATCTTTTTCGCTACCAGCAAAATTGCCCGTGTG
Source organism: Microcoleus sp. Pol11C2 (assembly GCF_036701505.1). Taxonomy (NCBI): domain Bacteria; kingdom Bacillati; phylum Cyanobacteriota; class Cyanophyceae; order Oscillatoriales; family Microcoleaceae; genus Microcoleus; species Microcoleus sp. Pol11C2. Next base: position 40,360 of record NZ_JAUBQX010000036.1, read on the forward strand.
TGGTGCAGGGAATCCGGGTTGATTTTGGTAAGGGGTTACGGGAGATTCAAATATGTATTCAGGGCCGTCAAGGCCGAGACTGATGCGATCGCCTGTTTCTAAAGTTTGGCAGCCAGAGAGCTTTTTACCGTTGATATAAGTTCCGTTAGCGCTGTTGAGGTCGCAAATTTCCCATCTCGTCAAAGTACCCTGAGTTAGGGGACGGATCATGGCGTGGCGACGGGAAACCATGCCGTGGGCGATCGACTCTAAAGCTATTTGACAATTGCGATCGCGCCCGATAACCAATTCCCCTTCTTCAAAAAGTTGGTACTTGGATACTGGGGTTCCCACAGCGTCTTTGGCTGGCACTTGTCGCAGAAATCCGATTTCATTAGTCATGAGTTATGAGTCATTAGTCATTAGTCATTAGTCATTGGTCATGAGCTCGCGAGCTGTTAGCTGATGTTATTTTTGAGCAGTCTTTATTCCACAGTTATTGGTTGTTAGCTGCTGACTAATTACTAATTACTAATTACTAATAACTGCTGACTAATGACTAATGACTAATAACTCTGCTTATAGATTTGCCCTGGCATCCTGAACGGCTGCATAGAAAAATATGCCAGTTAGCGGTACGCTCAGGGCGAGGATGATGCCCGTGACTAAATTGCCAAGTTGAGCTTCTCCCGATGACAGCTCAAAAATTGAGCCGACTGCCGCGATCGCAGTGATGCACGAAAGAGCTAAGAGTAAACCACTTTTCGGAGTTCCTGCCATCATACTGATTTTACTGCCTTGGGGGAAAATTTATGCTTGACTAATGCTTCATTCAGTGCCAGCTTGTTTTCTACTCTGTCTACAAACAGCACTCCGTTGAGGTGATCCATTTCGTGCTGAATTGCCCTCGACAGTAACTCTGTTGCTATCAGGGTTTGTGGGCGACCGTATTCGTCGCGGTAGGATACTTCAATGACTTCTGGGCGTTTGACTTCTAAATAAACTCCCGGAATGCTCAAACACCCTTCTTGCAAGATGCAGATATCGCCGCTGCTACTTTTGATGGTGGGGTTGATCAAAACGATTGGGGGTGTAGCGGGGTTTTCCGGGTCGCAGTCGAGGACGATTACTTGTTTGTGGACTCCGACTTGGGGGGCGGCCAAACCGATGCCATCTGCACTGTACATGGTTTGCAGCATTTCTCGGACTAGCTGCCGAATTTCTGCATCGACGCTTTTGACGCGCTTGGCTGGCTGTCGCAGGACGCGATCGCCTAATGTGTGTATTGTTAGGGGCGGTTTTTCTAACTTTTTCTTTTCAATCAAGACCTGAGCCGTCATAGAACCTCGCGGGATGTTTGGAAACCCCCAACGAAAGCTGTTGGGGAATGAAATTGGAACCAATACTATTGTTTTCAATATTAATCTAATTTTAACTCCTCGCTCCTGTTGTCCCCCGCTATAACTGTACCCAGTTTAGGGGCGGGATGAGAGGCAGGGAGAGTGTAGGTACGGAAATCTCCAAATCTTTATTTTTGTAGATCTTTTACTGGAATGTGTATAATACAGTAAGGAGGTCATGAGATGCTGCATACTGCCATCAAGGTTCGACTTTATCCAACATTAGAGCAACAAGCCCTACTGTCTCAGCACTTTGGCTGTGCCAGATGGTGGTGGAACTATGCTCTAAATAAGTCAATTGAGACTTATAAAGAAACGGGTAAAAGCCTTGGTCAGTCAGCACTCAATGCCTTTTTACCAAAACTCAAAAAAGCCGAAGAAACACTTTGGTTGTCTGAATGTTACAGCCAAGTTTTGCAATCAACAACGCTCAACCTCACAACCGCCTATAAAAACTTTTTTGCAGGTCGTGGTAGGTTCCCGCGGTACAAGTCAAAGCATGATAAACAATCGATTCAGTATCCTCAAAATGTCAAGGTACTTGATGGGTTTGTTCAGTTTCCGGGCAAGGTCGGCAAAGTTAAAGCCAAGTTGCACAGGAACATAGAAGGAACAATCAAAACCGTAACGGTTAGTTTAAATCCTTCTGGGAAATACTTTGCCTCAATATTGACGGAGAGTGAAGGCGACAACCCGACTGTTTCAACGGTCGGTAAAGTAATTGGAATTGACTTGGGATTGACTCATTTTGCTATTACGAGCAATGGCTGCAAAGTCTCTAAGTACGATCGCCCTAAGCATCTAACCAAACACGAGAAAAACCTCAAACGCAAGCAACAAAAGCTAGCTAAAAAACAGAAAGGGAGTAATTCAAGGAACCAAGCTAAAAAGACGGTAGCTAAAGTGTACGAACGGGTAACTAAATCCCGTCAGGATTTTCTACATAAGCTTTCGCGAAAGCTCGTCAATGAAAACCAAGTTGTCGTAGTAGAGAATCTTAATGTCAAAGGCATGGTACGCAATCACAATTTAGCTAAAGCCATATCTGATGTGGGATGGGGAATCTTTATCAATTTCCTAGCTTACAAGCTAGAGAAAAAAGGTGGCAAGTTGCTTGAGACTGACCGCTGGTTCCCTAGCTCCAAGCTCTGCTCTAATTGCTATTACCAGATTGATAAGTTACCGCTTGATGTTAGGGAGTGGACTTGTCCTAATTGCGGTACTCGTCATGACCGTGATGGTAACGCTGCAACAAACATTAGAGCGGAAGGCATCAGGATATTACAGACGGATGGAGCAGCCGTTTTTGCTAACGGAGGGGAAGTAAGACCAAAGATTGGACGCAAGTCTGTTCTGAGGCATTCCTCTGTGATGTTAGAAGCCCACACTATAATCGTTTCGATGTAGTGTAGGTAGTTCACGTAGCCATGACTGGAAACACACCAAACCAACGGCCGGTTATTTCTCTGAGGCTTTCGCCTGTTGTAGTGGCGGTAGAGCTTTTGGGTGCGATCGCGATTTTGCTGGCTGTTTTGCTCATCGTCAAGTTTTGGGCGGTTTTGCCCGATCGAATTCCGATTCATTTCGGCTTGGGGGGGCTGGCTGATGCTTGGGGCGATAAGGTGACGATTTGGCTCATGCCGGCGGTCGCTGCCATTATTTTTGCGGTTTTAACTGCGGTTTCGCGCTATCCGCATACTTTTAATTATCCGGTACGGATTACTTCTGAGAACGCTCGCCGACAATATCTGTTGGGGCGAGGCCTTTTGGCTTGGCTGAAGGCCCAGATTTGCTGGCTGTTGGCGTTTGTGGTGCGGCAGCAAATTCTTGTCGCTTTGGGCAATGCTCAAAGGTTTAGTGTGGAGTTAATGTTGGGGATAATTGTTTTGATATTTGGGACGGTTGGCGTGTATTTGCTCAAGGCTTATTCTGCTCGCTAGATGTAGGGCAAAAAACTTACATCATACCCAAAAATAAAGTTTTTTGTATGATATTTTTAACTGTAAGTAATATTATCCTATAAAAAAACAAATTAGTTGGTATTTAGGACTAAAGTCATGTAAATTTTATGAGTAGTTTAGTTCTCAGTACAAACTTTTTTGAGGGCGGGTAATTGAGGGGACATGATAGTAATCACACGCGAGAGGTTTGTGCTACGGTAAATGCCGATCAACTAACCCATCAGATATGTTTGCTGATTGTTCATCGGCAATACTCGCAATCGTCTATTTTTTAAATCAGGTTCTAAGCCTAGTTCTTCCATTGGAATCACGCCCAACAAAACAGCAGAAACGCCTTCGGGTAATTCTAAACAATCAAATCTGCCCTCTCTGCCCTCTACAATAATTTGAGCGCCTGCAAAAATTCGACCTTTTTTGATGCCCGCTGATGTTTCTACATCTCTTTTTCCTACTTGTCTTAAACCTAGTTGGCTAATAATAGGAGCTGGCAAGGAAAGCAGAGTGGCTCCGGTATCGACAACAACGTTATCGAGGGTAACAGAGCGAACTTCCTCAGCAGCAATGAATCCCCGTTCAGCCATAACTAGATCGATAAAATTTGTGACGGCGATTGTAGTGATTACTTGACCCATTTGTTTTTCTTGCAGATTGGGAAGTACCAGGGTCATAGTATGTTACCTCTTTTGAGTGTAATTAGTGGAGATTTATATTGTAATATTATCTAGAATCCTGCTTGGTTAGTTAAAATCGTTTTAGTGACCGGCTAAAATTAGAATTTGCCTCAACGCATGACACCAGAAAACAACTCTTCTCAACCCAATCGCCCTGAGTCTAACGTGACTGTAGAAAGTCAGAACGGTGCGAGCCCTACTGTGCCACCAGAATCAGGGACAATCGTCGCTACTGCTGAACCGGAAAAACCGGTGCCGCCGCCTCCAACTCGCAAGGTTTTTTTGCCGCCGCAGCCGGAACAAACGACTGCTGAGAAGTCGGGGTCGGTGGTGACGCTGGGGTTGATCGCAGCGATGATTTTTGGGCTGGCCAATGACAACATTTGGCTGGGCTTAATTGGCGCTGTCGGTGCGATCGGCCTATCGCTGCGGCTGATGTGGCCGAGTTGGGGCAAAATCTGGGCGCAGGTAATTCCGCCGACTTGGCGCACTCTGATCGTCGCCTGCTTCGGGCTTTTAGCTGGGATTGTTGGCTTGCTGATGCTCAGCGGTAGTAATACTGAACCGGGAAGCCGCAACATCCAAATCAACTGGGACGCCATCGGCGCTCTCGGCGAGTTGATCGGCGCTTTGGGCCAAATTTTGATCGCAATTTTGGGCGTTTACGTGGCTTGGCGGCAGTACGTGATCTCGAAAGATTTGACGATTCAGCAAAATCGAATTACGCAGCAGCAAACGATCGATGCTTATTTTCAAGGGGTTTCGGACTTAGCCCTTGACGAACAAGGGTTTTTGGAAGACTGGCCACAGGAAAGGGCGATCGCAGAAGGCCGGACCGCTGCGATTATGAGCAGTGTAGATGCTGAAGGTAAAGCTAAAATTCTGCGGTTTTTGTCGCAGTCTAGATTGGTTACTCCTCTGAAGCGCGATCGGCTTTTAGGCCGCCCCATCCTTGACGGCGACGGCGGCTACGCTGAAGATAGAGATCACGGTATCCGCGTTATCGATCTCAATGTCATGTTAGCGGGTGCTGACCTGGCTGGCACCGATTTGCGGTGGACGGATTTGAGCGAAGCCAACCTCGTCCGCGCCAATCTCAGCAAGTGCGATTTAGTGAAAGCCAACCTCTCGCGCGCTGTCTTGTACGACGCCAATCTCGCTCGCGCCGACATGAGAGCGGCCGCATTATTCTACGGCTCGGCACAAACTGCATCCCCCCGCAGCCGTACCGAATTTCCCAACTATCAAACGGGTGAACATACCGGCGCTGTGGTGGAACGTGTTGATTTCACCGGTGTCAAGCGGCTGTCGGAGGAGCAGCGCTATTACTGCTGCGCTTGGTGCGGCTCGAAGTCGAGAGAGACTATTCCCGGCGGCTGCGAAGGGATTCCCAATAAACTCGGACGTTAAAATTAGCAGTACGGCTGTACTTACGTATATATTTGGCGATCGCTCGGCAGCGGACTATACTTTAATTTTAAATCTACAGTCTTGGGCTGTTTTAGCCATGACAAATACTGATTTAGGGCTAGAAGTAATTCCGCGCCTGGAGCGCTCCAAAAGCCGGGAGGGGGTAATTTTTGTAATTGTTATGTGGTTTCTGAGCCGATCGATAATGGCGATCGGGATGCAGGTAATTGCTCATTTAGTCGGCAAAAACCCGCCCGTGTATGGGATTGGCTGCCTCTGAGTTTTGGAAGCGCCTTCCTTCCCAAAAGTGGCTGGGAACTGTTTTCGCAAGGGGACGGTAAATGGTACGTCGAAATCGCCAATTTAGGCTATAGCTATGCAGAGGACGAGCAGCAGCATTCTGTAGCTTTTTATCCGCTATTTCCTTTCCTGATGGGCGACTTCACGACTCTGGGAATGCAAGTGGAATTAGCAGGGATACTCCTTAATAGTTGGGAATCTTTGTGTGCATTGTTGGTGGTTGCAAGCTGTTAGTAAAGTTGCCCTGATTTGGGCGGTGGCTATTTGTTGTGGTATTGGAGAAAAAGGCTGAGCATTACAGTCGTCTATTTGGGCTTTTTCTCTTTAGCGTTACTGATTAACTCCAGTGTTATGCAATCGGTTCATCCCTAAGCTTAGGGCATTGTTTTGCTCTCGGTGGGAGTCGGTTTAGTGTTGATTAGTCAGCCTCGTTGGGAATAGGCTGTTATGACATTATTTGCTACATTCCTGCTGTACATGGCTGTTAAATTTACTGGGTGTAGGTAGCTTAAGATAGTTTTCCATATCTTTTGCCCAAACTTAATTTACTCTATTTCCCAAGCTGCCTGAAAAAAGTCTCTTTCGCATAACATAGCGTAGCGATAGGTTGCTTCTACCTCTGGCGCAGCCTCTGCGTAGCGATCGACCAAACTTTCCAACCGTTTTGCTAAAATCTCAAAATCCGAGCTGCTATAGGTGGAAATCCAGTCGCTAAAGGCGTGTTCCGGTATATTAGGTTTAGCTAGCTGCTGTCCCAAAAAAGCATACAACCGCAAGCAAGGAGTCATGGCGGCTGCTGTCAAACCTACACCACTTCCCCAGGCTGTCGCTAATAAAAAATCTGTGTAGCGGCGGGTAGCGATTCCCGGTTTGGCCTCTTGCAAGTTTACCCCCCATTTGGCTGCATATCCTTGATGCAAACGAAGTTCTTCTAAAACGCCGCTACCGAGATTGTGGAGGATTTCAAACCCCTCCCAGTCGGGTGCTTTTGCGGCAGCGATACTGTAAGCGCGAGCGAAGGCTCTCAGAAAAAATGCGTCTTGTGCAACGTAATATGCAAAACTATTTTGGGGGAGGCTGCCGTCAGCAATGCCTCTGACAAAGGGATGTTGCAGACAAGCTTCGCTTAAGTCTTGATTTGCTTGCCAAAGATAATTGGAATTTGTCATGCAATTTTGAATCGAGGGGTTATGATTGTAATTTTTATAGTCTGACTAAACATCTATGATAACAGATGTTTTCGCTTGGGGTGCGTCAGTCTTATGGTATCTTTTATTTTTCGTATTTAAGAAAATAGATAATTTTTGGTACGCGGCTATGTTGTGGGCTGCTGTTGTCGGGATCAAAGAGCGAAATTACGTGCCGAACCTCTCTCGTGAAGCAGCCAGCGCGTTTGGGGAAAAGGAAACTTTTGATTTAACGGTTGAAAAGCCTAGTTTTAAACAGAAATTGCTATGAACGATACACCTAAGTATTCCTTGGTAATACCTATCTATAACGAAGAAGAAAATCTCGCTGAATTGTATCGGCGAATTAGTGCCGTGATGGAGCGAATGGACGGCGCAGTAGAATTAATTTTAATCAATGATGGCAGCCGCGATCGCTCTCTCGAACTTTTGCGAGAATTGCACGAAAAAGACTCGCGAATTTGTTACCTCAGTTTTGCCCGCAATTTCGGTCATCAAATAGCTGTAACTGCTGGTTTAAACTTTTCTAGAGGTCAAGTTGTCGTCATCATGGACGGCGATTTGCAAGACCCGCCAGAGCTAATTATAGATATGGTACAACAGTGGCGGCAGGGCTATCAAGTTGTTTACGCTCAGCGCACTCAACGCCGTCAAGAAGGTTGGTTTAAGCGGTTGCCAGCTTATATGTATTATCGCATTTTGCGGCATCTTGCGGATGTTGATATTCCCATAGATACCGGAGATTTTTGTTTGATGGATAGGTGCGTGGTGGACGTGCTAAATGCGATGCCTGAACGCAACCGCTACATTCGGGGACTGCGCGCTTGGATTGGTTTTAAACAAACGGCCGTTAAGTTTGAACGCGATCCGCGTTTTGCTGGGGAGGTCAAGTATACATTCAGAAAATCTTTGAGTTTGGCGATGAATGGTTTAGTATCTTTTTCAAAAGTTCCCCTCCGACTTTCGATTTATATGGGGTTGTTTGCGGCATTTGTATCTGTATTAATGGCTTTTTTGATTTTGTATTGGCGGATTTTTTATCCAAGTTCTGCCTTAACGGGTTTGACAATTGTGATGATGGCGGTTTTCTTTTTGGGTGCGGTGCAGTTGGTTAGTATTGGGATTTTGGGCCAGTATATAGGGCGTATTTACGAGGAGGTGAAGGGCCGGCCGCTTTATACTTTGGCAGAAGTGGCTGGTTTTGGCGATCGGTGTCGATCGCCAAAATAATTTTAGCAAACAACCGTTAACTCATCGTGCCTAAATCATCTAATTTATGAGATAATTTAAGCTCTTAAAATCTTCTCAAGACTCATGTTTAAACTTTACGAGTATTCCTCATCGGGTAATTGCTATAAAGTTCGCTTGCTCTTAACTCAGCTCAATATTCCCTTCGATCGCACAGAAATTAATATTCTCGAAGGAAAAAGCCGCACACCAGAATTTTTGGTCAAAAATCCCAATGGCCGCATTCCGGTGTTAGAAATCGCACCGGGTAAATTTCTCTTTGAATCGAATGCGATTATGTTTTACTTGAGCGAAGAAACTGAGTTTTTCCCCACGGATAAATTTGAACGGGCTCAAGTTATGCAGTGGTTGTTTTTTGAACAGTACAGCCACGAACCTTTTATTGCTACTTCTCGTTTTTGGTATATGACAGGGAAAGCTGAAGAATATCAGGAAGCACTCCAACAAAAACAAGCACCGGGTTATGCTGCTTTGGGGGTGATGGAACAGCATTTAGCAGAAAATGAGTTTTTTGCGGGCGATCGCTATACTATTGCTGATATCGGTTTATTTGCTTATACTCACGTTGCTGACGAAGGCGGATTTGATTTAACCAGATTCCCGGCAATTCAAACTTGGATCGATCGCGTAAAAAGTCAACCTCGATATATAAAAATTACACAATGAAATTAAAATGAGGCTAATTACATCAAAGCTCGAAATCGTTCATCATCTCGGATACTGTCAAAATCTGGGTTGTGTTTTGCTTCGGTTCGGCTATGACGAGGTGCAATATCAATCGCTTTCTGTAGATTATCGATAGCCTGTCCAATCTCACCTTGTAGTGCGTAGCAGCAAGCTTTACCGTAATAGCCACTCTCATCCTTAGGATTTTGCTTAATCGCTTGTTCACACTCAGCAAGGGCTTCGGTGTATCTACCAGCCCTTGCCAAAATAATGCCACGATTAGCCCTGAACACAACTTCTGGAGGCTTTAAGTTAATTGCTTCATCAATGGCTGTAATAGCTTTCTCAAAATTCTTGAGAAGACTTAATGCTAGTGCTTGATTGTTCAGTGCTTGATCATTCTTAGAATCAATTTTAAAAGCTCGCTCGCAAGCAGCAAGGGCTTCCTCATATCGCTCTATATCAATGAGAGTAGTCCCTTGATATGTCCAAGCACTAACAGATTTAGGTTCAAGGTCTAGCGCTTTTTTGTAACTTGCCAGCGCTTCCTCATGTCGCCCTAGATTACTGAGAATATAGCCTCGAATTACCCAACCCTCAACATATTTAGGAGCGAGGTTTAGCGCTTTTTGATAACTTTCGAGCGCTTCCTCATATCGCTCTAGATTATGGAGTGTATTCCCTTGAATTACCCAAGTTTTAATAAATTTAGGTTCAAGGTCTAGCGCTTTTTTGTAACTTGCCAGCGCTTCTTCATGTCGCCCTAGCTTATAGAGTGAAACCCCTCGATTTGCCCAAGCATAAACATATTCAGGATCGAGGTATAGCGCTTTTTGCAAACTTTCCAGCGCTTCCTCGTCTCGATTTAGATTGCCTAGAGCAACACCCTGCTCAAGAAAAATGGATGCATTACTTTGGTCTAATTGCAGTGCTTTATGATAGCAATCCAGTGCATCCTTGTAAAGTTGTGCACTTCCGAGTAAGTCACCGAGACTTGAAAAAAGAGTATACATCAGTTTCGGATGGCAGTGAGTTAATTTTTCACACTGGCTTTTCGCTTGCAACAGTGAATCAGTTCTTTCTCTGGATATATTGCAACGTAAAGACTTATAGAGGAGTCCTGCATACTTGCCTAGACTATCCTTGAGAGTACCAACATATCCCAACAGGGATTGAATAGATACCTCAATTTCTTTGGAAAATTCCTCAATTGCTTGTGCCGCAGGAGGATTCTCACCTTCAAATTTAATCTTGTATTTTGTGGGCGGTGTATATATAAAATTCAACCCAAAGCTGAGAGCCATTTCTGAATCTTTAAAAAATTTGTCTGTCGCTTTGGGAAGCAGATTCTGGTTCTCTTCACTTATCTCTGCACAAATGAAAGCAAAGGGAGCCATAAATACATCTGGTACTTGCAGATAAACTGCGGTAAAGACCTGTTCAATGTATTTTTGGAGTCCTTCCTTTCCCTTGCCAAAAAGATTGTAATAGAGACACTCTGCCATCAGTTCTAGCCACCCCTCATCCTCATACTGATCGGGTAAAAACATTTCAGGAGTAACAAGTTCATCCGCTTGTTGCTCGAAATACTTGGCTAGTAAAGCATGAGTTTTGCGAAACAGATTTTGATCCTTCTGAAAATAGGACTGCCGAAAGACATCCCGCGCCACATCATCTAAGCGGTAGTGCCCTTTCGTAAACTCAACAAATTCTGAGTCTTTCAACCATTCAAAGTAACCCTCTGCATTCTCGGCATCTTGTTGTAAGCCTAATTCAACGCTTCCAAGCAAATATTGAATCATCGCCCGATCGAACCATCGACAACAAGCTACCACATACAAAACTTTCCGATCCTGGGAATCTATCCCCTGCAAAAGTAATTTAGCGATCGCTTGGTTTCCTTTGGAAAAATCAGGTTTTTTACCTTGCTCTAGTTGCTTCCGTACCCAATCTAGATAATACGGTAATCCCTGTGTTGCCTTGTAGATTTTGGCGTGTATACCGCCATTTTCAATGCCAATTTGCTTGAGATATTCCTCTGTATCCTTCCTGCTAAACTTCTTAAGTGGCACCTCAACGAGCAACTTCCGATCCTGGTTGAGCTTGCGCCAACCCTCATCTGCTTGCAGCGATCGCCGCCCTACAACCACGAGCCTTACTGGTGCAGAAGACAACGCAGTATCTTCGACCAAATACTGCCACAGCCATTGATTCAGGTAAGACTGTGCTTGTTCATAGGTATCCAAAATCAGCACCAGCGATCGTCCTCTGTTTTGGGCAATTTGCATCAGACTTTCAGCAAATGCCTGCGTCAGTTTGGAAACAGGCTGTAACATAAGAGCCTGTAGCTCAGGCTGGTCTTTGGTCGCAGGGTGATTCCGCACTCGCTGCTCGATCCATTCTTGCAAGCTGTCTGCATCCTCTCCGATCCCTGCTAATGCAGAAAAACCTACCCCTGAAACATTAAAAGATGTCGGCTTACTTGAGGTGGAGGTCAAACCTCTTGGGCCTAGCCAGATGAAGCGTTCAAACCAGCTTGTAATCTTCCTTGCTTCTTCGCTGCTAGTTGTTTCACCATCAATTGACTCATGACTCAACTTGTATAGAGTTGACTCAAACTGCTCATCCTTTTGTTTGAATGAATCAGCGATGGTTTCACATCCAAAACTCTCAACAGCCTGCTGATGTACCTTTCGCATCAATTTTAGGGGAGTTTCGATACCAGCCGTTTTCGCAAAACAAATCTCCAAAAAATCAACTTCGTGTGCATGGGCATCCTTTAACCGCCCCAGTAACGTTGTTTTACCAACTCCGCCAGTTCCGCAAATATTGAATAGCAAGGGTTGTCCATCATATTCGTTGAGTGCTAAGGCAAAGCGTTCTAACAGCCTTTTCGCCTCATCTCGTTCAATGTAATGTCTATCTGACACTCGCGATCGCATCGGAGATTGACGATTCATCTCGGACTGAGCTGACTGCTGAGTCTCTTTCTTTTCTAATTGTGCCGCTTCTAATCGTGCCTTCAGATTATCAACTTCTTGGCGTTTGTCCTTCAGTTCGATATTTAGATGTGACGGAATTGTCAGGCTGGTGTAGCCTGCTGCCTTTTTCTCTAAGTCTGCAAGCACCGTTTGGGCAATAGCCAGTGTTTCTTCTAAAGCAGCGCAATCATCCATTGACTTCCCCATCTCTCAATCTTGCTTGCAATTTTTCCACCTCTTGCTGTTTTTCCTCTAGTTGAATCTGCAGATGAACAGGTATTTCTAGCATCCCATAGCCAGCAGCCTGTTTTTCTAGAATAGCCAGCGATCGCTTCGCCATCGCCAAGGCTGGGATCACCACCTCTTGATTAGTCATCACCCTAGGCAACTCTCGAGTATGGGTTTGGCTGGGCAGTCCCTTGCCACCGCGCAACATTGCCACTGGAAAATCCTCCGTCGCTGCATCAAAAAACGGGATTTGTTCTGCGTCACATAGCTTACGCGCACTCTCGGGAACTTTTCTTCCCAAGTGAGTCATGACGTTGGAAATTCTGACGAGGCGATCGCCCGGTTGATTTGCCGCTCCCTTCAGCGCCTCAATCAGATGATACGTATAGAGACTGAGGATGCCATCTGGACGCACCCAAGAACTTTGATTTCCTCGTGATGAGGTGAACACCGCCCGGCCTTCCCCCTGCTTCAGGGCATCAATCACCCCTTTCGGCAACGCTGTAGGCAAAAAGTCTGCTGGCAGATCGTTCTTAGCGGTAGCCATCCCCTCCGCATGGCAACTATCAATGATTACCCAGAGACGTTTAGCCTCGATCTTGCGTAACTTCTCACTCAATGTTTCGGCTGAAAGGGCTGTTTCTGGAATGGCTTGCCGATCAAAATCATGTTGGAGTAAGTAGTAAGCATTACTGGCGAGGTCAAACGTACCATGCCCAGAATAGTAAATGACGATCGTGGCATCTGGGTCTGCCTCTGCACATCCTTTTAACCAGTCCAGACCATCCAAAATGGCACTGCGAGTCGCACCCTGGTTCTGTAACAACCGGACACGATCGGGGCTATTGGGATATGCACAAAAATTTGCGTCAGTCAGCACATCTTTGAGCGCTTGAGCATCCTTGACTGTTACAGGAAGCGAATAGCCTGGGTCAGCAGTATTACCAACACCAATCAACAGCGCGTAACCGTGGGTAAATCGCTCGGACATCTAAAAAAAACTCCAGCACAAAACAACAATCCCTCAACCCGAGTTAATAATATATAGTTACTAAACCCAGAATAAACTAAAAAACACAATCAAGCTACCTCAAAAATAAATTCTAGACTAAGCTATTACTTTCAGGGCTTACTCGTTATCGCTACCTTTCTCGGAGTTTCGCTCGATCGCCTCGCAGCATCTGCTACTTTCAAATCCTACAAGCTACGTGCATTATTTACGTATAGAGGCGTACAGTTTGACAAATATTTCAACACCATATCCGTGTCTTCAGCAAACAAGCCGCGCCGCGTTCCTACTTTGATACTGCGCCGTGTTTCTGCCTGCATTAATTGACATGATTCAGGAGTAAAAACCAGCGTTTCTTCTGCTCCGTAGATGGTAAAAATGTTTTCCGACTGCCAAAAAATCTCTCCCTTCCCATAAACAGGTTCAGCGATAAAGCCATTGGCAAAGCGCAACTTTGCGTTGCACAAACAAGCTTTGTAGAAATCCGGCTGAGTGTCCCAAAATATGGGGCATCTGCCGCCTCTTGAAGGAAAATCTATAGCACCGCAGCAAAAATCAGAATCAAGATAATCGGACTATTGAACTGATTAAGCAACAGTATCAATGCGCTCGATTTACAGCACTTTCCGATGGTATGAGGTACAATTAAGAATTACGGCTTTATGGGCGTAGTTGGATTTAGCTTGACACTACCGGCAACCAGAGCGACTGCGATCGATTTAAACCGGGTTTTTGTAGGTTTAGGACGCGGAGTTTGCTACTGTGACGTAAATCGAAGAATATCCAGCGCAAATGCTCTACCCATCCCGGCAAAACCTGGCTGGTATCACCTTGCCAATTTTGCCCGTGCAGATTCTCTGGGTGAATATGGTGAGTTCCGTCGCCCTTAGTGCCACTCTAGCTTTTGAGCCCTTATCGGCTGACACTATGCGCGGTTTGCTCCTCTTGCATAATGTGATAGCGATCGTCACTCTAATTGACGCGGCTGGCATTAATGCGTTTGAGTGCGAGTTTCCTAATGGTAGTGCTGGCATTAATGACTGTGGCACTGCGCTGTGGTTGACGGGAATGTTGATGAGCACGATCGGCTCTGATTACTTTCCGAAAACAGCCCAAGGGCGGGTGCTTTGTTTTTTGCTGGCGTTGTGTTTGATCGCGCTAGGCGGTTATTTTACAGCAACCCTGGCTACATTTTTTGTGAGCCAGGAGGCCGAGAGCGATCAAGCAGAAATAGCGGCTACACAATCTATTCAAGCTTTGGAAACAGAAATTACTGCACTGCCAACAGAGGTTCAATCCTGCTTCACGAAAAGGTTTAGACCTGTGAGTTGCTAACCTTAGAGTTGAGCATGAGGTCGATCGTTCTCGATGCGATAGTAGACAAACGATTATGTCTGTCCAATTATAGATAATATTCTAATCTAAACTCTGCCAAGCGAGAGAGGATATTTAAATTCTTTAATTTTACTATAAAATTACTTTAGAACGCTGGAAAAAATCAACCGAATAAAGTTATGATTAAAAATCAAAAATCCCCACTTTATCAAACCTAAGTCAAATGTTTAACTGTTCAATAGTGCGGACAGTTTTTCTAGGCACGATGGCGGATTTTTTCAATACTTTGAAGCCCAGCAGATAATTAAATCAATGTCATCTCCACTCCTGACTTGGATTTAATTTGACTTTTTTACGATACTTGCCCTCTAAAGCTTGTAGTATCGTTACCAAAAATGCCCGCAGTATTGAATGTTAACCTGGTTCTATTTATTACATTGACACGAGAAACTCATGGAAAACACATTGTTTGATCGCACATTCCGCGACAGCGAAGGCCAAATTGTTATAGCTCAGACGCCAAATCTACCACTGAGTGTCGGGATTGTAGCTAGTTTATTAACGCTCATTGTTACAACAGGTAAAATTAATTTAGGGTTGGAGCTAGTAGCCTTTGGCTCTTTGTTTACTTGGGCTTGGGAAGAATTATTTCAAGGAGTTAATTACTTTCGTAGAGCATTAGGTTTGATTGTGCTTGTCGGTCTGATCGTAGGGAAACTTCAATAATTAGGTAAGCATAAATCAAATCAATAAGGTATAGCAAAACCTTGAATCAGGCGGATGAGGAACGGTGGAGAGGTTGACCGGCTGTAATGGACAATCCAAAAATTAACACCAATAGGATGTGGGAACACCTGAACAATCCTCCACTCATTCGCTACCTGCTACTATGGACGCTTGGCTGGGCGATCGTGCAGGTGTTGGCATATTTTGAAACGGTTCTGATTGTTTCTATTTTTGCAGCCATCCTCGCCTTTGTGCTTAACTCTCCCGTCAAATTTGTATCTCGTTTCATCCCTCGTTGGGTAGCAGTTGTGCTGGTGTTTTTACTTGCCTTGTTGATTCTAGGTGGGTTAATGGCAACCTTAGGATTAGCTATCATTTCCCAAGCACAGCAGTTATTGGAACAGGCTCCTCAATTTTTAGAGTGGGCGATCGCACTGTTGGAAACACTCCAATCGTTTCTACAAAAGCGCATTACGGTCGATTTCAGCACCTTTGAGACACAACTGCGCGAACAACCCCTCGGCATCATGGGCATGGGTTTTTCCACACAGAAAAATGTGTTATTCAACTTGCTAGATGTGATTGTGATTGCGGTGATTTGCTTCTTTATGCTTCTAGACTGTAAACCACTATGGAATCTGATCGTGAGGGTCTTTTCATCCGGATTACGCGATGATTTTACCAGGGCAATTCAAAATAATTTTCTTGGTTTCTTTAGTGTCGGTTGCTGTTATCAATATTCTTTGGCATCTCTACCTTTGTGGTGTTTATTTTGCCTGATATTCCCTATGCACTGGTCATGGCAGCAGCCGCAGGCGCATTTTACATGATTCCCGGTATTGGCTGGCGCAACGATTGGGATTAGCCTCATCTGCCTGATTATTCTGCCTCAAGGAATTCTGCTCATCTTGAAAGTTTTAGTGGGTTGCGTTGTCTTACAGCAGGTTGAAGAAAACTTACTCAGACCCCGTAGTATGCGAGACTCCATTAATATAAATCCAGTCATTATGTTCTTTGCGCTATTATAGCAATCCTTGCAGGAGTCGTAAATTTTTTACCCCACCCCAACCCTCCCCGAACCCGCGGGGAGGGAGTAAGAATTCACAAATGATTTAGGATTGCTATAGTGGGGGCGGGAGTCGCTGGATTGGTCAGAGTTTTTCTGTCGATCCCGATCGCAGGCGTAATAATCAGCCTCCTGGATATTGATGGAATACCTGGGGAAAAGACAGAATAACCTTCTGGTTGATGTTGAAGCTAGTTGTGGTGAGGTTTCGATTACAACATTTTTTGTTGAATCTCTAGGAGAGAAATTATGAAAGGTTTAAAGGGAAAAAACGCACTCATTACTGGAGCGAGTTCAGGCATTGGGCAGGCGATCGCCATTCGTCTCGCTCAAGAAGGTTGCAACATTGCCGTTAACTATCGCAAAAGTTTAGAAGAGGCAGAAGATACTGAAGAAATAGCTCTGCAAAAAGCCTGTGGACAAGCATCGGAATGCGGGGTTGAAACGCTATTAGTTCAGGGAGATGTCTCCAAAGAAGACGACATCCTTCGTATGGTGAATACTGTCATTGATAAATTTGGTAGTCTGGATATCCTGATTAATAATGCTGGGATTCAAACAGAAAGCGCATCCCATGAAGTGCCAACCGATGAATTCGATCGCATAATTGCCGTCAATTTGCGAGGTGCATATCTCTGTGCGCGGGAAACCATTAAGCATCTGTTAGAGCAGCAGCGCTCTGGGGTGATTATCAATATTTCCAGTGTGCATGAAATCATCCCCCGCCCGATGTATATCAGCTATTCCATCAGCAAAGGCGGCATGGGAAATCTGACTAAAACCCTAGCGTTGGAATACGCAAACCGAGGCATCCGCGTCAATGCTATTGCGCCCGGTGCAACAATTACACCGATTAATGAAAGCTGGACTGACAATCCAGAACAAAAGGCGGTGGTCGAAAGCCATATCCCAATGGGACGGGCCGGCACATCGGAGGAAATGGCGGCATCTGTTGCCTTTCTCGCATCAGATGAAGCGGCTTACATTACGGGACAAACGCTCTATATTGATGGTGGATTGACCCTCTATGGTGACTTTCGCGAAGCTTGGTCTGCCTAAATTAACTTGGAGAAACTATTTGGAGTAAATAGGCGATCGCTGTCATTTTAGCTAAAAAAGGATTTTTTTGGGCGATCGCTTTTTTTACTCACCGGACACTAGACTAAACCGCAGTAATCTGTCATGCAGATACAGCGGTTCCCGGTGTTATGAGGTACAATAGCAACAGCTAGCTTTCCCAATTTCTTAAATGTTGAGGATTTATTAAATTGAGGGCAACTGCTATTATTTTATCAATCATAGATGCGTTAGTTGGATCGAATCTCCGCAAAAAAGATTTGAGTTGTGACCACCAGAGTTCAATAGGGTTAAAATAGGCGAGAGTAAGCAGATAAACAAATAACAGTCGCGCCTAAAGATTCAATCATTGGTACAATTGATGCTAGTTTATGACCGGGTAAATTATCCATCACTACTAATGCTCCTGCCCATAATTCAGGACACAAAAATTTCTCAATAAATACGCCCAATCCTGCTCGATCGCTTGAATCATTCATTTTCATTACTGCCCGCACTTGGTTGATACTAATTGCACCTATACCTGTAATCTTTGCGCCTCGATAAAATGGTTTTAATAAGGATAATCTTGTCCCCGGTTGCGAACGGGCAGGAGTTCTGGTTAAACAAGCGTAGAATCCCAGTTTCATCCAAGAATACCAGGTTTTCTGGCTCAATATGTTTGATCATTTCCCAATATTCTACTCTTAATTTTTTGACTCTTTCTGTTCTGACTTCGCTACTATACCCTGTTGTTTTTTACGATTTAATCCTAACTTCTGCAAATACCGACACATAGCCGTTCTGCTCACCCAATTTCCAGTCTGATGAGCAAATAATTCACACAACTCTACCCGAGTGGCATCTGGATGCTTTGCCACCAGTGCTTTGACGAATGGTTCGGCATTTCTCAGATGACTTAATTGCGGTTTTCCTCTCTGTTTCGGCTGTAAATTACCCGGGATTTTGTGAAGATTAACCAGTTTTTGAACTAAACTTTTACTGACCCCAAATCTAGTAGCTACTTTCCTCGCTTGACATCTTTTCTGCCAAATGAGCCTTCACTATTTTTGGCCGGAGAGCGAGAGAATAGGCTTTCATTAGGTTTGACTACAACAATGATATTTTATTGTACATCATAAAAGCGGAAACTGCTGTATTTCAAATCTTGCACCCTTCTCAATAACACGCTTTCGGGCCTGTTCCACAAAGAAGGAATTTTCTTGGGAAACAACCTCTCTAGCCTGTTCATAAATAGGTAATTGAGGAGAGTGCAACATCTCAGTTATATTGAATTTTACCAAATTAAATAACCTTATTTTGGCTAGTTTTTGGCGATTTTATAAGTTCGAGAGTTTGCCTAGTTTCGCTTGAGTGCCTCGCAGTATCTGCTACTTTCAAAGCATACAAACTACTGGCATTATTTACGTACAATGGCGTACCATTTGACAAATATTCCAACACCATATCGGTGTCTTTTGCAAACAAACCGCGCCGCGTTCCTACTTTGATGTTGTGCCGATTTTCTCCCTGAATTAATTGACCCGATTCTGGAGTAAAAACCAGCGTTCCTTCTTCACCGTAGATAGTAAAAATGTTTTCCGACTGCCAAAAAGTCTCTCCTTTTCCATAAACAGCTTCAGCGACAAAGCCATTGGCAAAGCGCAACTGTGCATTGCACAAACAAGCTTTGTAGAAATCCGGCTGACTGTCCCAAAATTGAGCTTGACAGTTAACGCTTGCCACTTCTCCGAACAAATCGGTAAATCGGTGCAGTCGCGAAATTGCACCAACTAACGGAAACCCAAAGAGGGAATGTTGATAAGTCCACCGCTGTGGCGCTGGATGTTGAGGAGTAATAGTAATGTAGCGGGCGTAAAAAACTTTACCGACTAATGACAAAGATTCTTTGATTGCTTGGTGCAAACCGCCTAACAGTTCGATGTGTTCGATGTGGAGGAGTTTTTGCTTTTGGGTGGCAAGTTCGATCGCCCTTTCCGCTTCAGATACGTCTAAAGATAGAGGATATTCCACCACAACGTGCTTGTCATTTTCTAGGGCTGCCAGGACGATCGCTCCGTGATCCCGATTCACCGTACAGACAATAACCAAATCTAAATCGTCTCTTTCTACCAGCTTGCGCCAAGAAACCGCAGCTTCTGCCCCGAACCCTTGACAAAATGCTGCGGTTTTATCCGGGGAGTGGCCCGCAACTGCTACCAAGTTCGATCGCCCATCAGCTTGAATTGTCTCCGCCCTCAACTTAGCGGCAAAACCAGTACCCACAATCCCCACGCGAATTGGAGAATTCACCGAAAAACCAAAGCGAGTATCAATATTAGTCATGGGATTTGAGATTTAAGATTTTAGATAGTTACAGACTTGCGCTGCAGGGGTTTAGGGTTCTATCGCCCCGATTTTAAGCTGTGGTTGTGGTGCGATTTATTCGATCGAGCCTTCAACACCCAAGTCTTGATGCGATCTAACTATACATTTCACCGTCTGCTGGGACTTGCCTTGCAGCAAGTTTTGCTGAAACTTGATCGACACACCGCATACCAACAACCCGGTTTTTGTGCTGTAGGGCTCAAAACAGGATTTTTCCTGGAAACCGGATTATTTAGCGCAAGTCTTGCGGCAACAGTATCACAAGGCTGAACCCAAGATAGGTATAAGTAATCAAGATGAAATTAGAAAAAGTTATAACTAATCCCATTCAAATGTTTTGTAAATAAGTGTGTCAACCTCCCTTCTATCCCCTACTATCATAGAGGGAACGAACCTAAGACCTAACCTCAAAGCTAATAGAGCCTTGAAGTTTGCATTAGGAAAAATTATCAATCTTGTTGAATTTTTGAGAGGATTTAGTGCATGGCAACTTACAAAGTTACCCTCATCAGCGAAGCCGAAGGAATTAACCAGACCATTGACGTTGATGACGATACTTACATTCTTGATGCTGCTGAAGAAGCAGGACTCGACCTCCCCTACTCTTGCCGCGCTGGAGCTTGCTCCACCTGCGCCGGCAAAATCACCAAAGGCGAAATTGACCAATCCGACCAATCTTTCTTGGACGATGACCAAATCGAGGCCGGATTTGTCCTCACCTGCGTCGCCTATCCCAAGTCTGACTGTACGATCGAAACTCACCAAGAAGAATCGCTCTACTAAGAAAGGACGCTCTGCGTGATACCCTAAGAAACCCGGTTTCTCGTTTCCAGAATTAAGCTGAAATACGGCAATTATGTTAAGAAACCGGGTTTCTGTGTCTAACATTGCAACAAAGCCGCCAGCAGTCTGTCACTCCTAGCTATGAATTCATAGCTGTTTGAGCAGATAGCTGACCAAATAATTTTAGATTTTAGATGGCAGATTTTAGATTAACTGTGAAACCAATCTAAAATCCAAAGTCTAAAATCTAAAAGTTTTACGGCTAATATTTAGTCTCGCGTTGCGCGGACTTTGTTTGTCTAGTGGCGATTTAAATCGCCGATTCTTAGGCCGACTTCGATCGACTATTCGCGCCAAAATGTAATGTTATCGCTGAGCGGCACAACTTGAGCGCCGGGAAAATAAAAGCTCAGAATTTGAGATCCGTTCCAGCCCAAATTAGCCAAATTGTAAGAACCAGTCTGACTCATTCCCACCCCGTGTCCGAAACCGCCTCCGACAAAAGCATAACCGTTGAGAGTTTTGTCTGGATTGTAAATTGGTTCTAGGTAAAAAAGCGTGCTGATCGGGGGGTAAAAAGCATTGCGAATCTCGTCTTTGTCGATATCGATGGGGCCCAAGTCAGTTTGAACCTTCATTTTCAAAACTCGACCTGCGGCCGACCTTTCCACCACTTCCACCTGAGTGACAGTTTTAAGATTAGCCAGCGGGTGCTGTTTTTTCTGAAGATACTGTTTGAGAAATCCACCAATCGCTGTCAAAGAAGCTGGTTCGCGCCACCGAAAAGTATCTTCTTTTTCCTCATTAAACCCTTTTTGCAAACTGATAAAGCGGCGGAGGTTGTTTTCGTCAGACAAACTCTGCTTGGACAAATCCCAGACATTATTGGGGGAATCGACGATCGATCGCAAATATGGACGTTCCGCGCCCTGCCACACATCGTTAAAAGAGGCTGTGACGCCGCCGCTAGAGGCGGAATAGAGCGCATCTACTAGCTGATTTTCGTAAGTTAGCACTAAACCGCTCGTTTGGGCGATCGCCTTATCACTTTGCGGGTAAACCTCGGTCAAACCGTGATAAACTTGGCAGTTAACATCAGCGCACAACTCATAATTATCCACAGCAAACCGGCGCAAATTTCTCAGGGCGTAAGTTCTGGCCAAAATAGTTTGAGCGACAATCGCAGCATAAGGTGAAAAAGCCCCAATTTCGTGAGGAACAACACCACGCAAATAAGTTTCCGTGAGCACTTTATTTACCAAAGTATAAGTGCCGTAAGAATTTTTTTGCAGGTGCAAACTGCCGCCATAACGGCGAGTTTGTTGAATAGCTTTTTCTGGTTCAATAGCTGTTGCCTCTTGGGTAGTTTGTTCCAATACCTCAATCACATTTTTCCCCGCCGTCACATCCAACTCATTGCGGTTGAAGCGAAAGCCGTTTAAAACCCAAAATGCCTGGGGTACTTGTTTAAAAACTTTGGAATCCAAAAAAGCTGTTGTGTTCCCTTGAGCTTGCAAACTTTGCAACAGCCAGCGCCGCACCAAAGGAGAGTTGTAAGTATCTCTTTTTGCCCAAACTTGCCAGCGCAAAGGTTGAGCAATTTCTACATCAATTCCCTGGGCGCGCCACTGATTGGCGC
This sequence comes from Microcoleus sp. Pol11C2, assembly GCF_036701505.1. Taxonomy (NCBI): domain Bacteria; kingdom Bacillati; phylum Cyanobacteriota; class Cyanophyceae; order Oscillatoriales; family Microcoleaceae; genus Microcoleus; species Microcoleus sp. Pol11C2. Next base: position 62,393 of record NZ_JAUBQX010000036.1, read on the forward strand.
TGTCTTCCGCACTCTCGAAACTGCGGTGAGAACTTAGTACCACTCGTTCTTCTACTGCCGGTGTTTCCAGCGGTTTGGGGGCTATTTCTAACTTGACGCTAGCAGCAGTTTTGGTTTCTATGCCTTCAGGAGTTTTGTAACGCAAAGTTAAGCTGTCGCCCGGTAATGCTTTCAGCGTCAGTTTGTCGGTTGCTTTGGTACCAAACCGCTGCACTACGCCGATTTTGATCGGTCTATTTTGGGGAGTTTGGGCGTATCCCGCAGCGCTGAAAATGGGCAACAGGCACAATGCGGCGAAAACAGTGCTAGAAACGCAGCTAAACCATTTGTAATTCGGAGTTGGAGGTGCTTGAGCGAACACGGTTATCTGTCTCGCGATAGTTGAAATTGGGGGATTTTTGATTGTACGTTAGCACATTTGGCGACTGCTACAGGGGAATTCCGGAAGAGACGCTGGTTTAGTTGCCAGAATTCTGTTAAGTCAGGACTTAAGCCAGACCACAGAAACCGGGTTTTTTACCGAATCTGCGGGCTGCAACCAAATATTTTCCTAAAAAACCCGGTTTCTGGGCCCCCTGCGGTAAATCTGTCATTGCCAGTGAAACGCAGGAATCGCAAAAGTTGCGATCGCTTTACATCCTGTTACACGCTAAAGTTTATTTGCACCTACCGACTGATTGGCTAATCATTTTTTCTGAGCACTAATCTCGTCGCAGACGTGTTTATCGCTTTCATCAGCATTATTCTGCAAATAGTCGTGCAGCCAATCGTAAGCTTGCACCAGCATCTCATCTAAACTTTTTATTCGCCACAACCTTGCTGTATTGTCCCCTGATGCCGTAGCGATGTATTTGCCGTCAGGACTAAAACTCACACTCCCTAACCAATCTTGA
>NZ_JAUBQX010000036.1:63385-64737 GCF_036701505.1 Microcoleus sp. Pol11C2
TGTCCTTTAAATTCTTGTATCAGCTTGCCTGTGATATCCCACAACCGGGCTGTATTGTCCGATGATGCCGTAGCGATGTATTTGCCGTCAGGACTAAAACTGACACTATTTACGCAAGCTTGATGTCCTTTAAATTCTTGTATCAGCTTGCCTGTGATATCCCACAACCTTGCTGTATTGTCCGATGATGCCGTAGCGATGTATTTGCCGTCAGGACTAAAACTGACACTATTTACCCTACCTTGATGTCCTTTAAATTCTTGTATCAGCTTGCCTGTGATATCCCACAACCGGGCTGTATTGTCCGATGATGCCGTAGCGATATATTTGCCGTCAGAACTAAAACTGACACTATTTATCCAAGCTTGATGTCCTTTAAATACTTGTATCAGCTTGCCTGTTAAATCCCACAACCGCGCTGTATTGTCCGATGATGCCGTAGCGATGTATTTGCCGTCAGGACTAAAACTCACACTCGATACCCTACCTTGATGTCCTTTAAATTCTTGTATCAGCTTGCCTGTGATATCCCACAACCGCGCTGTATTTTCGGATGATGCCGTAGCGATGTATTTGCCGTCAGGACTAAAACTGACACTATTTACCCCCTCCTGATGTCCTTTAAATACTTGTATCAGCTTGCCTGTTAAATCCCACAACCGGGCTGTTTTGTCCCCTGATGCCGTAGCGATGTATTTGCCGTCAGGACTAAAACTCACACTATTTACGTAAGCTTGATGTCCTTTAAATTCTTGTATTAGCTTGCCTGTTAAATCCCACAACCGGGCTGTTTTGTCCCCTGATGCCGTAGCGATGTATTTGCCGCCAGGACTAAAACTAACACTCGATACCCAATCTTGATGTCCTTTAAATACTTGTATCAGCTTGCCTGTTAAATCCCACAACCGGGCTGTTTTGTCCCCTGATGCCGTAGCGATGTATTTGCCGTCAGGACTAAAATTGACACTATTTACCCCCTCCTGATGTCCTTTAAATTCTTGGATCAGCTTGCCTGTTAAATCCCACAACCTTGCTGTTTTGTCCCCTGATGCCGTAGCGATGTATTTGCCGTCGGGACTAAAACTGACACTCGATACCGAATCTTGATGTCCTTTAAATTCTTGTATCAATTTGCCTGTTAAATCCCACAACCGGGCTGTATTGTCCGATGATGCCGTAGCGATGTATTTGCCGTCAGGACTAAAATTGACACTATTTACCCAAGCTTGATGTCCTTTAAATTCTTGTATCAGCTTGCCTGTTAAATCCCACAATCGGGCTGTATTGTCCGATGATGCCGTAGCGATGTATTTGCCGTCAGGACTAAAATTGACACTATTTACCCAAGCTTG
>NZ_JAUBQX010000107.1:0-3757 GCF_036701505.1 Microcoleus sp. Pol11C2
GAGTTTGGCATTCAGCAGCACACCAGCAGCGAACTAACTGACCAAGGTGGCAATTTTCAGTGGCCTGTCAAAAAAACCGCTAACTTCAACGATTACAATGCGACGGCAAGTATTACGATCGCAGACCCTTTACTCGGCCCTTTGCAAAACCTCAACGGCGCTTTAGTCAGGCCGCTGCTGACAGGAAGTCCGGCAATTGATAAAGGGATTGCCACTGGCGCACCGGCTACGGATCAGCGCGGCGTGACTCGCCCTCAAGATGGCGACAGCATTCCAGGTGCGATAGTCGACAGCGGTTCTTTTGAATTGGGAGGTAGTGTCGTCCCGGTGCCTACTCCGACACCCGCGCCGGCGCCAACTCCGACACCCGAACCGGTGCCTACTCCGACACCCGCGCCGGCGCCAACTCCGACACCCGAACCGGTGCCTACTCCGACACCCGCGCCGGCGCCAACTCCGACACCCGAACCGGTGCCAACTCCGACACCCGCGCCGGCGCCAACTCCGACACCCGAACCGGCGCCAACTCCGACACCCGAACCGGCGCCAACTCCGACACCCGAACCGGCGCCAACTCCGACACCCGCGCCGGCGCCAACTCCGACACCCGCGCCGGCGCCAACTCCGACACCCGCGCCGGCGCCAACTCCGACTGAGACTCCGACTCCGGCGCCAACTCCGACTGAGACTCCGACTCCGGCGCCGACACCACCGACTCCGACACCAACTCCCACGCCGGAACCGGCGCCAACTCCCACGCCGGAACCGGCGCCAACTCCCACGCCGGAACCGGCGCCAACTCCCACGCCAGAACCGGCGCCAACTCCCACGCCGGAACCGGCGCCAACTCCCACGCCAGAACCGGCGCCAACTCCCACGCCAGAACCGACACCGACTCCAACTCCGGCGGCAGATGATTGCCTACTCGATAGCCTCAACGCTCCGCAACTAGATCCTGCCACCATCACCCCCAACCCCGTCCAACAAACTATCAACGGTGGCGACACTACCGATTTCATCATGGGCGGTGTCATCAACGACTCAATTAACGGACAAGTCGGCAACGATACTCTCTACGGCATGGGCGGCAATGACAACATTGACGGCGGCGCAGATAACGACTCAATCTTCGGCAATGGAGGCAGCGATTTCATCTCTGGCGGCGCTGGCAACGATACCATCTACGCTGGCAAAGATCCTGACACTGTGGTAGATGCCGAGGGCGACGACTTGTTGAGGGGAGATCTCGGCAATGATACAGTTGCCGGCGGCGTTGGCAACGACAGCATTTTCGGCGGTAAAGATGACGATATCTTGCTGGGTGAAGATGGTGACGACTACATTTTAGGCAACTTAGGAAATGACACAATTAATGCCGGAAACGGCAACGATATTGCCTTTGGCAATGAAGGTACAGACCTGATTTTTGGCGACATCGGTAACGATACCCTGTACGGAGGCAAAGAAAACGACAGTCTCGATGGCGGTGAGGGCAACGACTTGCTGTTGGGCGGCAATGAAAACGATGTGCTCTGCGGCGACATCGGTAACGATACCCTGTACGGCGGCAAAGGTGATGATATTCTCAGTGGTGGCAGCGGTGCCGATTTCCTTTCCGGGGATGTTGGGGACGATACTTTGACTGGTGGTTCGGGAAATGATGTGTTTTTCCTCAATCAAAGTTTGGGTAGCGACATCATTAATGATTTCCGCAAGGGAGAGGATTTAATTGGGTTGAATTCTGGTTTGAGTTTTAATCAACTCAGTATTACTTCCAACAACAATCAGACTTTGATTACTGTGACGGACACCAATCAATTGTTGGCGAAGCTTAACAATATTACCCCCGGTATTCTCACTGCTACTGATTTCACTCAGGTAACAATCTAACTGCTTGGGGTAGGGTGCGCCATAAGCAGCCAGCCCGCTTAGAAGTGGTGAATAAAGCTCTCAAACTCCTGAAAATTGGTGGATGACGTTAGCGTCGCCCGCCCCTACGGGGGCTACGCCAACGAATAGGAGCGATCGATCTGATTCTTTTCAACAGCGATCGGTAATAAATCTTGTTTATTGCCGATCGCCCACACCTAGAATGAGGCACATCCGTCTATTGCAATTTTGAGCTGGCTAGCCATAAGTAGCGCCCGAATAAAGTTAGCTTTCTCAACCACTAAATTTCAAATTATTGGGAAGTTTTTTCCAGGTAGGAAAAAGTTAAATCAATCAAATTTTTAGGCAATTATCCTGGTTTTATTTAATGTGAATGTATCAGGTACTAGCTAGAGCAATTTTCAGGAATTCGGAACCACAGAAAATCTTTTATTAATTTTCCCTGACCAAGGCTTCCCAATGGTTTGATGCACTACTGATCTGGCTAATGGTGTGCATGGCAAATCTATATAGAGAGGTTCCCCGTGCCGGACTATTTACATTACATCCTCTGCTGTTAATTGCTAAAAAAATCGCAATTTTTACACAGCTTAAGCTGATTAGGGAGACAAGTCTCGGATTTCACTTAGGGATAGAATTAAAATTTTTCACTAAATTTTAATTCTCCGGATGGCTCACCGAGGTTTTAATTCTGCCTACTGCCTTCTGCATCTCTAGCCTTCTGCTTTCAAGGTGAATCTACCAGCAAATAGTAAACATTCTCATGGGTATGCGAAATGAGTTCAACTTTTGCCACTAACATGGATTCACAATCTGTTTTCCCCAATGCTGGTTCTAAATCTATTGTGTTCATTGATCCCGAGTTAGATGACTATCAAACTCTTGCGGGTGGCGTGCTTCCCGGTGCAGAAATCATCATTTTAGATAAAAATAGTAACGGAGTTGAGCAAATTACTGCGAAACTGCAAACAATTTCTGCTGCGGGGGAAACTGTAGACCAAGTTCACGTTTTTTCTCACGGCAATTCAGGCAGCTTGCAGCTAGGTTCTGCAACGCTGAATTCGGATAATTTGCCGCAATATGAAAGCCAGTTGCAAGGGTGGCGAAATGCGCTAAGCGACCAAGCAGATATTGTGCTTTATGGTTGCGATGTTGCGGCGGGTTCGGGAAGCGATTTTGTCGATCGCCTAGGCGAGTTAACCGGGGCTGATATTGCTGCATCTAGCGATCGCACTGGCCGCGGTGGTAACTGGAATTTGGAGTTTGCCAAAGGTGATATTGAAGCACCGCTAGCCTTGACTCCAGAAGCAATGGCTGATTATCAAGGGACTTTAAAGACTATTACCGTTACCAACAATAATGATAGCGGACCCGGTTCCTTGAGAAATGCGATCGCCTCCGCAGCAGCCGACGATACCATTCAATTTGAATCGAGTCTTGCCAGCCAAACAATTACTCTCACGAACGGTCAACTTGTCATCAACAAAAACTTGACAATTGATGCCGTTGGTGCAGCCAATTTAACCATCAGTGGTAACAATACTTCGCGGGTAATTTTCACAGAAGGTGCAACAAATGTTACTCTAAAAAACCTGATTGTTGCCAACGGCAAAGTTTCTGGTACTGACCCAAATAATCAGACAACTAGCGCCGGTGGTGGCATTCAAACAGGAGGTAGCAGCACTTTAACTTTAGAAAATTGCCAAGTCAATAATAATGTTGCCGGTTTTGGTGGCGGCATTTACACTGGTTTTCGCAGCACGACGACTGTAATTAACAGCAAGTTTAGCGGCAATGACGGTTCCCTAGCGGATAATACCGAACGTGGTGGCGGCGCGATCGCCACTAAAAGCGGCGGTGTTCTGAC
>NZ_JAUBQX010000108.1:0-3715 GCF_036701505.1 Microcoleus sp. Pol11C2
ATTTGTTTATGATTGCTTTATTTGGTTTTCAATGTTCGTGACGGCTTTGTGTTCCGCCATGTAAATAAACATAAAGCCTATTCTAAGGTTTGTAAAGTATTTTAACAACAGATTAACTAATGAATATTATAAGTTTAACTTATCAAACTTAATAAAACTGGATAAACAGGTAAGAATGCACAAAAAAGTATGTAAAGCCTGGAAGCGCGTCGCCTTCAGGCATGGAAATATTAAGATACAGACTTTTGCTGGCTAGGTATCATAATGAGAGCCCAATAGGGAACTTCAGCGGGATCGACATCTGCGATCGCCCGAATTCGCTGATTCGGCATAGTTGCGCGTTCTATATAAAGTGCTCGATCGAACTGTCCCAACTCAATCAGCACGTCCCGGACTTTCGCAAAATGCCGGCCCAGCTTAATAATCACAGCAGCATCAACAACCGCCAGCCGATCGCGCAAAACCTCAGCATCCAGTGTCGCAGGCATAATACTTAACACATCGTTACGATAAGTCAGCGGCACTCCCAACGCAGCCGCACTCGCCATTGTCGAAGAAATTCCCGGCACAACTTCAGTGGTAAATGTCCCCGACAAACGGTTGAATAGATACATAAACGAACCGTAGAGAAAAGGTTCGCCCTCACATAACACCGCCACATCCCGCCCCTCACTCAGATGTGCGGCAATTTTCTCGGCAGCAATATCATAATAAGGTTGAGACGATCGCGTCGGACTAAAAGGCAGCGGCATCGGAATCTCAATTTGCTCCGGGCGCAGATAATCTGCGACGATCGCCCGCGCCAGCACCTTACCATTTTCCATCGCCGGATAGGCAATCACCGGCACCGATTGCAAAATCCGATAAGCTTTCAAAGTAATCAACTCTGGATCGCCAGGGCCAATACCCAAACCGTACAATTTACCACTAGCCTTAGTCATAATTCATCCTTTTTCGCTAACGCATTCACGGCCGCCGTTGCCATTGCACTGCCACCGCGTCGCCCGTGCAACGTAATAAATGGCACTCCCCGACTGTTGGCGGCCAGTTCGGCTTTGGATTCGGCGGCCCCGACAAATCCTACCGGGAAACCCAAAATTAAAGCCGGTTTGGGTGCTCCGGCATCCAGCATTTCCAGTAGTCGGAACAAAGCAGTCGGGGCATTGCCAATTGCCACAACCGCACCCTGCAAGTTGTCCAGCCATAAATCAAGCGCCGCCGCCGATCGAGTATTTCCTATTTGCCGCGCCAACTCTGGGATTTCGGAATGCCAGAGGGTGCAAATCACCGGATTGTCAGCGGGAAGGCGTTTGCGAGTGATGCCTTCGGCCACCATCCGGGCATCGCACAGAATCGGCGCACCTGCGACGAGGGCTTGGCGTCCGCAGGTGGCTGCACCGGGGGAAGCTGCTAAATCTGCAACAATATCGGTCATGCCGCAACTGTGAATTAGTCGCACGGCTACCGATTCTAAATCGGGCGACAAGCTTGACAAATCTGCTTCGGCTCGAATTGTGGCGAAGGATTTAATGTAGATTTCTGTTCCGTCTCGAATGTAGTCAATCATTGTTTAAAACTGCTATGGGAATTTTGTGGGATTTGTGAAATAGATTTTTTGAATGAACCACGAAGGCGTGAACGACGCGAAGGAAGAAATCTCAAGAGAGATAGAAAGAGAAATGGTTAAAATTTGTCTTTTTTTATGGGATATTTTTTCACTTTCAATTCCAATTTTCGGTGCTCAACAACTCCTGCAATTGGTCGATCGCCTGCCGATCGACAAACTCACCCAATGACTCCACAGGCTCCCGAAACCGCTGATACACCCGCAACATTCGCTCGATCGCACCGGGCATCTCGGCCACACTCACCGCCTGAAAAATTTGTCGTCCGAAGGGCAAATCTTTTCTACCCGCATAAATGTCGTAACCTTCGATCGTCTCGTGTCCCCGCTCAATCTGAATTCCCACCAGCGTGATATCAATGGGCTGGTGCTGGGCGCAGGACTTTTGGCAACCGCTCAAATGAATGTTAATCGGCAGGTCGATCGTCAATTTTTTCCCTAACTCCCTCACCATTGCTAGGGCGTGACTTTGAGTATCTGTCGCCGCCGACGCACAGCCGCTGCTGCCGGCACAAGCCACCAAGCACGAATCTAGGCGAGTCGCCGACGAGTGCAATCCCAAATCGGCGACTTGCTGTTTTACCTCAAAAATCTGGGAGTTGGGGATATCAGAAATTAGCAGATTTTGCCAAGGTGTAAGTCTCAGGGTACCGCTGGCTACCTTTTGGGCTAAATTCGCCAAATTCCGCAGTTGCTTTGATTCTAGCCTACCGAGAGGCAGTGCAATTCCCATGTAAGAGAAACCGGACTGTCGTTGAGGATGAATGCCGAGATGTCGGTGATGGGAGAGGGATTTTTCAGATGGGGCATCTTGGCTGTTTTTGGGAAAGGTGCAAGATGGGAATTGCCATAAAAATGGTAAATTCTGCTGTACCCTTTCTAGATAACTTTCAGGGCCCCAATCTGCCAGCAGGTGACGCAAACGCGGTTTTTTGCCATCAATTCGAGGTCTATTTTTGGTGTATTCAAGATAGGTGCTAGCGAGGGCGGCTAATACTGAAATACATTGCGATTCTTGGATTAAAATTCCTGTATCGCCGTTTAAATGCAGCCGAAAAACGATTTCTGATTGGGTTGAACGACCGCATGCAGCTAATAAAATATCGTTGCGTAAAGCCTGGATCGAAACCGATTCCCCGCCGTCCAAGCCAATACTGAACTTAGGCGAAAGTTCCGACAACTCGGAATGTGTTTGCAGGTAATCATCCCAAGCTTTGACTAGCGGGCGAGTATCCAGTAACTGCTGGCGATCGATCCCGGCTGTCGGACTTGCCATAATATTGCGAATCGGGTCAACTTCAACGCGGCGAGACGCTATCCCCAATTCCTGCAAGCGGTTCCAGACCTCCGGGGCAATTTCCGAGTTCACTTCTCTGATTTGCAAATTTGCCCGATTTGTCACTTGCAAACAGCCGGTACTGTATTGATCGGCCAAATCAGCGATCGTCCGACACTGCTGCGCCTTTAAAAGTCCCCCCGGAATCCGCATTCTCGATAAAACTCCGTCTCGGGCTTGGGAACCGTAAAATAAACCCGGACAAGTCGGCAAATCAGTCAAAGCTAACAAATAATCTCCTCCCCGTGCTACGCAGGGAATCCAAAAGTAAACGCCCACAAAGCGCCCCCGAAATCGGCATTCTGACTTTTACAGTTGCGGCACAGCGCCGGAATTGCACCGGACTTTCCCGCTTTCAGGTTTTAGAAAGGTATCACGACCTGACCGACAGAAAGCAAAACCCTCAACTTTCTTAACAAAACCCCGGGCGATCGCCCATCTCTCTCCTTTCATCAGCTTTCCTAATCGCAGTCATCAGTTAAACTGTCGCTCAACCCCTTTACAAACCTTAACGACACCGTTAATAATATAAACATCATCCGAACATTGACAACCAAATACAGCAATCATAAACAAATGACAACAACCTTACAGCAGCGCGAAAGCGCCAACGTGTGGGAACGCTTTTGTGAGTGGGTCACAAGCACCGACAACCGCATTTATGTAGGTTGGTTCGGAGTCTTGATGATTCCTACCTTGCTCAGCGCCACCATCTGCTACATCATCGCCTTCATCGCTGCTCCTCCAGTGGACAT
>NZ_JAUBQX010000037.1:0-64290 GCF_036701505.1 Microcoleus sp. Pol11C2
TATTCATTTTTTTTGTCATAATCAAGTATTGCATATAATTGTACCGTACTCATGATAATGATTTAGGATTGCTATATTCGTTGGCAAGTACGGCCTGGTTCAGCGTCGCAGCCAGTGCCTGTGCCTGCTCGCGCAGTTCTGGGACAGCAATCGTTTCCCATAAATCACCTCTGCGCGGAGTCCCCAAAGTATAGAGCAGACTTGAAGGGTTGCCCCGAGCATCTAATACGGCACCATCAGCGGCAGTATCCAATCCCAAACCGATGTCGTTGGGGCGGATCAACCCTTGGGCACGCAAATTGGCGATCGGGGATTGGGGCGATCGGCGATAATCTATTTGTACCCCTGTGCAATTAACCGCGCGGCTGACCTGTAAGACCCGATTCGTTTGCGTTTGGCGATCGCCAACGGTAACAGCCACCCCATCAGGTGTCGCTTGATAGTCCTGAATGCGCCCTGCGGTAACTGTCAGTTGCCCTGATTCCAGCATTGCCCGGACAACATCCCCCATTTCAGGGGCAATCCGATGCCGGTGCACATCCCAATAGGGGCTGGCATGGCGCAAAAACCGTCGCTGCTCGACGCGGCCGAGTTGTTGCCAGAGTTGCTGGGTGATGGGACGCAGGGAATCGATCGCCGATCGCCAGTCGCAGCCCTGCTGGGCCGCCGTCTGCACCTCACTCCGAATGCACCGCAGCAAGCCCAGAATCGTTTTGGGCGCGGTGTCTGGGGTCAAAAAGGCGGGGTAGGGTTTGGTCGATCGATGGGTCAGCGGCAACAAGCCCCGGCGAGACACGGCGTAAATTTTGCCTTGATGGTGGCGCGAGTGGAGCGACACCGCCATATCCATCATTGTCAGTCCAGTGCCAATCAGCAACACCGGCGCATCAAGCTCAAGCCCTGCCAAGGCCGAAGCTGACCAGGCATGGCGGAGGTAGGGGGTGTCATCGTCCTTAGTTTGCGATGCAGTGGGAACTGCTGGCGCGTTTCCCACTGCCAGCACAATTTTGTCTGCCACGAAAGCACGACCGCTCCGCAGGGAGACGATCGCACATGAGGCTTGTGGCTCCACTGCCACCACTTCATCGATGACGCGCGAGAGCCGGACGTTACTGGATGCCGCGGCTTCAGCTTCCTCCAGAATCGACTCAATGTAAAGCCCGTAGATATAACGGGGAATGAAACTGCTGGCGTTCAGGTCCTTGGGCAGTAATGCCGCCAATTCGCTGCGGTTATAGTGCAGCCAGCACAGCAGATGACCGGGATCGTCGGAAAAGGCACTCATCTTGCCTGCAGATACATTCAGCAAATGGCTGGTGTCATTGGTGCTGTATGCAACTCCTAGGCCAATCTCGTGACTGCGATCGATCAGCTCTATCAGCAGGGGTCGGTTGGCTGTTTTCAACAGGTGAACCGCTACGAGACAACCACTAAAGCCAGCACCGACGATCGCGATCGTTGTTATAGGATCGGAAGTCCGCATTTTAGGAACCCTATCAGCATCAAATAGAATACGAATGTATTTATTTTTAAGACCTCGGATCTATGAAAATATATCGCTGCCTCTGTCTCCAACACTTACCCACAAGCGGGAATTTTTAATTACCTGGTTTCCAAACTACTTCTTCAACTTTGAGCTGCTTGGGAATTAAGCCAAGTTCAAAAAAAGTATCGGCAATTTCCTGTTGCTCGGCAACCATATCAGCTTGGATCGGTTCAAATCCATAACTGCGCCGTCGAGTGACTACATCTAAGATAGAAACATCAACATTCAGAATGGGAGCGAGAATCTTGACTACTTCTGCGGGATTCGCATCAGCCCAAGTCGCTACTGCTTGAGTTTCTTCTCTAATTGCCTCAATGATTTTGACATTCGGCTGAGCAAATGAGCGATTAGCTAAGTAAAAATCGCGGTTAGCGGCTAGTCCTTTACTATCTTTAACAACACGAACATCTTTTTGCGCTTGAGCTGCTGCATAAAAGGGGTCCCAAATTACCCAAGCATCTACGTTACCTTGTTGGAAGGCGGCTCTGGCATCGGCTGGTGTCAGGTTGGCCGGCTCAATATCAGTCCATTTTATCCCGGCGGATTTCAGTGCTTTTGCTAATAGGTAATTGGCACTTGAACCTTTTGTAAAAGCTATTTTCTTACCTCGCAAATCTGCCAGGGTTTGAATTGCCGAATTAGCAGGGACTAAAATACCTGAACTGCGGTCTTTGGGCGCGCTACCGCCAATGTACAGCAGAGGTGTGTTAGCAGCCTGGGCAAAGACTGGAGGAGCGTCCCCGGTGCGCCCGATGTCGATGCTGCCGGCGTTTAGTGCTTCCAGCATCGGGGGGCCTGATTGAAATTCTTTCCACTCAACGGATACACCTAGAGGCTGCAAGCGTTTCTCTAAACCGCCTCTAGCTTTGACTAGGGTGAAGGGGTCGAATTTCTGATGACCGATGCGGACTACCTTAGCTGGAGTTGCTGTGGGGGAAGCGGCGGGGCTTGCAGAGCCCGTAGGGGGGGGAGTATTGTTACAGGCCGCGATCGCCCAATTCAAGCCGATTCCTAATAGAAATAGCATTGCTAGGGAAAGGTGCGATCGCCATAATTGAGCAAGGAATGAAATCAGTCTTTTGAGCATAAACAATAATATTGTTTGTCGCTAACTTTCCGATCAGAGACTTCCAACTAATTCGGGTTTGCCACTGTGTAACGCACCAACAAACTCTTGCAACTGCGATCGCAATCTTTGTTCTGTTTCCTCTTCAAGTTGTACGCTTGTTTCGTCATAACTTTGGATCTGCGTGTCTAAAACATAGGCACCAGCCAAGATATGACTAGCGCCCAGCTCGGATAACACTGGTTTGAGGGCGTAGTTAATTGCTAATAAGTGACCCAGCGTACCTCCGGTGGCTATGGGGAGAATAACTTTACCAGCTAAACTCTTCTGCGGGAGCAAATCTAAGTAAGCTTTGAGTACGCCTGTGTAGGCTGCTTTGTAAACAGGTGTGGCGATGATTATGCCCTTGGCTTCTACTACTAAATCATTGACTGCTTTTAAGTCTGGGTTCGCGAATTGTCCGTAAATTAATACCTCTGGTGGGAGATCGCGGACGTTGACAGAGGCCGTACTCAGTTCCTCTTTCTCGACAGCACGGCGGGCGTATTCCAGCACCGCAAAGGATCGGGATGGATGAGACGGGCTACCTGCGATCGCAACAACATTAGGCATTTAATAGTCCTCCTATTTTTGACTCATTTAAAAATGAACGATTTACGGTATCGCTAGCAAATACGGTAAATTGGTAGACTTACCGTATTTTATAGATAGTAAGCTAGCACGGTCAATTTTAAAAAGCAAGTAAGTTGAGATGTAAAGTTGGATAACTCTTATACAAATTTTGCGCGATCGCGAATCTCGGCGGGAATCAACTGTCAGGTTTTTTCTTCCAGATACAGCATAATCCCACCGGACTCAAAAACAGAACCTTTACAGGAACCGGGTTTGCTTGTTCTTAACAATTATTTATCAAAGCCCCAGAAGTTGGGCAAAAAATTATCTTGCTTTTTGTAGATACCTATGCAATAATCTTGTTTAATCAAAAACTACTGTAATTTGACTGATTTACCGTAGATTACGTTAGAAATGCTAATCTGCTATTCACCAGCACCGGTGAGTAGGAGACGAATTGGCATTTACTCAACAGCCACCTTTGACAGCGAAAAAGGTTTTGAGCCTGTGGCATAGATCGCGATATGGAGGTTTTTTAGAATGGAATCACCACTCTCAGGAATAGGTCTAGAATTAGTAAAACTCCAGAAGTCATTTGGAAATATTAAAATTTTGCGGGATATCAACATAGAAATAAATCCCGGAGAATTTGTAGCAATTGTAGGTCGCAGCGGATGTGGCAAAAGTACCTTACTGCGCTTAATCGCCGGACTAGAAGTTCCCACTCAAGGCACTGTCTTTCTAGATGGAAAGCCGTCCCGCAAACTCAACTCTAAAGTGACAATGATGTTTCAGGATGCACGGCTACTACCTTGGCAAAAAGTGGTAGCAAATGTGAAATTAGGGCTAGTCACGGCCAAAGAAAACACGCACTGCAAAGCGATGCAAGTCCTTCACGCGGTAGGGCTTGGCGATCGCGCCAACGATTGGCCGGCGGTACTCTCCGGCGGTCAAAAGCAGAGAGTTTCTTTAGCAAGAGCCCTTGCCTGCGAACCTCATTTACTGCTGCTTGATGAACCCCTCGGCGCGTTGGATGCTTTGACTCGCATTGAGATGCAGCAATTGTTAGAAAATTTATGGCAAGAAAAAGGCTTTACCGCCCTACTGATCACTCATGACGTAGAAGAAGCAGTGGTGCTAGCTGACCGAGTTATTTTAATAGAAAATGGTCAGATAGCAATGGACTGTTCTATTGATATGCCGCGACCGAGGCAGAGAGGAAATGCTCTATTTGCTGCGAAAGTAGAGGCGATTTTGCAGCGCGTTATGGGTCAAAAAGAAAGTAGCAAAGATGCAGAGAAATTTGCAATAGGTAGGTACAAAAAACCCAACTATGTACAGATAAGTAAATACGGATAACGGATCTACCAAGGTAACTCAGATATGGGCGCTCGTTTAAGAATATTTCTGACTCGCGAGCTCTTCGTCAGCCAATCCGATGCACCCGGATTTGATATCACTCGCAGATCCTAAACTCCGATCGATACTTCACTGTTCCGCTGCAATCCTCCAAAGCTCCACTTTCTAACTCCAAAACCATAAAAGCTTCATCGGGCACATCATATTCACATTTCAAGCTCTTTTTGCTAGCAGGAATAAACCCAAAACGCGAATAAAAATCTGGATGGCCAAGCACAACCACTGCCTGAAATCCCGATCGCCTGCACTCTTCTAAACCGTGCTGGATCAGCAGCGTTCCTATACCTTGGCGCTGATATTCGGGAAGAATTGCGACTGGTGCCAACCCCAGAATCGACAAATTGCTAGAACATTTTCCTTCGACGACAACCGGACTGAAGAAAATGTGTCCGACAATGCGATCGGAGGGTAAGGCAACGAAGGAAAATGTAGATGCAATTCCCCGCAATCTATCGACTAAGTTTGCCTCATTTTCTCGCCCGAATGCCGCCATATTAACTTGGCGAACCGATTCTAAATCTTCGGGCTTTTCGGTACGGATATACATAGCTTAGATTAATGGTTTGGTGGCCGATCGGGCAGACGAAATACTACAGAAACTGTTTCTATCTTTCGATCGTGATGTTAATCAAATTCTAGCGCCCCTGAAGTTTTTTTCCTCTTTTTGAGCTATGTACTTTTGGCAACCAATGATGCAACCACTGACAGATTACTGCCAAATCACCCCCAAAGTCGATCGCTTCCAATAGACTACAAGATTGCATTCAATCGCTTTCACTTGCTTCAATTATCTGCGTTTATCTGTGTTTATCTGCCTTACATCTGCGGTTTCTCGATCGAAGACTTATGCAATGCAAGTCTAATCTTCACCCGATACGCCGAACCGCTTAACTGTCATTATTGCGGTACAAGCTGACCGGAAGACAATCGCTTAATGCCCTCCATCGCCGTAGTTTCTCCGGCTTTGTCACCGCCATCACGAGCAATTTTTAAAGCTCCCTCGTAGGATTCGAGAGCTTTAGCAGATTGACCGAGACTTTCATGAATTGCGCCCATGTTGTTGAGCAAGCGTCCGATACTTGTCTTGTCGCCGATTGCTTCTAACATCGGTATAGCTTGCTGAAAATAGATCAGCGCTTGAGTATCTTTGCCGAGTTTGCGAGAGGTAAGTGCCATGTTGTTGAGGAGGCGACCGACGCCAGCCCTGTCTCCGATTTCCCGACGAATTGCTAAAGCTTGGTGGTAAAATTCCATCGCTCTATTAAAGTCGCCGATGTTGTAGTAGACGCCGCCCATGTTATTGAGGGTACGGCCTAAATCGCGGCGATCGCCCTCAACAGTGCGAATCGTGCGCGCTTGCTGGTAAAATTCGATCGCCTTGGCGTAATTGACCTGTTCTGCGTACACGGCCGCGATGTTGTGAAGGGATTCTCCAATTTCAATTTGGTCGTTGGCACTTTTGGCAAGTTCCAAAGCTTCTTGGTGCAGTTTCATAGCTTCGGAAAAATTGTCCCCAATCCGGTTGACGAAACCGATGAGATTGAGAGTGCGCGCGATACGACGCCCTTGGCTGATTTCTCGGTGAATGACTAAAGCTTGCCCCAAAACTTCCAAAGCTTTGGGCCTCAAACCCATTTCGCCATAAACTTCCCCCATATTGTTGAGGGTTTCTCCGATTCCCGCTTTGTCGTCTAGTTGCTTGCGAATTGCCAAAACTTGCTCAAAAGTCTGGATAGCTTCTTGAAACAAACCCTCGCGGTGCTGTTTTACTCCTGTTTCAAAGAGTGCGTCTGCTTGCGTTTTGGGGTCAGTTGCCTGAGCGTGAGCGCTCGCTTGGGCACGCCTAGCATTTATAATTGGGCCATAAGCCCGGGCGTCTGAAATTGCCAGCAAGCTTAGTGCGGGCGATAAGACAATACTTATAGCTGCGAGATAGCTGAAGTGATAAGAGCGGCAGTCCACCGATCGAGTCCTCCAATAGCTAAGTGATAACTATTAAGATAGAGCTTTTTGGGGTGTTCCTGCCGCATTTTTTCTTAATCTCTAGGTTCTGACTGGGTTTTTGTCTTGCCAGACTGCCATAATCAGCGGCATATTGTTGAGAGCGGATATGACAGCAAAGTTTTTGCTGGGTGGAAGCGATGCTTTTTCAGAACTTTGCAAGATGATGTCCTGTTGGTCAAGCGTGATCCAAGCAATTCCTGACAAAACTTGAATTTCTCGATGAGTTTGAGGCAATCTGTATACCTCGTTTTCCATCAGAATAATGCGATCGGGCGCTGCACATTCGGAAGATATTTGAAGCATAGCATCTCCTACTTGGTAATGGGTAATTGCTAATGGGTAATTGCTAATCGAGGGCTGTATTTCACTTCATTTCCACGCCACCCACACACTACTATTGGCAATAACGCCGATCGAGCCAAGCGCGCATTTCATCATCCGTCGCCACGCAGGTAGAACGACCAGTCGCCTGATCGCAACCGTGCCACCAAGTGTTACCATAGCGATCGCACGTCTGCCAAATTCTCAGTTCCTCCTCACTAGAAATGAGGTAGAGCCAAAACAGCCCAATTTTTTTTATAGCTGAAAAGAGAGATAGCCCTTTCTGTTTTTCGGATGGTTTAGCTCGATCAGCCATCAAAAAAAACATCATTATTCGGGGGTTGCTCCGACTGTTGTAAGTAGACATAGCCCACACCTTAAAGTGATAATTTTTACAAAAATTGCACCAATAAAATTACAAAAAATAGCTTGGAGCTGCAATAAATTTACCGCAACTACAGCACAATATTGTTGTCGTGCAAGTCCTGTAAAAGCCTATCTGTTACCTGATAAATTAACCTTAACTCAGCGGCAATTGACAATCAAAGCATTGCTTGCATAGGTTGTATGAATAAAATCGATATATCGAAGCCCCTGTGACAATTTGGGTACTACTGGCACAAATGCTATGAACGAAATTAATACGCGGCGGATGAAACTCTCTCAGATTCAAGCTTTGATAGCTGTAGCAGACTGTGAAAACTTTAGCGAGGCGGCTTTGCAATTGGAACTGTCCCAATCCGCCGTCAGCCACGCCATCGCCTCTCTAGAAACAGAATTGGGAGTGCAATTGTTCCACCGGGGGCGACACGGTGCTCAACTGACGCCAGTGGGGGAAAGGGTAGTGAGTCACGGGCGTCAAATAGCCTGCGCCTTAGAAAGGATGGTCAAAGAAGCGGATTTAGAAAAAGGTTTGCAGGGAGGCCAGGTACGGATAGTTACTTTTCGGAGCGTTGCAACTCATATCCTACCGGGTATTATTGCTAAATTTCGCAGTTGCTTTCCCAAAATTGCCGTCAGCATTACCGAAGTTTATTATACCCAAGCTGTGGAAGAAGCTTTGCGATCGGGCAAAGCAGACATCGGCTTTGTTTCCCTTCCCATTTCCGATGAATTTGAAACTAGAGAAATTTTGCGGGATAAATATGTTGTATTGCTGCCGCCAAGTGCCAAAGTGTCAAGTGCTAAGATTACCTGGAAAGAATTAGCGGCTTATCCGTTGATTTTGCAGCCGGTAGAAAATGCTTGTTCTATACCGCTGCGAAAATATTTGACAACTTCGGGGTTTCCCTTAAATATCGCTTACGAACTCAGCGAAGATTCAACGATTGTCAGTATGGTGATGCAAGGTTTGGGGACAGCAATTCTTCCCCGTTTGGCTGCAGAACCGATACCTACTTCGGTGAAAGTTTGCAGTTTGCCTGCGGATTTTGAAAGAGTAATTGGGGTGGCTGTTTTGAGGAATGGGTTGTTGATTCCGGCGGTGTTTGCGTTCTTGGATTTAGTTAAAAGTGCCGCAGAGGTTGATAGTGATGGCGAGTTTCCGATTAATCCTTCATGAGAAACCTAAGTCAGTTGTTATTGGTTATGGTTTAGATTGGCATTTTGTTACCGCAGATATCAGCCGATGAACACAGATGAACGCGGATGGGATTGTATCTGCGTTCATCTGCGTTCATCTGCGGCTTAAAAAAATCGCATAAAATAGTGCGATCGCTGATTGCCTACTTCATGCGCTTTGCCACAAGACTAGAACTGTCGCCTTGGTGGAGTTTGACTCGACCATCTACCGAGTTTTTATCCTTTAATTTGAGCCAACCGCTACCGGATGCACGATCGCATTCATCATTACCGTCCCAGGTAAACTCAAATCGCTGATCCTTTCCATCTTTTACGACTTCGCCGTCAATTTGACCGGATACTAAACCGAATTGAAATTCTCCTGAACTTGTTTGATCTATCTCGATATACGCTTCAACTTCCATGTCCAAGTAATCACCAGAAAAACGAGCGAGAAGCCCCTGGCTTTAGACATGGGGAGGAAAGCGACAGCGACTTCAGTCGCCTTGAAATATTTTCAAAACCCATAGCTATAGCCATCTTTTTTATGAATTGCTTTGCAATACTTGTGACTAACACCTGTTACTCTCCCAGACTTAGTTACGATATCAAAACTACCCGAAGCACGGCACAGAACACGCCCTGCGTAGCCGCCGATTTTCTTCCCTGCGGTAACGATTGCGCTGACAATATCGCCAGTCTGAAAACCTTTATGGATTTGCACTCTAGACTTATGCCGAATGGGAAATCCGTACTGGTTTGTGCCGCACATCTGTCGCGTTCCGTGACCTTTTGCCACAATCAGCAGCGGCTTTGAAGTCAATACTTTGAGCGTGTCAACGCTACCCACACAGGCAGCATCAAGCCAGTGCGATTTAGCCAATCCTAATCGATGCCGATTGAACTTAGTTTGCCCGCCCGTGCCAGTAGTGACGGACAATTCCGTCTCTTTAAGTGCATTAAATAATGCCCATCGGGTTGAGTTGACCGCTGCTGCATCTTTAAGGGGCAGTTTTGCCTGTTTGAGAATACGGTTTAGCAGGTCGGGCTTAGCTGTCAGGAATACCCGAACATCTTGATTGCCTTTCTTTTGATTGCAATCGTGACAGGCAATCGTTAAGTTAGAAATCCTGTCCGAGCCACCTCTTGACTTGGGTTGAATGTGCTCAATCTCGAACGGTACATTTTCAACCGAGCAATAAGCGCACTGCCGATTCCATTTTTCCAAGAGATACTCGCGGACTTCATAACCCTGCAACTCTCCTTGCTGATACATAACGCCTGAGATTTCAGGGTTTTGCATGAGTTGGGAATCAAACCGCACTAGCTCTTGAACAATGCTGGTAATGGGCGCAAATCGAATCAACTTGCGAACCCATGTGAGTGTTGTTTCAATTCGGTGTTGCAAGGATGGAGCTAGCCAACCATCGGGACGAGTGCGATTGAGGAATCGTGCCTGACGGTATCGAGTTTTGCGATTGCGTCTTCCTCGCCTAAGTTGACGGCGAGAGAGAAGTGCATCTTTAATTTGTTGTCCCCGGTGTTGCAGTTCGGCTCCGAAGATAATCTTGTCGCCCTGTTTGATTGCAATCCCCGTGACTTTCGATCCCGGATCTAATTTGAGTTCTAGCGGTTCAGGATTCACCTCAACTGCTTTGTTCAAAATAATCGTAAACGGATAGCGACGAAATACCGCTGCTTTGCCTGCTTTCAGCAATGACCTTGCCATTCCTGGTTTACAGGGTGATAGCGGTTTGCGATTGGTATCAATTACAAAGACAAAGTTAGACATTTTTGCGTCTCCTCTGATTGCTCGTAACGTTCGCTTCGCCAATGTTTTCAAGGCTTGTCATGTTGGCTGCACTTCCTTAACCCATTACAGATGTTTAACAACCAACGATAGGGCTACAAACTAGCGACGCATTTGTAGGTATCTTGACCTTGAAAACGTAGACCTCGAAGGTATACGGCTGGTCATGTTCTGGCTTGTATCCCGCTCGTAGAGTCGGGCAGTCTACAAGCCCCTGCCTTTAGGCATGGGGTTCATGACTATCCCACAATTCCATCTCCGCGATCCGCCATTTACCGCAATATTCCATTGCTTTTATCCTCCATTTGTGTTAAGGGGAACAAAACCAATATAGTCGAAACAGTTACGCTCAAGCAGTACGCAAACGCTCAATATCCCGGATCGGCGGTGCACCAAACATACGAGAATATTCGCGGCTGAACTGTGAGGGGCTTTCATAACCCACCTGATACGCAGCATTTGTGGCATCGGCGTTTTCGGCAAGCATCAGGCGACGTGCTTCTAATAGTCTTAATTGCTTTTGATATTGAAGTGGACTCATCGATGTCACTTGCTTGAAATGGTGATGAAAAGATGAAGGAGACATCTTGGCTTGTCCTGCAAGATACTCAACGCGCATCGGCTTTGTAAAATCAGCCTTGATGAGTTTTATCGCCTCGGCTATCCGCTCCATATTGCTGCCAGATGTTGCTATTTGGCGGACAGCTTCGCCTTGTTCACCCATTAAAAGACGATAATAGATTTCGCGGATAATCATCGGAGCCAGGATAGGGATATCTTGTGGCGTATCCAAAAGCCTTGTCAATCTGAGGGCGCAGTCGAGCAACGGTGCATCGGCGGTGCTGACAAACAAACCTCTGACACAGTTTTCTTTCTTATTCGCACTTGGACTGGTTTGGGCAGTGATAATATCGCAGAGTTGGCGAGGGTCTAAATTCAGCTTGAATCCTAAATACGGCTTGTCGGGAGTGGCCTCTACAACAAATCCGCTCAGAGGCAAATCAACCGATATCACAAGATATTGAGCCTCGCCATAACGATAGGTTTCCTCACCCAGCAACGCTTCTTTTTTGCCCTGAACGATGATGCCGAGAATAGGTTGATAGACACCGTGCAGTGCGGCGGAAGCTGAAGATTCTCGCGTAAATTCCAGCTTATCTATAGCTGTTTTATGAAAACCGTTCCCCTTGCCTTCAGTGTGCCGAGTTACTAATGCCGCCAATTCTTTACATTGATTAGCGATCCTCTCCGAGGGCTTCGCTAACGCATCTTGGTTTATTAGTTGGTTGAGCATTTCAATCGCCCTGCTAGTTTTTTGATTGATTTAACCCTTTCCTTTTGCTCATCATAGAGCATCTTGAGCCATTCCTAAAATATGGGTTTGGAGGATTAGGCAATAAATTGCGAGGTCTGTGTATTCAAAACGCTTGCTTTTACTCATACGATGAACACATCTGAATGAAACAGTAAAAGGATAAGGCAATGACGAAAAACCCGACAAAAATCGCATTGGTAACAGGTGCGAGCCGAGGACTTGGCAAAAATACCGCTTTGACTCTTGCCAGAAAAGGAGTCGATGTCATCGTGACATATCACAACAGCGATGAGGATGCCAAAAATGTCGTATCTGCGATCGCCGATATCGGATCTCAAGCGGTTGCGCTGCAACTGGATACTTCAAACACGAAAACCTTTGACGGTTTTGTGGAACAAGTCAAGGAGTCACTTCAAGATAAATGGCAGACAGAGCATTTTGATTTCCTCGTGAATAATGCTGGTATTGGGGTTCATGCGTCTTTTGCTGATACCACCGAAGATGATTTCGATCGCTTGATGAATATTCATGTAAAGGGCGTTTTCTTCCTCACGCAGAAACTTCTGCCTTTGATCAATGATGGAGGACGGATAGTCAATATTTCGTCTGGGCTTGCCCGTTTTGCTCTACCTGGCTATGCAGCTTATGCAAGCATGAAAGGAGCGATCGAAGTTTTGACCCGATACATGGCTAAGGAATTGGGACACAGACAGATTGCCGTGAATGTGGTGGCCCCAGGCGCAATTGAAACTGATTTTAATGGCGGTGCGGTGCGTGACAATCCTGAGATTAACAGCTTTATCGCTTCGCAAACCGCCCTAGGTCGCGTCGGTCTGCCTGATGATATCGGCGGTGCGATCGCCTCTTTGCTATCCGAAGAAAACAGATGGGTGAATGCACAGAGAATCGAAGTCTCGGGCGGTCAGTTTGTTTAATTCAAACTAACCTCAACAGAAGAGACAGAAATAGGAGATTTCGAGCCAGAGCCATCCAATTTTAAGGTGAAATAGAAGAGGAAGATATGATTACACAGCTTTTGACTGACCATCTTGCATTGATTGGCAAGGATACCGAAGCTTGGATAAATTTATTTGCTGAAGATGCAGTTGTTGAATTTCCGTATGCTGCTGCTCTGAATGCGCCAGAACGATTTGAAGGCAAATCTGCCATCTACAACCACATGAAAAAGATGGTGGCACAGATGCAAGATTTAGTATTCACGAATGTTCGCGAATATCAAACATCCAACCCTAATGTTCTACTTGCCGAGGTTCATGGAGAAGCCGACATCCTCGCCACACGCCGCCACTATCAACAAGATTATGTGATGCGCCTAGAAACCAAGGATGGAAAAATCGTTCACTACCGTGAATACTGGAACCCTGTCCCCGTTATTGATGCAATGGGCGACACTGAAAAATTGCGCGAATTTTTCAGCCGGGGCTAATACATAAAAGAGAGGATAGCTATGAAAATTGTCATTGCAGCCGCATCAGGCAACATTGGACGACGTACCGCTGAGAAAGTGATACAAGCTGGAGCCGAAACCGTTCTGTTGGCAAGACATCCAGAGAAGTTAGCCGATTTAGTTGAGCGAGGTGCGACAGTGAAGCAAATTAGCAGTGACGATCCTCAAGGATCGATCGAGGCAACACAAAATGCAGATGCCTTGTTTTGGCTGACTCCACCGAAACTCGATACGCCAAGCTTATCCAACTGGTACATCCAGACGGCAATGGCTGGAGCCACAGCAGTGCGCGAAAACGGCATCAAGCGAGTCGTCAATATTTCTAGCATTGGTGCGGGCGCAAGACCCAATTTGGGTACAGTCTCATTCGTTGGTGATGTTGAATCGATCTTCAACCAAACCACAGCAAATGTGCTGCATCTGCGTCCCGGCTATTTCATGGAGAATTTCCTGCAGCAAGTCAAGTTGATTCAGCAAGACCATAGCGTAAGCTTCCCCTATGCTAGTGACCACGATATTCCTTGGATTAGTACGGATGATATCGGCGATGAGGCCGCGAAATATCTACTCGATGATTCTTGGACAGGTAAGTGGACTCGTAATTTGATGGGGCCAGAAAATTTAACGCTCTTGGAAACAACAGTTATTCTTTCACAAGTATTAGATCGCCCGATCGAATATGTTCAGGTGACTATTGAATCGATCCAGCAGCAACTGGCATCGATGGGAGCAACGCCTGATGTCCAACGAGAGTTAGAGAATTTGTTCCGTGCTATTGGCGATCCGAACGGAATTTATGCGACAGCACGAACACCTCAAGCATTTACACCAACAACGTTTGAACAGTTTGTTAAGAACAAGCTATGGGATGCCCTCGCGCCTTGATTGCGACGGGAACTCTCGAAGAGCTGTTTCAAGAAAACCAAATCAAATTCCCAGTAACATCACAAAAATAGGAGATTTCAATGTCTAACTTAAATGGAAAAGTCATCATTATCACTGGAGCCAGTAGTGGAATCGGTGAAGCCAGTGCTAAGTTGCTTGCTAAAAAGGGCGCAAAAGTTGTTTTAGGCGCACGTCGCACCGATCGCCTAGAAGCGATCGCCAAGGACATTCGTGCGGAGGGTGGAACAGTCGAATACCAGGCTCTAGATGTGACACAACGCAGTCAAATGGAGGATCTCGTTCAATTTGCCCAAAGTAAGTTCGATCGCGTAGATGTTCTGATTAACAATGCTGGCATCATGCCCCTATCCGCACTCGAACAACTGAAAGTTGAGGAATGGGATCGCATGATTGATGTCAATATCAAAGGTGTTTTGTACGGCATCGCGGCGGCACTCCCTGTGATGAAAGCCCAAAAGTCTGGTCAGATTATTAATCTTTCTTCAATCGGCGGACACGCGGTTTCTCCTACTGCTGCTGTTTACTGTGCTACTAAATTCGCCGTTGGAGCCATCTCAGAAGGCTTGAGACAAGAAGTTGGGGGCGACATTCGGGTGACGGTGATTTCTCCGGGAGTAACCGAGTCTGAGTTAGCCGAGAGCATCACTGATGAAACTGCAAGATCGGGAATGCAAGAATTCCGCAGAATAGCTATTCCTGCGGCTGCGATCGCGCGATCGATTGTATTTGCGATCGAACAACCTGACGATGTTGATGTTAGCGAAATTATCGTCAGACCAACAGCAAGCCCTTACTAAGTAGGTTAATTTAATTAAATATAAAAGGCGATGGTTATTAGATAGCCGAATTTTTGAAGAAGTCGGCTATCTGAGTATTTGGTTTTTTTAGGGGGACTTAGTTAGCTTACCAATTCCCATTGACAATTCCCAATTTTTCCTTACACAATTCCAAACTATTTCCCGTATCTTTGGCGCAAAATAAATTCAGCTAGTGCTAAATCTACGGGGGTTGTTACTTTCAAATTCGTCTCTTCTCCCTCCACAATTTGTACTGGTAAACCGCATTTTTCAAACAAAGCTGCATCGTCTGTAACTTCCCAACCTTTCTGTCGCCCTTCTTCGTGACACTGCTTTAACAATTTCACTTCAAATCCTTGGGGAGTCTGGGCTGCCCACAAATTGCTTCTGTCTGGGGTGTCTCGCACGATCCGACGCTCATCTACGACCTTAATCGTATCCTTGACCGGGACGGCGACAATCAAGCCGGGACAGGTCAAGAGAACCTCGGCAGATCGATCGAACAATTCAGCAGTTGCCAAACACCTCGCGCCGTCGTGAATCAACACTCGATCGGCATTGGGGGGCAAAGCTTGCAAACCGTTGTAAACTGACTCTTGCCTGGTGGCGCCACCTTGAATCAGTTCCACGGGCTTGACCAAAGATAAATCGCTCAGAATTGCTTTAAAATCAGGAAAATCGTCTGGCTGACCCATGATGCCAATCCAGCTAATGTGCTGCGAAGCTTCAGCAGCAGCCAAAGTCCAACTCAGCAAAGGTTTTTCCAGCAAAGTCAGCAGCAGTTTGTTCCGCTGACTCCCCATCCGTCGCCCCGAACCCGCCGCAGGAATTAATAAGTGCATTAACTAACCGTTCTTAACCCAACTAGGTATATATTAAGAGCGTCCTGTACTTTTGGGTCAGTTGTTTAGCTGTCAGCCAGTAGCTTTTAAAGTCTAGAAATACTATAAGCTGATAGCTGAAGACCGATCGCACAGAGCTACCTCGATAGATAATAGCCGATCGTTTATGATGCGAATACTAGCACTTGTCCCAGGCGGAATTGGCGACCAAATTTTATTTTTCCCCACCCTCGATGACCTCAAGCAGTCTTATCCAGAGGCGCAAATTGATGTCATCGTGGAACCGAGGGCAAAGGGCGCTTACCGAGTCTGCAAATCCGTCAAAGAAGTCTTGACGTACAATTTCAAAGACCGCAACGCTATGGCAGATTTGGGCAATTTACTGGGCGTAATTCGCGATCGCGAATACGAAGCAGTTATTTCCCTCGGCCAGCGGTGGACTGTAGGGCTGCTGCTGTGGCTGACCGGCATTCCGCAGAGAGTTGGGTATTCGGGAACGAACGGTGCTCGATTTCTCACCGCTGCGGTACCGCTGAAAACTGAACAGTACGCAGCTTCAATGTACCACGATTTGCTGCAAGGATTCAACATTAAAAATCCTTGTCCGCCACTGGCAATTAATGTACCTAAACAGGACATTCAGTGGGCGGAAGCCGAACAGCAGCGGTTGGGAATCAAAGAAAGCGGTTACATTCTAATTCACGGCGGTTCGAGTCAATTAGCTGTGTCTAAAGGTATTGACAAAATTTACCCTACAGACAACTGGAAGCAAATAATTGAAGATTGTCAGCAGCGGCAGCCAAATTTGCCCGTTGTTGTTGTGAAAGGCCCCGAAGATGCAGACTTCGTGAAAAAGTTAGTCGAGTCATGTCCAAATGTAAAAGTTATCTCGCCGGATGATGTCGGCAAGTTGGCTGCCACGATTGCTGCTGCTAATTTGATGATATGTACTGACAGTGCGCCGATGCACTTAGCTGTGGCGGTTCAAACTTATACAATAGCTTTGTTCGGCCCGACGGAACCGGCGAAATTGCTGCCAAAGAGCGATCGATTTTTGGGCATTAAATCTCCTACTGGCAAAATGGCCGACATCTCTCCTCAAGATGTTTTGAAGAAGGTTTGGGGCGGCTAAAAACTAGGATATCTAAGTCAGGACACGGCCGTGCCGTGTCCCTACAATTTAGCTGGTTTCCCGACCCGGGGACGAGGAAAGTCGGGCATCTAAAACTCGATGTTAGTCTTCTAAATCATCCATCATCTGCTGTAAATCACATTCCATACCCTCAACTTTCACAATCGGTTTTTACCTATTTTGATCGAGCAATAAAATTCTAAATTAGACTTTTATAAAGTGGTTAATGCAAATGAGCTTAGGAAATTGCCATTGCAGTACGATCCTCTTCGAGGGCTTCGCTAACGGGCGGCTCGAACCTGTAACCGTAACCCCGAATAGTTTTAATAAACTGCCACCCACTAGCATCAGCTTGAATCATTTTCTTGCGAATCTGACCGATATGTACGCTAACAACGTTCTCTTCTCCTGTGTCGTTGCAGTTCCACCCCCAGATTTTTTCGATTAGCTGTTGGCGACTCCAAGATTGACCGGAATGACTTGCTAAAAAATACAAGATATTAAATTCCAAGGTTGTTAACTTGATAATGCGATCGTTGAGTGTTGCTTCTCGACGCGCTGAATCGATCGCAAATTGATCGAATACAATACGTGATGGGGTCACAGGCCTCATGCGTCTCAACACCACTTCTATACGAATTGCCAACTCGGCCAAACCAAAGGGTTTGCAGATATAGTCATCAGCACCGGCGGATAGGACTTTAAGTTTATCAGCTTCGTCTGTGCGGCTGCTTAGCATTACCACAAAAACATTAGTACGGCGCTGCATTTCCTGGCAGAGGTGATAGCCTGTAGTATCCGGCAAATTCCAATCGAGAACTACTAGCAGTGGCTTGAATTTCTCAAACAATGTTAAAGCGGTCTCCCCATCTGCTGCCGAATCTACTTGATATTTCTGATTCAAAAAGCGATGAATTAAATTGCGGATGGATGGGTCATCATCCACAACTAGAATCTTGGGAGTAGTATCAGTAATCATCACAAAAAACTACCTTTATGTTGTGAATAGACGGGTGGCAATTTCAGAACAGCTTTAGTGAAGAGTAAAGGCCAGGTCGTTCCAACTAAACAGAGTTTTTTCGGGCAATTCTTCTTTTAGCTTGGTCTTGAGGTCAAAAGGCTTGCCCCAATCCCATATTTCGATCTCTAGGCGTTTGTTAAATACTGCGATCGCCAGTTCTATTTTCGGAGTTTCCAATGACCGATTTGTGTTCGCGTGGCGAACAGCATGGGTAAAACCCTCGATCGCCGCAAGCTTACAAAGCTGCAAAACTGTCTCGGGAATGGGTAGAAGCTCTAAAAAAACTGCTCGACCCACCAGAAAACTTGAGTAACAGCCTGGAGCGAGCTACGTACTTGAAGTTTAATTTTGTGAAGTGGCTGCTTATAACTTCGATCGGATTGGGGATTTCGTTGCTCTTGAAGCCAGTTAAAGCTGTGTAAGACATCGATCGCACGCTTAAAAAAAGTAGCTTGAGTGCTAGGTTGTGGTGGTACTAAAGCTGGCTGAAAATATTTTACAATTAACAGACAGTTTCGACCCTCAGATGTGCGGGTATAACTTAGCTCATCGGCAATTTTGCCAATAAGTTTTATACCTATTTTTCCTATTTCATCGATTTCGCTAAAATCTTCGTCACGGTGCGAATTGCCTAAGTTAGAGTTCATAACGGTTTTCTCTGCTAAATATTGAGCTTTTTTGTTTCTACAGATATCCTACTGAAGCAAAAAGGGAGAATGAAGGGCAGGCAAGGTTAGTTTTAATTTGCTATCTGCCATGATTTTTAGGGCAAATCGGGCAGGAGATTAAAACCTATCGATCCTAGTCAGGCAGAACTAATTAAAGAATGATTGGCAGATATAGTCATCTTTGCTAAAACATAAATTGCAGCTCCTTTAAACCGAAGGTATCTTTTGCTGGCGATTGTTCAGGTGCAACTTTTCCTTGGCAATTAAGAGGCTTTCCCCAATCCCAAATTTGAATTTCTATGCGTTCGTTAAAAACTGCTATCGCAAGCTCGATCGGAGTGTTTGATGGCATATTTTTGTGGTGGTGAATAGCATTGATAAACCCCTCCACCGTCGCAAGTTTACAAAGCTGCAAAACTTCTTCGGGAAGTGGTAGATTCTCTAACTGTTCGACCCACCATAAAACTTGAGTGACAGTGGCAATATCACTATTGAGTTGAAGGGTAATCTTTTGCAGTGGCTGGTTAGAACTTCGCTCGGATTGGCTAGTTTTTTGCTCTTTCAGCCAGTTGAAAATGTTTAAAGTATCGGTCGCTCGCTTAAAACAATCAGCTTGAGTGCTAGGGTGAGGTAGTACAGGCTGAAAATATTTTACAATTAACAGACAGTTTCGATGGTCAGAAGTGTGGGTATAACTAAGCTCATCGGCAATTTGGCTAATAATTTTTATACCTATCCCCAGTGATGGGATTTCATCCATTTTGCTATAATCTTCGTCTGGGTGTGAGTTGCCGAATAAGTTAAGATTCATTTCTAGTGACCTCCAATGTTTATCAAAAATTGCTTTTGTGCTTCTGATCAAATCATCGCATCACTTTAATTGAGTGAAGTTGACCAGAGGTATAAAGTTAGGTCTATTAGAGGTCGGTATAATCAAAGTATACTCAAGGTATAATTAAACTACTGTCATGCAGAGTCCCGATTCTTCGCAAGGCTCAGGACTGGGAAGCATCCCAGCCGTCTAAGAGCTCATTGGCAAGGCTCAGGATGATTTAAGTGCATGATGCGTAAGTTGTAATAAAGTTAAATTAGGGGTTAACCTAGATGGATTGGCAAGAATTCCTTAGACGCGAATCTGGGACACATGGATTATCGATGGAACACACCGAAACATTATTAGCAGCACTCTCCTCTCCTGAAAGAGCACCCCTCAATCAGGCACAGCTTTCAGTAAAATTCAGCATAACAGAAGCTGCTGTAAAACAGCGGATGGGAGAGATTTATATGAGGTTTGGAAATAGTTTTCCTCAACTTCTTGACCAAAAAGGTGCCGGTAAATTAAATCTATTGTTTATAAAATTAAAACAGAAGTATTATCCAAAACCAGACCCAGTATTTGCCCCCTACCCTGAAGAATTTAGATCGTTAATAGAAGAAAAAATTCGGAGGTTTTGCGGACGCGGATTTGTTTTTGAGAATTTTGAACAATTTATCACCGAAAATCCTCACGGTTATTTTACAATCGTCGGGGATGCGGGAATGGGCAAAAGTTCGATCGTTGCCAAATACGTCTGGGAACATCAATCTCCCTGCTATTTCAATATTCTCGTCGAACGTCGCAACAGACCAGAATTGTTTTTGAAGAGCATTCGCCGACAATTAATTGACCGCTATCAATTGCCAAATTCAGAAGACGCCGATTTACCAACTTTACTGGCACAGGTGGCAGGAAAACTCACGGCGGGCGATCGTTTGGTAATTGCAATTGATGCACTGGATGAAGTCGAACAAGAACCGGGAGGAAATCTTTTACATTTACCGAAAAATCTGCCCACTAACGTATATTTTCTGCTGACGCGGCGACCCTATGCTTCTGATAAAAAGCAGTTGTTAGTAGATGTTCCGGTAAAAGAGTTAGATTTAAGAGAGAGCGAGTATGTTAATTTCAATCGGGAGGATATCAAAGAGTATATTCGGTATGCGATTAATACCGATACGGAGTATAAAGATAAACTGAGAAACTGGATTCACAATCGCAGCATTTTAGATACAACTTTTGTCGAGCAAGTGACCAACAAAAGCGAAAACAATTTTATGTATTTGCGCTATGTTTTGCCTGCAATTGCTAATGGTGATTACAATGACTTGAGTTTAACGCAATTGCCCGATGGGCTGCAAGAGTATTATCAAAGCCATTGGGTGCGGATGGGAATGGAAGCTAAGCCAGGGCAATTGATGGAGATTGTCTTGTATATTTTACTAGAGATTGGCACGGCGATTCCCTGCCAGATGATTGCTGGAATTGTCAAGGTGGATCAATGCGATGTGGGAAAGGTTTTAGAAGATGAGTGGGTTGAGTATTTGAAAAAGCAGAATGTAGGCGAAGAAATCTGCTATACCATCTATCATGCTAGTTTCCTTGACTTTCTGAAAGGCAAACGGGAGATGGATGCAAAGCGGAGAATTTTTAAGCAAGTAAATCAACGGATTGCTGAGTATTTAGAAGAGGGGATGGCGTGAGATGGGAGAATTTGCTGACAAGTTAGCTTCCAAACCCCTTTCCTATCAACGTGCTTATCTCGGCAGCTTACTACCAAATTATGTCAACTCAGGGAACTTAGAAAAGTATTATCAAAAACTGACTGATTTTAACTTTCTGATGGCAAAGATTCAGCATCCTGAGTTTGGGGTGCAGGCACTTATTGATGATTTCAATTTGGTTGAGGATTCAGAAGCAATAACTCACCCAGAGTACAATCCCGAAACAGCGAAAGCCCTGAACTTGATTCAAGCGGTACTGTGGATGTCAGCCGATATTTGGGAGCATGATAAGACGCAACTGGCAGGGCAATTGTTAGGGCGCTTGCTGCACTTTAACATTCCGGCTATTCAGGCAATGCCAGAGGTAGCAAAGCAGTGGAAAGCAACACCTTGGTTGCGTCCTTTGACACCCTGTTTAACTCCCCCTCGCAGGGGACTACTACGAACCCTCGAAGGTCACAGCAACTCGGTAAATGGAGTCGCTGTCACGGAGGATGGGAAGCGAGCGATTTCTGGTGCATCGGACAACACGATCAAAGTCTGGGATTTAACAACTGGAAAGGAAGAATTTACTCTCAAAGGTCACAACCACTGGGTAAATGCAGTAGCCGTCACTGCTGATGGCAAAATGGCGATTTCTGGTTCGTGGGACAACACGATCAAAGTCTGGGATTTAACAATTGGAAAGGAAGAGTTTACTCTCAAAGGTCACAGCAAGTCAGTATATGCAGTTGCTGTCACTGCTGATGGCAAACTGGCAATCTCCGGTTCGTGGGACAAAACCATCAAAGTCTGGGATTTAACAACTCGAAATGAATTGTTTACTCTCAAAGGTCACAGCGACTTGGTAAAAGCAGTAGCCGTCACTGCTGATGGGAAGAGGGCGATTTCTGGTTCATCGGACACCACCATCAAAGTCTGGGATTTAACAATTGGAAAGGAAGAGTTTACTCTCAAAGGTCACAGCAACTCAGTATATGCAGTCGCCGTCACTGCTGATGGGAAGAGGGCGATTTCTGGTGCAGCAGACAACACCATCAAAGTCTGGGATTTAATAACTGGAAATAGACACTTTACTTTCAAAGGTCACAGCAACTCAGTATATGCAGTCGCCGTCACTGCTGATGGGAAGAGGGCGATTTCTGGTGCAGCGGACAACACCATCAAAGTCTGGGATTTAATAACTGGAAATGAACACTTTACTTTCAAAGGTCACAGCAACTCGGTAAATGGAGTCGCTGTCACGGAGGATGGCAAGCGGGCGCTTTCTGGTTCGTGGGACAAAACCCTCAAAGTCTGGGATTTAACCACTGGAAATGAACAGTTTACTCTCAAAGGTCACAGCAACTCGGTAAATGCAGTTGCTGTCACTGCTGATGGGAAGCAGGCGATTTCTGGTTCAAGAGACAAAACCCTCAAAGTCTGGGATTTAACAACTGGAAATGAACTGTTTACTCTCAAAGGTCATAGCTACTCGGTAAATGCAGTTGCTGTCACTGCTGATGGCCAAATGGCGATTTCTGGTTCAAAAGACAACACCCTCAAAGTCTGGGATTTAACAACTGGAAAGGAACTGCTTACTCTCCACAGCTACTCGGTAAATGCAGTTGCTGTTACTGCTGAGGGCAAAAGGGCGATTTCTGGTTCAAAAGACAACACCCTCAAAGTCTGGGATTTAACAACTGGAAAGGAACTGTTTACTCTCCCCAGCTACTCAGTAAAAGCAGTTGCTGTCACTGCTGATGGCAAACGGGCAATTTCTGGTTCTGATGACAACACCCTCAAAGTCTGGGATTTAACAACTGGAAAGGAAGAGTTTCCTCTCAAAGGTCACAGCTACTCGGTAAATGCAGTTGCTGTCACTGCTGATGGCAAACGGGCGATTTCTGGTTCTGATGACAAAACCCTCAAAGTCTGGGATTTAACAACTGGAAAGGAAGAGTTTACTCTCAAAGGTCACAGAAACTCAGTAAATACATTAGCCGTCACTGCTGATGGGAAACGGGCGATTTCTGGTTCAACAGACAACATCCTCAAAGTCTGGGATTTAACAACTGGAAAGGAAGAGTTAACTCTCACTGGTCACAGCAGCTTGGTGAATACAGTCGCCGTCACTGCTGATGGCAAAATGGCGATTTCTGGTTCGTCGGACAACACCCTCAAAGTCTGGGATTTGTCGAATGGAAATATCATTGCTAGTTTCACGGGTGAAAGCCCGATCGCCTGTTGCGCTATTGCACCGGATGGAGTCACAATTGTCGCAGGCGACGAATCCGGCCGCGTATATTTCCTGCGACTCGAAGGGATTACTGAGTATTTAGAAAAGGGGATGGCGTGAGATGGGAGAATTTGCTGACAAGTTAGCGGCTAAACCACTTTCCTATCAACGTGCTTATCTGGGCAGCTTACTGCCAAATTATGTTAAGTCAGGGAATTTACAAAAGTATTATCAAACACTGACTGATTTTAATTTTCTGATGGCAAAGCTTCAGCATCCTGAATTTGGACTACAGGCGCTTATTGATGATTTTAATTTAGTTGACGATTCAGAAGCAGTAACTAACCCCGAGTACAATCCAGAAAAAGCGAAAGCCCTGAACTTGATTGAAGCGGTACTGTGGATGTCAGCCGAGATTTTGGATGAAGATAAGACAAAACTGGCAGAACAGTTAGGGCGCTTACGCTACTTTAAAATGCCAGAGATTCAGGCAATGCTGGAGGTAGCCAAGCAGTGGAAAGCAGCACCTTGGTTGCGTCCTTTGGCACCCTGTTTAACTCCCCCTTGCAGGGGGCTACTAGGCACCCTCGAAGGTCACAGGAACTCGGTAAATGCAGTTGCTATCACAGAGGATGGCAAGCGCGTGATTTCTGGTTCCTCGGACAACACCATAAAAATCTGGAATTTAAGCACTGGAAAGGAAGAGTTTACTCTCACAGGTCACAGGAACTCGGTAAATGCAGTTGCTATCACGGAGGATGGCAAGCGCGTGATTTCTGGTTCCTCGGACAACACCATAAAAGCCTGGAATTTAACCACTGAAAAGGAAGAGTTTACTCTCACAGGTCACAGCAACTCGGTATATGCAATAGCCGTCACGAAGGATGGCAGGCGGGCAATTTCTGGTTCAGCGGACAAAACTCTCAAAGTTTGGGATTTAACTAC
The DNA here is from genome assembly GCF_036701505.1 of Microcoleus sp. Pol11C2. NCBI lineage: Bacteria > Bacillati > Cyanobacteriota > Cyanophyceae > Oscillatoriales > Microcoleaceae > Microcoleus > Microcoleus sp. Pol11C2. The sequence continues at coordinate 24,192 of NZ_JAUBQX010000037.1, forward strand.
TCGAAAGGAGCTGTTTACTCTCGAAGGTCATAGCAACTCAGTATATGCAGTAGCCATCACGAAGGATGGCAAGCGGGCGATTTCTGGTTCGTGGGACAAAACCCTAAAAGTCTGGGATTTAATCACTGGAAAGGAAGAATTTACTCTCAAAGGTCACAGCTACTCAGTACATACAGTAGCCGTGACTGCTGATGGCAAGCGGGCAATTTCGGGTTCAAGAGACAACACGCTCAAAGTCTGGAATTTAACAAGTGGAAAGGAAGAATTTACTCTCAAAGGCCACAGCTACCCAGTATATACAGTTGCTGTCACTGCTGATGGGAAACGGCTGATTTCGGGTTCAAGAGATAAAACCCTAAAAGTTTGGGATTTAATAACCAGAAACCAATCGTTTATTCTCGGAGGCCACAGCGGCTGGGTATATGCAGTAGCCGTCACGGAGGATGGGAAACAGGCGATTTCTAGTTCAAGAGACAACAGCATCAGAGTCTGGGATTTAACAAATCAAAAGGAAGAGTTTACTTCTCATGGTCATACCTATTTGGTAAATGCAGTTGCTATCACGGAGGATGGGAAGCGGGCGATTTCTGGTTCAGAGGACAGCACGCTCAAAATCTGGGATTTAACCACTCGAAAGGAGCTGTTTACTCTCGAAGGTCATAGCAACTCAGTATATGCAGTAGCCGTCACTGCTGATGGGAAGCGGGCGATTTCTGGTTCAGAGGACACAAACCTCAAAGTCTGGAATTTAACAACTGGAAAGGAAGAGTTTACTCTTAGAGGTCATAACAACTCAGTCAATGCAGTAGTCGTCACTGCTGATGGCAAAAGGGCAATTTCTGGTTCAGCGGACAAAACTCTCAAAGTTTGGGATTTAACAACTCGAAAGGAAGAGTTTACTCTCACTGGTCACAGCTACTCGGTAAATGCGGTAGCCCTCACCGCTGATGGCAAACGGGCAATTTCTGGTTCAGAGGACAAAACGGTAAAAGTCTGGGATTTAGTAACTCGAAACGAACTATTTACTCTCGTGGGCCACAGCGATTCGGTAAATTCAGTTGCCGTCACTGCTGATGGCAAGCGGGCGATTTCTGGTTCAATTGACAACACCCTCAAAGTCTGGGATTTAACAACTCGAAAGGAAGAGTTTACTCTCACTGGTCACAGCTACTCGGTAAAAGCAGTCGCTGTCACTGCTGATGGCAAGCGGGCGATTTCCGGTTCATCTGACAAAACCCTCAAAGTCTGGGATTTGTCCAGTAGAAATGTCATTGCCAGTTTCAGGGGTGAAAGTTCGATCGCCTGTTGCGCTATTGCACCCGATGGAGTCACAATTGTGGCAGGCGACGCATCCGGCCGCGTATATTTCCTGCGACTAGAAGGGATTACTGAGTATTTAGAAAAGGAGATGGCGTGAGATGGGAGAATTTGCTGACAAGTTAGCGGCCAAACCACTTTCATATCAACGTGCTTATCTGGGCAGCTTACTGCCAAATTATGTTAAGTCCGGGAATTTACAAAAGTATTATCAAACACTGACTGATTTTAACTTTCTGATAGCAAAGATTCAGCATCCAGAGTTTGGGGGGCAGGCACTGATTGATGATTTCGATTTGGTTGGCGCTTCAGAATCATTAACTCACCCAGAATACAACTCAGAAAAAGCGAAATCCCTCAACTTGATTCAAAGGACACTCAGGTTGTCGGCACATATTTGGGTTCGAGATCGGACGCAACTGGCAGGGCAATTGTTAGGTCGCTTACTGTACTTTGAAATGCCTCCGATTCAGGCAATGCTGGAGGTGGCAAAGCAGTGGAAAGCAGCAGCTTGGTTGCGTCCTTTGACACCCTGTTTAACTCCCCCTCGAAGGGGATTGCTACGCACCATTGAAGGTCACAGCAACTCGGTAAATGCAGTCGCTGTCATTGCTCATGGCAAGCAGGCAATTTCAGGTTCAGGAGACAACACTCTCAAAGTCTGGGATTTAACAACTGGAAAGGAACAGTTTACTCTCACAGGTCATAGAAACTCAGTCAATGCAGTAGCCGTCACTGCCGATGGCAAGCGGGCAATTTCTGGTTCGTGGGACAACACCCTCAAAGTCTGGGATTTAACCATTGGAAAGGAACTGTTTACTCTCAAAGGTCATAGCAACTCAGTAAATTCAGTAGCAGTCACTGCTGATGGCAAGCGGACAATTTTTGGTTCTTTTGACCACACCCTTAAAGTCTGGGATTTAACAACTGGAAAAGAAGAATTTACTCTCAATGGTCATAGCAACTCAGTAAATTCAGTAGCCGTCACTGCTGATGGCAAACGGTCGATATCTGGTTCAAGAGACAAAACCCTCAAAGTATGGGATTTAACCACTGGAAAGGAAGAGTTTACTCTCAAAGGTCACAGCAACTCAGTAAATGCAGTAGCCGTCACTGCTGATGGCAAGTTGGTAATTTCTGGTTCATCCGACAAAACCATCAAAGTCTGGGATTTAACAACTCGAAAGGAACTATTTACTCTCAGAGGTCATAGCGACTTGGTAAATGCAGTAGCCGTCACTGCTGATGGCCAGCGGGCAATTTCTGGTTCGTGGGACAACACCCTCAAAGTTTGGGATTTAACCACTGGAAAGGAAGAGTTTACTCTCGAAGGTCACAGCGACTCAGTAAATGCAGTAGTCGTCACTGCTGATGGTCAGCGGGCAATTTCTGGTTCTTTGGACACCACCATCAAAGTCTGGGATTTAACAACTGGAGATGAACTATTTACTTTCAAAGGTCACAGCCACTGGGTAAATGCAGTAGCTGTCACTGCTGATGGTAAGCGGGCAATTTCTGGTTCGTGGGACAACACCCTCAAAGTCTGGGATTTAACAACTCAAAAGGAACCGTTTACTCTCGAAGGTCACAGCAACTGGGTAAATGCAGTAGCCATCACTGCTGATGGGAAGCGGGCAATTTCTGGTTCAGATGACAACAGCATCAAAATCTGGGATTTAACAACTGGAAAGGAAGAATTTACTTTCAAAGGTCGCAGCAATTTGGTAAAAGCAGTCGCCATCACTCCCGATGGGAAGCGGGCAATTTCTGGTTCAGATCACAACTGTATCAAAGTCTGGGATTTAACAACTGGAGATGAACTGTTTACCCTCGAAGGTCACAGCGACTGGGTAAATGCAGTAGCCGTCACGGATGATGGCAAGCGGGCGATTTCTGGTTCATCCGACAAGACCATCAAAGTCTGGGATTTAACAACTGGAAAGGAACAGTTTACTCTCGAAGGTCACAATAACTGGGTAAATGCAGTAGCTGTCACTGCTGATGGCAAGCGGGCAATTTCTGGTTCTTTGGACAACACCATCAGAGTCTGGGATTTAACAACTGGAAAGAAACTCAAAGATCATAGCAATTCGGTATATGCAGTAGCCGTCACTGCTGATGGCAAGCGGGTAATTTCTGGTTCAAGAGACAACACCCTCAAAGTCTGGGATTTAACAACTGGAAATATCATTGCTAGTTTCATGAGCGAAAATCCGATCGCCTCTTGCGCTATTGCACCCGATGGAGTCACAATTGTGGTAGGCGAAGAATCCGGTCGCGTATATTTTCTGCGCCTAGAAGGGGTGGAGGCACTAACATGAATTCCTCACCTCTGTCAACTCCCATCTCTACCGCTGCTTACCCAAAAGAATTTCAGCAACTCCTGCGAGAAAAAACCGAGAATTTTGCAGGTCGCAAGTTTATTTTTTCTGCGATTTCCGACTTTCTGGACTCCCACAGCCGCGGTTATTTCACAATTGTCGGCACTCCCGGCTGCGGCAAAAGTTCCATCCTCGCCCAATATGTCAGGGCCCATCCTCGCAGTATCTATTACAACGCTGCAGTTGAGGGCAAAAATCGAGCTGAAGATTTTCTCGCTTCTGTCTGCACTCAACTGATTGACAAATACCTTGCGGCCAATGGGGAAACATCCGAAATCCTCAAGCTCAAATCTCAAATTCAAAATCTCGAATCCGATGATGGGAGTTGGTTTTTGTCTTTGTTGCTTCAGCAAATTAGCGATAAATTAAACGATCGCCAAAAGTTGATAATAGTCATTGATTCTGTAGATGCGATCGCCCGCACGAGTCAGCCTCCCAGTACCAATCTGTTTTACCTGCCGAGATATTTGGGCGATCGTACTTATTTTATCCTCGCCCGCCGCCCGTTTTTGAGAGAGAAATCCGGTTTGTTAATTGAAACCCCCTCTCAAACCCTCGATTTAAGAGATTATCCCGCCCAAAATCGCGAAGATGCCCTTAACTACATTCAGCAATACCTATCAACCGCACCGGATTTAACTGCACCGGAATTGGGCCACCAACTCGCCACTCTCAGCGAAAACAATTTCATGTATCTGAGTCAGATGTTACCTGCCATTAACGAGAATTCACACCCCGATGCTAATCTGGGGGAGTCCTCACTTGTCTCTGAACTTCCTCCCGGTTTAGCAGCGTATTATCAAAACCACTGGCTGCGGATGAGAGGTGATGGCTTATCGGCGATCGAGTTGTCTGTACTGAATGTTTTGGTACAATCAACAGCAAGTTTATCTGTAAGTGCGATATCCAATATAATTGATCAGGATGAATACGATGTTGAAAAAGCGTTAGACAATTGGATCGAGTTCTTCAATAAACAAGAAATTGGAGGAGAAATTTGCTATGGTTTGTATCATGCCAGCTTCCGCGAATGGCTGGAAAAACAATCTCTTTTAGAATGACGAGTTTACCTAGACTTGCATTTCTTCTCTTCAGTCCGCGCAGGCAGACTTTGTTTATGTAGACGCGATTTCAATCGCCAAGTTATATCAAATATAGTACAACAATGAAACGAGCAGTATTTCTTGACAGAGATGGCGTTCTCAATATCGAAGCCGGCTACATCCACAAAGTAGAAGACTTGCATTTAATCCCCGGAGTAGCCCAAGCTGTACGCCGTTTAAATGACAAACAAATATTTTGCTGTTTGGTTTCCAATCAATCCGGCCCGGCGAGGGGTTATTATCCAGTCAGCCACGTAGAAGCTTTGCACAAACGCCTTTGTCAGCTATTAGAAAATGAAGCAGGAGCCAAGTTAGATGCTCTTTATTACTGTCCTTATTTAAGCGCAGCCGAAGGCGGAACCAACCCAGAATTCACGCGATATACAACGTGGCGAAAACCAAATACAGGGATGTTGGTAGCGGCCGCTTGGGAACAGGATTTAGATTTGCGAAATAGTTTTATGGTCGGGGATAAAGCGACTGATGTTGATATGGCTCACAATGCCGGCTGTACTGGTATTTTGGTGCAGACTGGTTACGGGGAAAGTGTGTTGAGTGGGGAGTATCAGCACCATACTAAACCGGATTTTATTGCAGCAAATTTAGCGGTGGCTGTGGAGTGGATTTTGCAACACTTTGATTAGTCTTTGTAGTGGCATTTAACTTGTTTCTCGTTGAGTCTTACAGGAAAGTGCTACGTAAGGAAGCGCGACTGTGAAGGTTGTACCCACGCCCATTTTGCTTTCGCAGGCGATCGCGCCTCCTTGCAATTCCACAGCTTTTTTAACAATTGTTAATCCCAAACCGTTACCTTTAATCTTTCCCGTATTCTTGCAGCGGTAAAACATTTCAAATATTTTCCCTACTTCAGTTTCTGGGATGCCGATACCTTCGTCTCGAATACGCAGAATTAGTGAGGGAGAGTTAATATTTGTAAATTGGGAATTGCCAAACAAACACTGAGGAGATAAGCAGAAAATAGCTTCTTTGTCTCCCTGACCTGCTTGACGGTATTCCAATTCCAAGGTGACTTGCCCGCCGTTGGGAGAATATTTGATGGCGTTGACGATTAAATTGGAGAGAATGCCATGCAGCAATTGTTGATCTAATATTGCACTGGTAACATCTGACGGGATTAATGTTAGTTTGTGCTTGGCTTCATTTCCTAACTGCAATTGACCGAGCAAATCTTGACAAAATTCGACTAAATTTATCGGTAATGGATTGCATTTGAGTTGACCTGCTTCTGCTCGACCCATGAACAGCATATCGTCGATTAGCTGGTTCATCTTCTGGGTAGCTGAGTGCACCAGCCGCAGGGTTCTAACTTGGGATTCGTCACTGCTGCGAGTTCGATCGAGATCCAGAAGTTCCGCAGAAATTAAAATCGCGTTGAGGGGATTCCGCAATTCGTGAGCGGCCATTGAAATATACTGGTTTTGGCGGTGCGATTTTTCTTCCACTGACTCTTTAACTGCTTCCGCGGCTTTGAGAGATTCTCGCATCTTGGTTTCGATTTCGTGTCTGTGCAGGGCAATCTCGATCGCCACCCGCAAATCATTTTGTTGAAATGGTTTGATAATATAACCGAGTGGGTCTGTAAGTTTCGCTCTTTGCAGCGTTTTATCGTCGGCATAAGCTGTTAAAAATACTGTCGGCACATTCCTATTAGTTCGGATTTTTTCTGCCGCTGTTACCCCGTCTATCTCACCTTTAAGCACGATATCCATCAACACTAAATCTGGCGGGTTTTCTAGAGCTTTTTGAATTGCTTCTTCTCCTGAAGAAACTGTAGCTGTTACTGCATACCCCAGTTTTTTTAATCGGCCTGCTATGTCTTGCGCTACAATAACTTCGTCTTCGACCACCAAAATTTTTATAGGGTTCATTTTTCCTTAAATGCGTCGCCGATAATTTAACTCTTTAAAAATTAGAGTGTAGCAGGTTCCACACTGACTGTCAATTGCAATACTCGCCTCTAATTGGCACGACAACATTCTCACTAATCGCAATCCTAATGTTTCGGCATTTTTTACGTCGAAACCAGCCGGGAATCCGCTACCATTATCTTGAATAATTAATTGAAGTTCCTGAGAACTTAATTCATTAAATTCTATGTTAATTTCACCGGCTAAACTTTGCCTAAAAGCATATTTTAAGGAATTAGACACTACTTCGTTAATAATTAAACCGCAAGGAATTGCTGTTTCTATGTTTAAATAAATTGGGTCAAGGTTAAGATTGAATTTGATAGCAGTGTTGCCGCACCCAAAAGATTGATACAAATTAGCAACCAAGTTTTCGACGTAGGGGGGAAGGTCGATGCGATCGAGATGTTCGGATTGATACAATTGCTCGTGAATCAGAGCCATTGAATGGATGCGGGTCTGGCTTTCTTCAAATAAAGCTAGCGTCGGTTCGTCTTCAATATATTGAGCTTGAAGTTGCAGCAGGCTGGAAATTACCTGCATATTATTTTTGACTCGGTGGTGAATTTCTTTGATCAATACTTCTTTTTCGCGGAGTGCTGCTTGGATGCGGGTCTCGGTAAATTTGCGATCGCTGATATCTTCGCAAATACCCGCGATGCGGTAAATTTTGCCGGATTCGTCGTAAATGGGAAAAGCTCGATCGCACACCCAGCGAATTGTGCCGTCTGGCAGAAAAATCCGATATTCGGTATTGGTGGACTCGCCCTGCAACACTCGTCCCATTGCCTTTTCCAACAGGAGTTTATCTTCTGGATGCACCCACTGCATCATTTTTAATGGATCAGCATACAATTCTTCGCGACTGCGCCCCCAGATTTGTTCGTAAGCTGGACTCAGATACAATAAATCGGTGAATTCCGCAGACATTAGCCAGACGGAATCTTGGATATTTTCTGCTAGCTGGCGGAAGCGTACTTCACTTTCGCGGATGGTTTGTTCTGCCTGTTTGCGTGCGGTAATATCTACTGCAATGCCCACCATGCGGTAAACTTTACCAAAGTGATTTCTAATCGGAAAAGCCCGATCGCGAATCCAGCAGGTTTTGCCGTCCGGCCTGACAATTCGATATTCTATCTCGTCTTCAGACTCAATTTGTCTAGTTAAATTAGCAATAACGCGCTCACGATCTTCTGGATGGAGGGAATCTGCAAAAAAGCGCCCGTTAGCATACAAATCAGCGCAGCTTCTGCCCCAAATCTTTTCGTAACCCGGACTGATATAAATAACTTCCTGGGGTTGAACGTTTACCATCCAAAACACGCTTTCAATGTTTTCTGCTAGCTGTCGGAACCTTTCTTCACTTTCTTTCAGCGCTGCTTCTGTTTTTTTGCGATCGCTAATATCGCGCTGCACGCCAAAATAGCCCATGATTCTGCTGTGGGAATCGTAAATGCAAATATAGTCGCCTTCTACCCAAAATGGAACCCCGTCAAACTTGCGATTTTCATTTTCGATGTGAATTCTGCCAGCCTCAAAAAATTGCCTTATTATCTCTCTGCTACCAGTCAAGTTGTGCGAAAATAAAGAGTCAAGCGTCCGGCCAATAAACTCTTCCCTGGTACCTCCGTATTGAGCTATCAAAGCATCGTTTGCCTTCGTTACCCGCCCCTTAGCAAATATGTAATCCAAGACTTTTTCTTTGTCAACTGTATCGTCCCAGTGTACGGGTTCGTCCAGCATCATAAAGAAAAAACCATCTAAAGATTGAGAGAAAAACAATTCTAGCTGTTCCTGGCTTTCTCGCAGAGCTTCTTCGGCCTGCCAGCGATAGATAATTTCTTCCCGCAATTGAGTGTTGGCTGTTTTTAAGTCTTCAGTGCGCTTTTGATATTTAATTTTTAGCTGATTTTTGATTTCTTGCAGCGCTATTTCTGCCTGTTTTTTTTCGGTGATATCCTGAGTAACTACCATGCCGGCAAAAATTTCTTCCCGGTCGTTTTTGACGGGAGCAATTGTTGTTGAATAAACGCGACCGCCGTATTTATATTCAAAAGTATTCTCTTTTCCTGCCAAAGCAGCGCGATATGTAGTCTCAAAAAGTGGCAAATCTTCAGGTGGCGATACTTCCCACAATGTTTTACCTTCCAACAGTTCTTTTGACAAACCAACTACTGCCAAACCTTGACCGTCAACCAGGGTATAGCGCAAATCGCGATCGAACAAAAACACCGAGCCATTGGGATAATGTTTGATGAGAGTTCGGTACATTTCCTGGCTTTTTTCCAGAGATGCGATTAACTGAATGCGATCGTCCTCGGTGATATCCGATTCCGTTGCCCAAGCCGAAGAGTCCGCATTCTCCACTGCTTTGAGTTGTGCTTCTAATTTATGGCACAATTCTCTCTGCTGCTGCAAATCCTCTTCAAGTTGCCGAATTTTTGCTTTTTGCTCTGCTACTAATGATTCGCAGGTTTCGAGAGGTCGATCGATCTTGGTAGGATCAATACACATAATTGCTCTAGGTTTGCCAGTTGCGGACTTGAGCTTTTTCAAGTTAATACTAACAAAGCTCAAGCCTTTACTGCCAACTTAATTAGACAGAATCTTTTTTGACTTGTGTCTAAAGCCTTCTACCTTTATTTAGGAACTCCCGCCGTCAAGACTTCATGGCTGTCAAATGTCACCAAAACATCATCTTCAATTCTCACGCCAATCCCGCGCCATTTTTCAGGAACCTCCGGCTGTCCTTCCACGGGTTTAATATAAGGAGAAATATAAATCCCCGGTTCCACCGTCAGCACTTGTCCGGCCTGCAAAACTTGCGGATTTTCGCCGTACTGATAAACGCCGACATCGTGCACGTCCAATCCCAGCCAATGACCAGTGCGGTGCATATAAAATGGCTTGTACTTCTCTTCTTTAATTATCTCTTCAATGTCGCCCACCAAAAGTTTTAAATCCATTAAACCTTCCACCAAAACGCGCACCGCTGTTTCGTGAATTTTGCTGTAAGGATTTCCAGGATATACTTGACTAATTGCCTGCAATTGTGCTTGCAAAACTAAGTCATAAATTATCTGTTGTTCGGCTGTAAATTTGCCGCTAACAGGAAAGGTGCGAGTAATATCGGCGTTGTAGTACCCGCAAGCACAACCGGCATCTATTAGCAACAAATCGTTTTCCTGCATTTGCCGGTTGTTTTCGATGTAGTGTAGGACGCAAGAATTGTAACCGGATGCAACAATAGAAGGGTAAGCCGGAGTACAGCCATTTAAGCCAAAAGTATGTTCTATTTCAGCTTGAATTTCATATTCGTATCTGCCGGGTTTGGCGAATTCTTGGGCGCGGTTGTGCGCTGCAACTGAGATATTAGCCGCTTTTCGCATTAATGCTAATTCAGTTTCGCTTTTCACCAGCCGCATCGGGTGTAAAATGATGTTGGAATCTGCGATTGCTGTGGGGCCTGTGCCGCGTTTTGGGTAGGTTGCCATCAAGCGCTGCCAGTGATTGAGGACTGTTTGGTCGAAACTACGATCGCGCCCGAAGTGATAGTATATGCGATCGGCCTTTTCTAAATATTTCGGCAATTTTTCTGCAAGTTCCGTAATGGGGAAAGCTTCATCCGCGCCGTACAATTCCTTAGCGCCTTCTACTCCGGCGCGATAACCGTGCCAAGTTTCTTTTTCCAAGTCTTTTGGCTGCACAAACAACACAAATTTGTGTTCTTCGTGGTGTGGCGCCAGCACTGCTACCGCCGCAGCTTCATTGAAACCGGTTAAGTAGAAAAAATCGCTATCTTGTCGGTATGCGTATTCTACATCGTTGTGCATGACGGCTGCGGGCGCGCTGCGAAATATCGCCGTCCCGCTGCCAATTTTTGCCATTAATTGTTCACGTCTTTGCCTGTATTCGGTGGGGTTGGTCATTCGATTTTAGATTTTAGATTTTAGATTTTAGATTGAGTGTAATATTAACATTCGGCGGTTTCAAGCGCTGCTTGTCAGACTTGCACCCGCAAGCCCAGGGTTGAAGATATAGGTGATCTGTTTTTTTTCTTGGTCTACTTATTTATTCTCTTGTTCTGCGATCGCCAATTTACAAGTATAGTCAACCAGCCGAGACAAAGATGAGTGGCCATCGACTAAAGTCCATTTCGGAGAGAAATTCGACCAATTTTCGCCATCTTGGCTAACTCTGACAGTTCTCAACTGTCGTTGCTGGCAGTCAACTTCCATTTGCGCCAACAATTTATCGTTATTAAACTGTTGAGTTACTAAAATAGTTCTGACTGGATAAGAGGGAGCACCGGGAATATCGGATTTGCTTAATTCAACGCTGCTGGAGTCGATGCAAATATCTACAAAACATCTTGATTTTTCGGCGCTGGCGCTCAAAGTATTGAGTGAAAAAAATATCCAAGTTGCTATAAAAAAAAATGACAAATTCTTAGTATGTATGGCAAATGTAGTAGTCATCTGCGTTAATTGGCGTTTAGGGGTGGTTTAATATTATTGACAGTTTAATAAAAAAGTAGGGACGTGGAAATAGTGCTGCGTCCCTACTTTTTAAAGACACGGCATTGCCGTGTCCCTAATCTTTAAACAAGTCTTAAAGCTGAGGAACGTATTGTTCTTTTTCAGGAACAAAAGTGTATTCAGAGACGATTAGGCGCAACTCTTCGCCGTCGATGGTTTCTTTTTCGATCAACAAATCGACTAAGCGATCAATCACGGTGCGATTTTCGCGAATAATTCGGCGCGCGTCGTCGTAGCAGTGATCGACAATTGCTCGAACTTGTCCGTCAATCCGAGAGGCTATTTCTTCGGAATATTCCGATCGCGCTGTGTAGTCGCGGCCGAGGAAAATTTCGCTTTGCTGAGCTTCCAGGGCGATCGGGCCCAAGGTAGACATCCCATAGCGAGTCACCATTTGGCGCGCCATACCGCTTACTTGCTGCAAGTCGTTGCCGGCACCGGTGGTTACTTCGGCATCGCCGAAAACTACTTCTTCGGCTGCGCGGCCACCCAAGGCACCGCTAATGCGGGCTAAAATTTGCGATCGAGAAATCAAACCTTGGTCTTCGCTGGGCATGAACCAAGTCAAGCCGCGCGCTTGTCCGCGAGGAACTAAGGTAACTTTTTGAACTGGATCGTGGGCTTGAATGATTGTACCAACGATCGCGTGGCCGATTTCGTGGTAAGCAATCAAGCGCTTGCTCTTGCTGTCCACCAAAGGAGTGCCTTCCATACCTGCTACCACGCGATCGACTGCATCGTCAACTTCGAGCATGGTAATCGCTTCTTTGCGGCGTCTCGCTGTTAAAATAGCCGCTTCGTTGAGCAAGTTGGCCAAATCAGCGCCGGTAAAACCAGGAGTGCGGCGGGCAATCGCGTCCAAAGAAATCTCTGCAGACAGCTTTTTGTTGCGCGCGTGAACTTCCAAAATTTCCAAGCGGCCTTTGATATCCGGCGTATCTACGCTAACTTGGCGGTCAAAACGTCCCGGACGCAGCAGCGCTGAGTCGAGCACATCAGGGCGGTTCGTGGCAGCAATGATGATAATGCCAGTATTGCCCTCAAAACCGTCCATTTCGGTCAGCAATTGGTTCAGGGTTTGTTCCCGTTCGTCGTTACCGCCACCGATACCGGCGCCGCGTTGGCGACCCACTGCATCGATTTCATCGATAAAGATGATGCAAGGAGCATTTTCTTTCGCTTTCTTGAACAAGTCCCGAACGCGGGAAGCGCCAACACCGACGAACATTTCCACAAATTCCGAACCGGAGATGCTGAAGAAAGGCACGCCGGCTTCGCCTGCGATCGCTTTTGCCAGCAGGGTTTTACCGGTTCCGGGAGGGCCAACTAGCAGCACGCCTTTGGGAATCTTCGCCCCGACTGCGGTGAAGCGTTCAGGTTTTTTGAGGAATGTCACCACTTCTTGTAGTTCTTCTTTGGCTTCCTCAACGCCTGCTACGTCGTCGAACAGTACGCCTGTTTTAGCTTCCATTTGAAAGCGAGCTTTGGATTTGCCAAAGTTCATGGCTTGGCCCGGGCCGCCGGGAACGTTGCCACCGCGGCGGAAGAGGAAAAACAGGCCTCCTACTAACAAGAGGGGAAATACTAGATTGCCTAAAAGTCCCCAGACAGCGCCGTCGTTGCGTAGTGGGTGAGTGTCGAAGCTGATTTTGGAGTCTCTGAGCCTAGAAACCAGTTCCGGCGCATTTGAGGGCAAGTCTACCCGCCACCGCTGCTCGTGATTGTCCAGTTCGGGATCGACTGCTAGGACAATAGCCGTCCGACCTCCGTCGTAAAGGTCAACGCTGGTCACTCGACCGGCGTTTAAGTAATCTAAGAATCGACCGTAGCTCAGGCGTGTGCTGGCGGTGTTCTTGCTCATTTCAGCGGGGGATGGGGCAAAGGCCCCCTGCCACAAGAAAAAGCCGATGACTAAGGCGGGTATAGTCCAAAGTAGTATAGTTCGCCAAGAAATTTTCATAAATGCGGATGCCTTGAATTGGGGACAGATCGGGTAAGATCGCGGTGTTGGAGAAGTGCGACAAAAGTTTACACTCAGAATCTTAACTAAATTTAACTTAACAATGCACTCTCAGGCAACAGAGCTTTGAGGACGATGGCTCCAGAAAAAGTTAGGTTAGTTACGGTAAGGGCGATCGTCCCGAATATAATGTTTGGTGCTGATTTCGATACCGATCTAGGTAGAGTTAGAAGAATCGCCGCAAAACCCACTGTCTTTAAGCGTGGCAGTGTCAAGGGATAAGGCATGATAATGGTGAGGCTCAGTGAGGTAACACATTTCAATGACAACTAGACAGCTTGTTCCTAATTCGGCTATGCTGACCCAGCAGACTAAAGTCGCTTCTAACAAATCGATTATTAGTGCAGATTTGGGTCGGACGGCAACTAAAGCTTGCGTGAGTCGCAACCCGAGTAGCGTTGTTTTCATCCCTGCCAACGTGGCTACTATGCCCGTGGAAAAGGTGCGGGGTGGCAGCTTTGAGTCGAAAGCAACAGACCCTCTGTTGGATATGTGGCTGGAGTACCAGGGCAAGGGGTACGCTATAGGTCAATTGGCTGCAGATTTTGGCGCTAATCTCGGTGGCGCTGACCAGTCGAAAGTAGTAGATGCTTTGGTTAAGGTCTTTTCCTGTGCTGGATATTTCCAAATGAAGGGCGACATAGCAGTTGTGCTGGGTTTGCCGTTTTATTCGCAGGATCAGTTTGAGAAGGAAAAGGAAGAGATTATCAGCCAACTGCGCTCTCCCCACGTTGTGGTGTACCGGGGCGAGCGTGTGGATATTAATATCAGTCACGTTTGGGTGATGCCGGAAGGGTTCGGCAGCCTGATTTGGTGCGAGGCTCAAGATAACAAGGAGTTTACGCCGGAGTTGCCCGAACTGTCGGTGGCTGTTGTTGATATCGGACACCAAACTACCGATTTGTTAATGGTCGATCGTTTCCGGTTCGCCCGTGCGGCTTCTAAGAGCGATTCCTTCGCAATGAACAAGTTCTACGAACAAGTTGCCTCAAAGATTCCGGGAGCAGACCCTCAATCTCTGTCTTTACTGGAAGCAGTGAATAAACCCGAAGGCCAGCGTTTCTACCGTCCCAGAGGAGCGACTAAGCCGACTAATTTAGATCCGATTATTAAGGATTTGCGGGAGGCTTTCGCTAACGAACTATCCGAACGTTTGGTGCAGTGGTTGCCCGAACGTGTGACGGATGTGGTTCTGACTGGCGGTGGCGGTGAGTTTTTCTGGGAGGTTTTGCAACCTTTGCTTAAAGACGCCAATCTTAAGGCTCACTTGGCTCAGCCTTCCCGAAAAGCGAATGCTTTGGGACAGTTTATTTATGCTGAGGCTCAGCTAGCCACGATAAAGTAACGCATTAAGGCTTGAACCCTATGGCACTGTGGGCAAAAAATAAGGCGAATTTCTCGGTGGCGTTTACGGAAGATGCTGCGGATCAAACTTTGCTGGCCGCTATTGAAAAAGAGTTGGCTTTCACGAAGTATCAGACTTTCAGCAATCTCTGCAAGCAAGCTTTGTGGCAGTTTTTGTCTGTATCTGAGTCTGCTAGCTCTACACAGAGCTTTCAGCGGTTGGAACAGCGTATTGCTGAACTTGTGGTCAAATTTGCTGAGTTTGAGCACAATGTTTCGGCAGAGGAATTAAGCCGTTTGGAGGGACTGGAACATCACCTGAATCAACTCAGCGCCCAGTTGGATCAGTTGCAGGGGAGTGTTAACAGTAAGTTTGATCAAATTTCTTTTGCCCCAGTTTCAAAAGTAGTAGAGCCTGGCCCGATTGAGTCTGAGTCTGTGGTTGATGATAATGTAGTGCCTGATGCTGAGGTTGCTCCTCCTCGGAATTCCGATCCTTTGTTGGAGCGTTTAAGTTCTTTGTTACCCCAAGATTTCTAAAATGAGGTAGACCAAGGCTAAAAAGCCTTGAGATGTAATGTTAGTGGCCCGCTGTTGGTAGCCGGTACTGAATACAGACACAAAGCGATCGCTCTTTTGAAAAAAAAGGGCGATCGCTTTGTTATTTGTCAGTTCTCAGTTGACTGTTGTCTGTTTTCTGTGGTTACAAATTACCAATTACCAATTACCATTATTCGATTAATCCTAATTTTTGTAATCGCGAACGAATCGCACTAGGCTGTCGCTGAAATCTCTGAGCTAATTCGTCAATTTGTTGACCGCTAGCATATTCTTTCTTCAAATTTTCGTCTTCATCCTGACTCCACTTGACATAAGCTCTGGGATATTTCTGGCGAATTTTCTCATTCTGGGTTTTTGGTCGATAACCATTCTTTTGATCTGCATTCAAAGCAGAACCCAACTGTGGGTTGATTTCCCCACCGCGACTAGCTAGCGCCTCTTGCACGCGGTTGGGAATCACAGCAATTTCTTCTGAGAGCTCAGCCAAAGCAGTGTCTACTTTTTGCTGAAGTTCTGTTAGCTGCCGCTGCTGCAAACTCCCCCACTGTGGCAGTTCGTTGATAAACTGCTGCAAGTCCAGAATTATTGTTGTCAAAGTTTCGACTTGTTGCAACTCCGGTCGCTGTTTGAATTGGCGGCTGGTGAGTTCGATCTCGCTTTGAATCATTTTAATAGTTTTTTCTAAAATTATTAGTCGCTGGCGCAGGTTCTCAATTGCTGAAATTAGAGAGTGTACGTTTTCTCCAGGCGCAACATTGAGATTTTCGCGAGATGTTTGAGAAAGAGCTTCGTCTAAAGCATTTACAGCAAGCTGCAATTCCTCGATCGCGCGATCGGTAGTAGCTGCTTGTTGATTTACGCGATCGAACGTGGCCGCCGTATTTGCTTTAACTTGCCTGTGCAGCTTTTGCCGGTTCACAAAATTCAACACCAACGAAATCACTACAGGCACTTGAGCATAAACGCTCTGCCCCCAAACCAAACTAGCAGCCAATCCCACTGCTGAGGCAGCAATAAAAACCACTTCAGCAGTTTCTAACCAATTGCTGGACTTGGGATTTTGGATTTTGGTGGGTGAATTAGATGATGACATAGGCTAATACCATTTTAGATTTTAGATTTTAGATTTTAGATTTTAGATTTGGAATGACTGAGGAAGCTCGGAGTTGGGATCACCGGCCTATAGTTACATTCTTTTTTTCAACGGGTGCAAGTATGCGGATAAAAATAAAGTACGCGCGACGGCAGATATCCGGTATGTAATCGCACGTAGACCCCGAATTTAGCAGTGGTCAAAAACAGATTAAGTTTTTTATTCACAGCCATCTAATTAAATATATTAAAGCTGCAAAATTAGTCTAGCTAAAGTGAAATAAATCAAGACCCCGAGGACATCAACTGCGGTGGTAATAAAGGGAGCAGACATTAAAGCGGGGTCTAAACCCAAAGAACGAAATAGAAACGGCAGAGCTGAACCGGCAATAGAAGCTAAAATTGCGATCGCAAACAAACTCACTCCCACCGCGAGTGCCACTGCTAAACTCCCTTGCAGAGTATAAGCCCAGCCCGTCGCTACAGTCCCCAATATAGCTCCTAGCAGCGCTCCCGCCATCCCCTCGCGAACAATTACTTGAAACGGGCCCATTGCTGTAATTTCATCAGTGTTCAAACCGCGAATTACAACAGTTGAGGACTGAGCTCCGACATTGCCTCCAGTGCCAGTAAGCAGGGGAATAAAGGCTGCTAGGGCAACTACTTGGTTCAAAATATCTTCTTGAGCTCTAATAATTGCGCCCGTGACAGTATTAGTTAAAAGCAGAACAAACAGCCACACCACCCTTTTCCGAGCAACAGTGATTAAATCGGTCTGAAAATAATTGTCGCCACCGGACTGGACGCCACCCAAGGTATAAATATCTTTGGCTGCTTCTTGTTCTAAAATGTCGATCGCATCGTCAACTGTAATGATGCCGACCAGACGCTGTTCGCGGTCTACAACGGGCACAGCTAAAAAATCGTAACGCTGGATCAGCCTAGCTACTTCTTCTTGATCAGTTCCTGTTTGAACAGAAACTACGTCGCGGGTCATAATTTCGCCGACAGTTTTGTCGAGGGGGGAAGTGACTAAATCCCGCAGGGATAAAATGCCAGTCAAGCTGCGTCCGGCGTCGGTGACGTAAAGAGAATAAATTGTTTCGGTAGTTCTAGCCAAAGAGCGAATTCGGTCTAAAGCTTGGGCGACGGTAAAGCTTTCTTTGAGAGAAATATATTCCGGGGTCATGATCCGACCGGCGGTACTGGCTTCGTAACCCAAAAGCTGGGCCGTTGCTTCTCGTTCCGTCGGGCTCAATTCACCCAACAGGCGACGGACTAATATTGCCGGCAGTTCGTCAAAGAGTTTAGCTCGATCGTCCGGGGACATTTTGTCTACAATATCAATGACTTCTTGGCGCTTGAATTTTTCACAGAGGGACTGCTGAACGCTGGAGTCGAGATATTCGTAAACTGCTATCGCTTCGTCTTTGGAAAGCAAGCGGAAAGCTATTACTTGCATGGTTTCTGGCAGGCCTTCGATAGCTTCAGCTATGTCTGCTTCCTGCACCGGGTGCAAAATGGCTTTTGCTCCTTTAAAGTCTCCTTCTTCCAACAGGGCCCTTAACTGCGATCGAACTAATTCCCGCAGTTCCTTTCGCGCGTAGGTGGGTAGAGAAGACGATTGATAATTTTTTTCTGTCACTGATGACCCTCCTAAACCTGTGCTGCGCGCCTTCCTGAATCCAGTTTAGAGCCTATTGACGCCACTGGTTGCAGTGATCAGACTTGCCCTGACAAGATCCACACCTGACCCCTATTTTTCTGGTGCGCGCCCAGCATCTTGCCCGATTTGGGTTCAAATACATTTATCTTGATCGGCGACACTCATCGGTAGGAAAGGAGAATTGCGCCCGAGCACTTTTTCCAACAGGTTCGTCGAACTTTGATTGCGAATATAATTATTTACTGTTTCTTTCCATTCAGTGTCACTTGCTGGCAATATCATGCCGTAAGAAATGCAAGTTAAAGGCTGCTCCGGTATAACAGAATATTGGCTTGGAGTTAAACCCTGTCTCAGCGCTTCTCCTACTAACAGCATTCCGTCGCTAGCGAAGGCATCGATTATGCCGGATGCCGCATCTTTTACACCCGACTCTCTGCCCGCGATACCTTCATACATTCGCTGGTTGGCTAGTTGATATCGGCCTGCAATGAATTGTTGGGTAACAGAACCGCTTAGCACCCCAATGGTCACGTCTTGCAGGAATCCTGAAGGGTTGACTCTCAGTCTGTTTTCTGGCTTGACTAACAGATAAGTGCCGCTGTATAAAAAAGGCAGTGAATATGCAATCCCGCTGGGGGGATTTTTTAGAATTGTATTAGGCCCGCATTCTAGGTGAGTGCGCTTGCTGGTTACGCTGCGAAAGCGCCCTTTTTCTGCTGATTCGTTGAGATCAGTTTCTAGTTTTTCTAAGCGGATGGAGCGATTTAATTTTTTTTCTAAGTCAGCTCGGAAAAGTTCTAAGCCTTCCATGCAAACTCCTTGCCATTTTTCACCTTCTAAGTAGCCGAAGGGAGGGGCATCTTTTCTGATACCAACTTTGAGAATGCCGGTTTGCCGAATTTCTGCCAGTGCTGTCTGGGCTGAGGCAATTGTAGGTAAAGCTGCAGGAAATAATATCGAAAATATGGCTGTAAATGCTGCGAGTTTGAGGTTTTTCTTGGTTGGCATTGAGTTCATTCGTTCGGCATCCGAATAGATATTGTACTGGTTTTTAATATGATACGCAAAAAAACAATATTGTCAATATATTTGGGTGCTTGTATTTGGGGCTATTGGCGTGTTTTGGGTTGTGCGATCGGCTAACTTCAACCAGCACCGTCTAAAATTAAGTTTCGGGGGCTACGTCAATCCTTTTTTCGGCCGCCTGACGGGTTATACACATAAAGAAGTTTTGGGCAAGAATTGGTTTGACAACTTATTATCTTGGTATAGTCAACAATTAATTAAAACTGTCAATATCATTGGCCAGCAGTCATAGTGAATCCCCTGGCTTCCGCTATGGTTCCTTTTCAAACTGCCAAACGTGTAGCGCTGGGATTTAGACTCTCCGATCAAATCAAGGAACAGGGAACAGGAAAATTATTTTATGTAGGAATGTATTTCAAAAGCTGCATCTGAATAGTGTAGAATTATAACAAACCAGATGGGACATTCCAAGGTGCGTATTGTGGGATAAAAATTCTCTGCAATCTGAATTTCATTACGGAATGTTTAAACTTGTATCTTTTCCTTAACCATTTTATATTCTTTACCAAATCTTTATTTTTTTTCTCTAGGGTATTGTTATGGTTGCTTCAAGCGAGTTTACAGCACTTTGTAACAAGAGTGAAATACCCTTTAGTTAAAAAAGAGGTCTTGATGACACACCGCCCCTGCTGCTCGAATTAAATGCTGCGTCACGTTCGCAAGGATCAAATCTACTGGTTTTGTCGCCAATGTTGGCAAACAATACCTATTTACAATCTGAACAGATGTTGCTCATCGCCATCTATAAATGTAGTTAAAGGGCTAGGGGTTCAGGAAGAACATTCTTTACCGATGGAATTTAACAGCTCAACTTAGGGGGTATAAAGTTTAGAGAGTGCCTTATCGCTAACTGGTTTTCAGGCTCAAGACTTAGTTTTATTGCATCATTAAATTACCCAAGTATAGCCCAAAAAATTGAAGACCGCTTTATTCCTATATCGCTTAATTTATGGTAATCCCTCGACGCAAAGTAATTATAAGTTTAGACCAAACACCACTTAAACGATTGCTACCTCTTTTGCTTGGTGTGGTGGCCTCTCTTGCTGTTTTATTTACGTGGCAACAGCTAACCATCAACGGACAAATTCACATCGAGCAGTTAATTCAGCAGGAAGCCAATGCGATTCAGTCACAACTGACCGAAGGACTATCCATTCGGGTGTTGACACTTCGGCAAATGGCGAATCGCTGGCAAGCCAATGGCGGAACACCAAAGGCTCTTTGGGAAGCCGATGCTGAGGCTTATGTAAAGGATTTTTACGGTTATCAGGCGATCGCATTAGTCGATCCATCATTTAAAGTGCGATGGGTTGTGCCACTGGCAGGGAATGAGGCAGCGCAAAACCTAGATTTTAATCGGGAACTGCGTCGCAAAATCACTTTGCAAGTGGCTCGTGATTTGCGTCAACCTATGTTAACTCGCAATGTTTCACTCGTTCAAGGGGGTGAAGGATTTCTAGCAACTTTTCCTTTATTTGTAGGGGAGCGGTTTGATGGGTTTATTGTCGGATCTTTTCAGTTTAAAACTCTATTTGAAAGTATTTTAAAAGTGCCACCAGGGTACAATGTGGCTATCTATAGTGGCACAACTTTGCTCTACGGTCAAGACTATTTGTCTCCATATCCCCCTCAGAAAACAGTTGTAGTGAAAGCCTATGGTGTAGACTGGAGAATAGATGTTTATCCAACTTTAGATTTAGTAAAAAATGTCAAGGTTTATTGGCCTAGAGTTGTATTAATTGGTGGCTTAGTTTTAGTTGTGCTGCTTATGTGGGTCATGTATCTCGCACAAGTTAGTTATGGCAAAGTCGATAAGTTCAAAAAAGCCAATCGCCAGTTGCAATGGGAAATTCACCAGCGACAACAGGCAGAAATTGCGATCGCTCAACTAGCTGCGATCGTTGAATCTTCGGAAGATGCCATTCTCAGTAAAGACTTAGAGGGTGTAGTTACCAGTTGGAATGTAGGAGCCGAAACAATTTTTGGTTATACAGCCGCAGAAATAGTAGGGCAATCAGGGAGAAAATTGATTCCCGCAGACTATCGAGATGAGGAAAACGAAATTCTCACCCAAATCCAGCGAGGACAACGCATCAAACACTACGATACAAAGAGGCTGAGGAAAGATGGAACATTAATCGATGTCTCGATGAGTGTCTCCCCCATTAAAGACCCCGCAGGAAATATAATTGGAGCCTCAAAGATTGCCCGGAATATTGCTGACAGCAAACAAGCAGAAGTAGCACTACGTGAAAGTGAAGAACGCTGGGAACTGTCTGTACGCGGGAATAATGACGGCATTTGGGATTGGAATGTTCAAACCAATGAGGTCTTCTTTTCTAGTCGCTGGAAGGAAATGCTGGACTATGAAGACCATGAAATCCAAAACATTATAGACAAATGGGCGAATCTGCTACATCCCGATGATTTGGGAGGGGTAATGCAAGCCGTTCAAGACCATTTTGCCAAGAAAACTCCTTTTTATATCACAGAACATCGCGTTCGTTGCAAAGATGGTTCCTACAAATGGATTTTGGATCGTGGTCAGGCACTGTGGGATGATGCAGGTAACGTAATTCGGATGGCTGGCTCTCACACCGACATTACGGAGCGCAAGCAAGCTGAAGTTGCTTTACAGGTCAGCGAAGCCAGATATCGGCAATTGATCGATAACTTAAATGCGGGTTTTGTGATTCATGCGACAGATACCACCATCCAATTATGTAATGAAACGGCCTGTGAATTACTAGGGCTTTCAATGGATCAAATGCTGGGAAAAACTGCGATATCTCCGGCCTGGCATTTTGTGCGGGAAGATGGCAGCGTTATGCCCCTAGAGGAATATCCGGTACATCAGGTTTTATCCAGTGGAAGTTCCCTCAAAAATTATGTTTTAGGAATTAAAAAAGAAATTGATAGTTGTGTTTGGGTATTACTTAATGCCTACCCGGAGTTAGATCAAAATGGTCATATCACACAAGTTGTAGTTACGTTTATTGATATTAGCAAGCGCAAAAAAGTCGAGCTGGAAATCCAAAAAACTCGCAATTTCTTACAAGCACTGTTGGATTATCTACCGATTGCAATTTTTGTTAAGGACGCAGAGCCTAAACAATTTGGCAGATTTCAGTTTTGGAATAAAACCAGCGAACTGTTATTTGGCATCTCAGCCGAACAAGCGATCGGCAAAAGTGGCTATGATTTTTTTCCAATAGAACAGGCTATCTTTTTTGACCAAAAGGATAGAGAAGCTTTTGAAAAAGGTAAGACTGAGGATATTGCTGAAGAAGTCATTGAAAGTCATAGTCTGGGCAAACGTTGGCTGCATACTGTGAAGATTCCCATTTACGACGAACAGCATCAGTCCCAGTACCTACTTTGTTTTTCAGAAGATATCACCGATCGCAAACACGCAGAAGCAGAGCTTAGAGAAATGAGTGAGGTGATGAAAAATGCACTGTCGGGGATTTCCAAAATAGACACTCAAGGACGTTACCTCTATGTCAATAAAGCATATTCTGACGTGACAGGCTATCAGCCAGAAGAAATGATCGGGATGTCCTGGGAAAAAACCGTATATCCCGATGAGTGGGAAAAACTGGTTGCAGCCTATTGGGTGATGGTGCAAGAGGGCAGAGTTGAACTTGAAACCAGAGCGGTTCGTAAAGACGGTTCTGTTTTTTATAAGCAATTGGTGATGATTTCAACTTACGATGAACAGAATCAATTTTTGGGGCATTACTGCTTCATGAAAGATATTAGCGATCGCAAAAAAGCCGAACTTGCACTAGAACAGGAACTCCTGCGGAGTAAAGCCTTCTTCAACACTTCCCTGGACGGTGTTGTTGTCATGGATTGGGTCGGAAAAGTTGTCCAAGCTAGTCCCAGCTTTGCTCAAATGCTGGGCTACACCCTAGAAGAAACCATGAATATGAGTGTGTTTGATTGGGATGCTGAATGGACGAGGGAAGAACTACAACTTATGCTCCAGCGAGAGGAGGTTATTCCGCTGTTTGAAACGCGACATCGCCGCAAGGATGGTTCTGTATATGACGTGGAAATTAGCTGGAACCGGGTGGAATTACAAGATGAGATGATTAACTACTGTATCTGCCGGGATATTAGCGATCGCAAACGCAACGAAGCGGAACGCCAACAAGCAGAACAGGCACTGCGAGAGAGTGAAACTCGCTTCCAAGCCTTCATGAATCACAGCCCAGCCCCTGCCTGGATTACCGATGAAAATGGTGTAATGCTCTATGCCAGCCAGACTTATCTCAATACCTTGAAGTTACCCACTGACGATGTGATTGGAAAATCCATTTTTGAACTTTACCCCGCCGCCTTCGCCCAACAATATCTAGATAATATCCAAACGGTTGCTCAAACCAACGAGCTAATTGAAACGATTGAGATTGCGCCCCGTCGAGATGGAACCCTGGGTGAGTTTCTGGTTTACAAATTTCTCATCCCCGACTTACCTGGGCAAATGCTAGTAGGTGGTGTGGCGATCGATGTGACGCGACAACATCAAGCGGAAACCGCTTTACAACTGAGTGAGGAACGCTTAATGCTAGCACTAGAAGCCTCTGGAGATGGACTATGGGATTGGAAAATTGAAACTGGAGAAGTTTACATTAATTCCTACTACCAGGAGATGCTGGGCTACAAGCCCGGTGAGTTGGTGATGGATGTGAACGTCTGGGAACAGATGATTCACCCTGATGATAAATTCTGGGTTTTTGAGGATCTCAATAGTAATTTGCCAGATAGCTGTCTCAAATATGCCTTTGACTACCGTGTGCGTTGCAAGTCAGGTGAGTGGAAGTGGGTCGCTAACTACGCGAAAGTCGTTGCCTACGATGAAGATGGTAAGCCTTTACGGATGATTGGAACGCACAAAGACATCAGCGATCGCAAACAAAAAGAACTGGCACTGCAGCACGCAAGGGAAGCCGCAGAAGCAGCGAACTTGGCAAAAAGTACATTCCTAGCCAATATGAGCCACGAATTACGCACTCCCCTCAACGTGATTCTAGGATTTGCTCAGGTAATGACCCATGACTCCTCCCTAACTCCCAACCAAAAAGAAGACCTGCAAACAATTCGTCGCAGTGGCGATCACCTATTGAGTTTGATTAACGATGTGTTGGATCTCTCGAAAATTGAATCGGGACACTGCACAGTTGAACACAGCGGATTAGACTTAATTGCGCTGCTGCATTCCCTCCGAAATATGTTGGCGGAACGAGCAAGTTCTAAAGGACTTGACCTTTGTTTCGAGATTGCGCCAGAAGTTCCCCAATTTATGCTTGTCGATGCTCAAAAACTGCGCCAGGTTTTGCTCAATCTGCTGAGTAATGCCATCAAATTTACCGATGGGGGAAGCATTACTTTGCAAGTCAGTATTGAGGCCGACGGTACAGGGGCATTAAGCACAACTCGGCCGATTCTCCAGTTTGTAGTGGCTGACACAGGTGTAGGGATTGCATCGGTCGAACTTGATACCATCTTCGATGCGTTTGTGCAAGCCCAAGCTGGGAAGCGATTGACCGGCGGTACTGGGCTAGGTCTAACCATTAGCCGCAAATTGTTGGAACTCATGGGCGGAGAAATTTCTGTCAGCAGCACTCTGGGAGAGGGGAGTAGCTTCACCTTTACCCTTCCCGTCAGCCCCATCAGTGGAGTTAATGTTACACCCGAAGAGAATAATCGCCTCGTGATTGGGCTGGCTCCCAGTCAAGGGGATCATCGCATTTTGGTGGTTGACGATCAACCAGAAAATCGCTTGCTAATGGTCAGATTACTGACACAATTAGGATTAGAGGTAAAAGAAGCTACCAACGGACAGCAAGCTGTGCAGATTTGGCAACAATGGCAACCCGACCTAACCTGGATGGACATTCGGATGCCCGTGTTAGATGGATACGAGGCTACGAAGCAAATTCGGGCAATGGAAGACGGACAGAACAGTATCATTATTGCACTTACGGCCCAGGCTTCCCAGAGCGACCGCGCCCTCGCCTTAGCTGCTGGCTGCAACGACTACATCAGCAAGCCCTTCCGGGAACAGACCCTATTTCTTAAGATGGCGGAATACCTAGGTTTAGAGTATGTATATGAGGAAGAGGAAACTGAAATAGGCGAACGGGGAACAGATTGTTTTCCTTCTTACTTCTGTTCTGTTGCCTCTTCCGTTTCAGATTCCCTCGATCCAACGCTTCTGGCGACATTACCAAAAGAATGGGTGGTTGAGTTGGAAGATGCTGCTTTATGTGGGGATGATGTTGCGATCGTTGAACTGGTAGCTCAACTTTCATCAGACCTCGCTCAATTCGGTACTCATCTGACGGAACTCGCCAACCAGTATCAATTTGAGAAAATCCTTAATCTAATTCAAGGTAATTTCCCAAGTGTAATTCCTCCATTGGACTTATAAACTGTTGTGTAGTTAAACGTTCGATTAGGACTACGGAATTAGGAATTGACCCAAGACAATTAAATGTTGTTGGTAAGATTTGCCAAAAAACTCCTTAATTTGTATTAATAATTACTCTCTAAAATGCCTCATAAAATACCCAAAAATTTCCAAATAAATCCTTTCGATTTAACAAATCTAGAGGAATGCAGTGAAGAATCCGTTTATGCTCCCGGTCATATTCAGCCCCACGGAATAGTTTTATTGCTGCAAGAAAAGAGCCTCAATATTTTACAAGTAAGTGACAATGTAGAAGTGTTTTTTGGCATTTCTGTCGCAGAATTGCTAGGTCAGCCATTGCCATGGTTATTTGGTCACGAGCAAGTACAAGAAATTGTTAGGTATCTCAATCAAGAAAAGCTCAAAATTAATAATAGTTTTGAGCTGAAAATACCTCTAAGAAACGGCCAAATTCAAACATTTAGAAGCACACTGCATCAGCTAGCAGATGAGTTGATTCTGGAACTAGAACCCCAATTGACTATTGAAAATAATCATTCAATGGATTTTTATCAGCGTCTGCAAACAGTTATCCTCAACTTTCGCAGTGCGTTCGGTCTTTCGGATTTAGCTCAAACCATTGCTAGAGAAGTAAAAGCCATGACCGGATTCGATCGCGTGATGATTTATCGCTTTGAAGCCGATGACCATGGGGTGGTGATTGCTGAAGAGAAAGAAAGCTATCTAGAAAGCTACCTGGGATTGCATTACCCGGCGATCGATATTCCCGTACCCGCCCGCAAATTGTTTTACAGCAATTGGGTGCGCCAAATTCCCAATATCAATTACACCCCTGCCCGCCTAATTCCCACCAACCATCCCCTAACCAATACACCCCAGGATCTCAGTGCTTGTGTGTTAAGGGGAGTATCTCCCTACCACATTGAATATTTGCAGAATATGGGAGTGGCTGGGACACTGACGATTTCGTTAATTGACGATCGGCGCCTCTGGGGATTAATTGCCTGTCACCATTACAGCCCGCGATTGGTAGATTACGAAACTCGCAAAAGCTGTGAATTTTTAGGACAATTTGCCTCGATCGAACTGGTGCATCAGCAAGAGCGAGAATTGAACGTTTACCGATCGCAGGCTAAAACTATTCAGGATAAACTTCAGCAGGCATTCCGGCGAGAGTCTAATTTTATCGAACAGGTATTGACCGAAAATGCTTCTCAATTGCTAGATTTAGTTCATGCTCAGGGAGCTGCAATTCTGCTCGATGGTCGTCTGACATTGGTGGGTCAAACACCATCTGAATCTGAGGTTGACGAACTCGTGCAGTGGTTGCTGCAACACAACAAAGAACGAGTGTTTGCAACAGCTTCTTTGTCTCAGTTGTATCCCCAAGCCCAGCAATTCAACGATCGAGCTAGCGGTGTTTTAGCAATCTCCATCTTCCTCTGCTACGCCAAACAAAAGTCGTACCATATCCTTTGGTTCCGACCGGAACAAATTCAAACCATAAACTGGGCAGGTAATCCACAGGATGCTGTGTCGATCGACGAAATTGGAAAAATGCACCTGTGTCCCCGCAAATCCTTTGAACTGTGGCAAGAGACAGTGCGGGAAATGTCTTATCCGTGGCAGATTGCAGAGTTAGAAGCTGCAGCCGAAATGAGACATATCCTCATGCTGGCCGTGTTAGAATTTTCGCAAGCTGCCCTAGAACACGCTGCAGAAAGGGCAGCTATAGCCAACCGTGCCAAAACCCAGTTCCTTGCCAACATGAGCCACGAGCTCAGAACCCCACTCAACGCCATTCTGGGATTTACCCAGCTTATGAACCGCAGCCCTTATATCCCAGAAGAATTTCAAGAGCATTTAGGGATCATTACCCGTAGTGGAGAACACCTGCTGACATTGATCGACGATGTTTTGCAAATGTCTAGGATTGAAGCAGGGCAATTGGTACTGAGTAAAAGCTGTTTTAATCTGCATCGACTGCTAGGTTCTATTAACGAGATGTTCACCATCAAAGCGCCTGAGAAAGGGTTACATCTGAGCAGCGAGTGGGATGCTACTGTCCCGCGTTATGTCTGTGGCGATCAAGCAAAACTGCGCCAAATCTTGATTAATCTGCTGGGGAACGCGCTCAAATTTACAACAACAGGAACCATAGCCCTGCGCGGACGAGCTTTTTCATCAGATGATATGCCATCGAGTACAAATTGCGATCGCGCCACTAATCCACCGGATATTAAACCAACTATTACCTTGTGTCTCGAAGTTGAGGATACCGGACCTGGCATTTCTCCCTCAGATTTAGAATCAATTTTTGACGCTTTCATGCAAACCAATCGCGGTCGCAACGATCGAGGAACAGGTTTAGGACTGTCTATCAGTCGTGAGTTTGCGCGTCTGATGGGAGGCGATATCACCGTGCAAAGCACCCTCAATCGAGGCTCGACTTTTACCTGCCAAGTCGTTTTGGAACTACCAGAGTCCGTTGATTTAGAGGAACCTGAAATTAACGCTCGGGTTATCAGGATCGAACCTGGGCAACCTATCTACCGAATTCTCGTAGTAGAAGACGTTCCAGAAAATCGGCAACTGCTGGTGACACTGCTGGAGTCAGTTGGGTTTGATGTGTGTGCGGTGGAAAATGGGGTAGAGGCGATCGCTCGTTGGCAGGCCTGGCACCCTGACCTGATTTTGATGGACATTCAAATGCCTGTCATGGATGGTTATGAAGCCACGAGACAGATTCGAGCACAAGACTCATTAGTCATTAGTCATGGGTCATCAGCAGATCGCTCAGGGCAAATGTCACAGGACAACAGACCAATGACACGCATCATTGCCCTCACTGCATATGCTTTTGAAGACGATCGTATCGCCAGCCTGCAAATCGGTTGCGATGACTACATTGCCAAGCCGTTTACTGAAGACACACTTTTCGACAAAATAGCTCATCACTTGGGTGTGCGCTACTGCTACGCCGAAAAAGTTCCGCGAGATTTATCAGCTTCGCCACCAAAGATGTTTATTCCCGACTTGAAAACCATGCCCACCCAGTGGATTGCAGAAGTTCATGAAGCCGCACTCGATCTTAGTGATAATAAGCTTTATGAACTTATCGCTCTAATTCCCAAGGAGAAACAAGATTTCATCGCGGCGATGACATCTCTGGTCGATAACTTTCAGCTTGAAGCGATCGCAACTCTCACCCAGATTTAGGAATAAGAACATGACAGATCTATTCAAACTTGTGGCCCAAACGAATATTCTCATCGTGGATGATACGCCAGACAATTTGCGCTTGTTAGCCAAAATTCTAGAGTCACAGGGCTATATTGTGCGTAAAGCGCTCAACGGCAGAATGGCACTCCAAGGTGTTCATCGCGACCCACCGAGTCTGATTTTACTTGACATCAATATGCCGGAGATGAATGGGTACGAAGTCTGCCAAAAGTTAAAAGCATCGGAAGCGAGTGATCAGATACCGGTTATTTTTATCAGTGCGCTCGAACGACTGGAAAACAAGGTACGAGCCTTTGAACTGGGTGGCGTAGACTATATTACCAAACCTTTTCAAGAGCAGGAAGTGCTGATGCGAGTAAAAAATCAATTACTCATCCAGCAGCAACGCCAACAACTGCTGGAACAAAATCAACGTTTAGAACACGAAATCCAAGAACGTCTGAGGGCAGAAGCCGAAGTAAGGCAGCTATCCGTGACCGATGAATTAACTGGATTATATAACCGACGAGGCTTCTTTTTACTAGCCGATCAACAACTAAAAATTGCTCGACGCACGCAAACATCCTATTTTATTTTGTTCGCTGACCTAGATGGTTTGAAAAAGATTAACGACACTTTAGGACACGAAATGGGAGACAGAGTAATCGTTGACGCCGCTCAAATATTGAAGCAAACCTTTCGTGAGGCGGATATTGTGGCTCGACTGGGAGGAGATGAATTTGCTTTATTTATTCCTAACTTTTCGGGTAATTCATCTATTAATTTCCAGGCTCGGCTGCAAGAAAACATAGATCGCTTTAATCAACACTCCGAGCGAGCTTATATATCAATAAGTCTTGGTGTTGAGTTTGGAGATTTAAATAATGAAGTTTTATTAGAACAATTGCTAGCCAAGGCTGACAAACTAATGTACGAGCATAAACGCACCAAACGCTGTTTAAATCCTCAACCGTTCTTTTGAGAACAGCTATATCGGAGCGCCATAAGCATTATTTATTAAACGTGAGTTCAACCGAGAAAGAGTAAACTGAAAACAAGATAGGGAAACAGCTTGAAGACTTTACCCCGTCAGCCGGAAAACACGATGCAGTACACTTCACCACACCTAAACCCGAGAGGGTAGCAACCCCGTTAAAAGCTTTCCCTGTATTAGTTTAAGGGTGTGTGTGATCAAAAAATATCGTAGGTATTGTCCACAATCCTGAGCTAAAATCGACTGACTGATGCTGTATGGGTGGAGAGTTTGCCTACAGTTGTATTCTTTTTTTAAACTGGTATTATTTGCACAAACCGATTTTATTTATTTATTTATTTGCCCGATCGCGCTAAAATGATGCCTAACTGAACTGCAATTACTCCTAGTATGGCACTGCCTGCCCAGTAAAAAGCGGCGATGCTGTAAGATCGATCGCGCCACAAGACATTCGTCTCTAAACCGTAAGTTGAAAAAGTAGTATAAGCACCCAAAAAGCCCGTTGCTACCATTAAGCGCACTTCCGACGGAATAGTCGGCACTCGTTCAAAAGCGAGGGTAATAAAAAATCCCATAGCTAAGCAACCAGTGATGTTAATAAAAAAAGTTCCGTAGGGAAAAGCCGTACCGAAACGGCTGGCAAACCACAAGGTGATATAATACCGGCTCAAAGCGCCGGCAACGGCACCTAAACTAATTGCGATCGGGTGGCGCAGATTCGGGTCTTGCAGCATACAGATCTTGGACATTTGCTAGTTGAAATTGAGATGAATTTTAGATTCAGCCGACTTATGTAAAGTATTGTAGGATTAAATTGGCGAACGCTCTAGCTGTTCGCAATTAAAATTAAGAGAGAGTATTTATGCAAATTGTGCTGGCTACCTTAGACGATGGTTTAGTTAGAGCGTGGGAAAGCACTTGCGGCAGTATGGAAAATGTAAAGATACATCACGGTTCAATATTTGATGTGAAATGCGATGCTATTGTTAGTCCGGGAAATAGTTTTGGTTTCATGGACGACGGCTTAGATTTAGAAATTTCCGAATATTTTGGAGGGCAGGTTCTTGAACGCTTGCAAAAACTAATTAAGGCTAGACATCATGGCGAACTATTAGTAGGAATGGCAGAAATTGTAGACACCGATCATGCTGAAATTCCCTATTTAATCGCGGCACCAATTATGCGCGTTCCCACAGTTTTAAGAGAAACAGTAAATGTTTATCTAGCAACCCGCGCTATTTTGACTCTCGTAAAATTTGGCTCAGTCCCAGATGGAACGCCAGTCAAACATATCATTGGAACTATCGCTATTCCCGGCATGGGTACGGGAATGGGCAAAGTGCCGCCAGATATCTGCGCCAATCAAATGAAAGTTGCGCTCGAAGATATCCTTTTATCTCAGTACGAATTTCCTCAATCTTTACTGCACGCTCAAAGATGTCACCACTTGTTATATACGGACGAAAGCGAAGATTTGCAGTTGGAAAATTGAAAGTATTAAATTTGCCAGTTTTATTGTGTTGAGAAACCAAGTTTATTTGTGTGGTTTTTTTGAGGTATAGAGACTTATCACAAATTAAAGTGCGCTAAACCGTACCTGCAACTTGGCGGTATCCTACACACGAGAGCAACTTTGGTAGATATAATGTAATAGAACTGAGGTCATTCCAACTAGGTAAGCGCGGATACAAAAGTTGATAAAGCTGGAACAAAAATTGCCTAGTTCTTATTAAATGCCAGAATGCCTTCTGGCGCTACACCTACAAAGTCGGTATAAAAGACCACAATTCCATCTGGCGCTACACCTACAAAGTCTGCATCCAGGGACTGTGAGATTTTTGGAAAATGTTTACTACCACAGGAGAAGATTGATATGACAGATCCAAAAGTAACCGAAGAACCAATTTTAGAGGCAACTCTCGAAACGACGGAGCTCGTCAAACAAGAGATGCCCGACGCGACTGATGAGGCGATCGCAGAAACTGCGGCGCTGTTTGAAGCAATTAAAAAACGCGCCACCGCCGAAGTGCAAGCAGCGGGCGAACTCACCCGCGAAGCTTATTTAAAAGCTGTGAATAAGGCCTCCGGGGCGATCGAAGAAAATAAGGATCTCGCCCACGAGAGATTCACAGAAGCAGTCAGGCTGATTAAAAAAGAAACTGAGAAAAATTGGCTGGTGGTAGATGCGATTAAAACGCGGGCGCAAGCGCAGGTGCAAGATGCCGGCGAAGTCAGTCGCGAAGCTTATTTGAAAGCAGTGCGACAAGCGCGAGAAGCGGTGGAACAAAATAAATTGATCGAACGCGATCGCATCGAACAAGCTGTTGACCACATTCACACGGAAGCTGAAAAGAATTGGCACCTTATTGTGAAGCAAATTGAGTCGATCGGCACTCGCTTGACGGATGCGGCTAAGTCTGCATGGAACGCGCTGACGGCGTTTTTTGACAAGTCTCACAGCGATCGCGGGGATTCCTAGAAGGGCCAGCCGGGCGTTTGGAACTCCCAGCGGGTTGTTAGGGTACTTAGCTTTGGAATTAATTCCAAAGCTAATGGCGATCGTCCGTGCATTTGCATTCAGCAGAAGTTTCAGGCATACTGCATAATTAAAAAGCTTTATTTTTAGTCCACAACCCCCAATTATGAGAAGTTACTACTGCGGCGAACTGCGAAGCGAACACATCGGAGAGACTGTCACCCTTTACGGCTGGGTGGATCGCCGCCGCGATCATGGCGGGGTGATTTTTCTGGATGTGCGCGATCGATCGGGTATTGTGCAAATTGTCAGCGATCCTGAACGCACCCCCGATTCCTATCACGGGGCTGAGGCTTTACGCAGCGAATACGTGGTTAAAATTACTGGGCGAGTCACCAGCCGCCCCGCAGATTCCCTCAACCCGAAATTGCCTACGGGTGAGGTGGAAATTTATGCTGACGAAATTGAGTTGTTAAATGCGGTTCGCAAACAGTTACCGTTTCAGGTGGCGACGGCGGAAAATGAAAGTGTGCGGGAAGATTTGCGGCTGAAATATCGCTATTTGGACTTGCGGCGCGATCGTATGAGTCGCAATTTGCAGCTTCGCCATCAAGTGGTCAAAGCTATGCGCCGCCACCTGGAAGATGTGGGAGGTTTTATTGAAGTTGAAACCCCGATTTTAACGCGATCGACTCCTGAAGGTGCGAGAGATTATTTAGTGCCCAGCCGCGTCAATTTGGGCGAATGGTACGCTTTGCCGCAGTCGCCGCAGTTGTTCAAACAATTGTTAATGGTTTCGGGTTTGGACAGATATTATCAAATTGCCCGCTGTTTCCGCGATGAAGATTTGCGCGCCGACAGACAGCCGGAATTCACACAATTAGACATGGAAATGAGTTTCATGTCTTTAGAAGAAGTTATCGAATTAAACGAAGGTTTAGTCTCCCAGATTTTCCAAAGTGTCAAAGGGGTAGAATTGCCTCGTCCTTTTCCGCGCTTGACTTACGCTGAAGCCATGGATCGCTATGGTAGCGACAAACCAGACACTCGCTTCGGTTTGGAATTAGTCGATGTTTCCGATTTGATGAAAGATTCGGGATTTAAGGTATTTTCCGGGGCGATTGCGGCAGGCGGAATTGTGAAGATTTTGCCGATTCCGGGCGGAAATGATGCGATTTCTAACGTGCGGATTAAACCGGGTGGCGATTTGTTTAGGGAAGCCAGCGAAGCCGGTGCGAAGGGATTGGCTTACATCCGCGTGCGGGATAACGGCGAAATTGATACGATCGGCGCTATTAAGGATAATTTGACGGAAGCGCAAAAACAGGAATTGCTCGATCGCACGGGCGCGCAACCAGGTCATTTGTTGTTATTCGCTGCGGCTGACGCGACAACTGTCAATAAGACTTTGGATAGATTGCGTTTGTTCGTGGGTAACGAATTGGGATTGATTGACAAAGACAAGATGAATCTGCTGTGGGTGACAGATTTCCCGATGTTTGAATGGAACGCTGACGAGAAGCGTTTGGAAGCATTGCACCACCCGTTTACTGCGCCGCATCCTGACGATATTAATGATTTGAAAACTGCGAGAGCTCAAGCTTACGATTTGGTGTTAAACGGTACAGAAATCGGCGGCGGTTCTCTGCGGATTTATCAGCGGGATGTTCAGGAAAAGGTGTTTGAGGCGATCGGCTTATCGACTGAGGAAGCTTACAATAAGTTTGGCTTTTTGTTGGATGCGTTTGAGTATGGAACTCCGCCCCACGGAGGTATTGCTTACGGTTTGGATCGGTTGGTGATGCTGTTGGCTGGTGAGGAATCGA
The DNA here is from genome assembly GCF_036701505.1 of Microcoleus sp. Pol11C2. NCBI lineage: Bacteria > Bacillati > Cyanobacteriota > Cyanophyceae > Oscillatoriales > Microcoleaceae > Microcoleus > Microcoleus sp. Pol11C2. Next base: position 58,185 of record NZ_JAUBQX010000037.1, read on the forward strand.
TCCGCGATGTGATTGCGTTTCCGAAGACGCAGCAGGCGGGTTGTTTGCTGACGAATGCGCCTGCTGGGGTGGATGAGAAGCAGTTGAAGGAGTTGCAAGTGCGATCGACTTATACGCCTAAGTCATAAACGAATGGGGACTTAGGCAAAGCCTATGTGTCATGCTGAGAGAAGCGAAGCATCTCAGTTGAAATGCCTAAGTCATAATTATGAAACACCTTGACAATTTAACCATTCATCAGTTCCGGGGCCTGCGAGATTTAACCTTGCAGGACTTGGGTCAAATAAACCTATTGGTTGGTGCGAATAACTCAGGTAAAACTAGCGTTTTAGAAGCGATATCAACCTATTGTCGCCCCTTAGATATCGGAGAATGGCTGAAAACAGCACAGCGTCGAGAAATCAAGGCTTCTCCCACGCTTCCATTAAATGCTTTCAAATGGTTATTTCCTCAAAAAAATGAAGTACCTAAACCCATTCTTTACGTAGGAGAAACCTATATTTCTGGCAATGGTAGCTTCCAAGTTGTAGAATCTAGAGCAATCTACAACCAGATGGAACTGCTATATCAATCAGAAAAAGATTTTGAAGATAGCGCTGAAGATTGGCTAGAATCTTATGACTATACTGAATATAAGAGTTCGCACGGTGCTGAAATAGAACTCAAAGCAATATTTCGCGATCCACCAGGAGGTGATGGAGATGTCTTGGGTCGTGAATTCTCAGAAAAAATTGAATTATGGTCTAATAAAAGGCTGAGTCGAGGTGATTTCCGCCAACATCACTTCTACCCAGAATTGCCAATTGATATGGTAACACCTGTTTCTCACAGGCAGGAAAAATTAGAATCCTATCTTCTGTCACAGGCAATACTAAGGGGATTAAAAAATGAGGTAATTAAATTACTTCAGATTGTCGATGTAGAAATAATTGACTTGGAAATTTTGTCACTTGGAGAACGTCGCCCTAGTATCTATATCAACCATAAATTATTAGGATTTTCACCTTTAAGTGCTTTTGGTGATGGAGTGCGGCGTTTGCTATTCATTGCTTTATCTATGGCAAAAGTCCGAGGTGGAGTTTTACTAATTGATGAAATAGAAACAGCAATTCATACTGAAGCACTCCGCAATTCCTTTGCTTCGATTGTGCAGTGGTGCAAGCTGATGGATGTGCAGTTATTTGCAACGACGCACAGTTTAGAAGCGATTGATGCGATGTTGAATGCTAGCGATTCGGAGACGGACTTAGTTCTTTATCGTTTAGAGAAACGGGAGTCACAAACCAAAGCAATTAGAATTGAACGGGAAAGATTGCAAAGATTGCGGGAGGATTTGGGTCAGGAGGTGCGCGTGTGAAATACGCCATTATTGGAGTAGAAGGACCCCACGACCAGGCATTTACAGGGAAGGTTCTCAAGCTTTTGGGTTTTAAAGATTTTCGGGAAGAGTTGAAAGGATTAGAGTCTCAGTTAGACCCCTTCTGGCGCAAGTTTATTCCTGTTTATCCTAAAAAAGGAAATTTGTATAAACGTCTTGATATGCCTTCTATTTTGTTTAATGATACTGTCTCTGTAGCAATTTATGCAGGGGAAGGAAGCAATCTTGTGACTAATTTGGATGACATTTTATTCGCCAATTCTGAGTATCAAACAAATTTGGCAGCATTCGGGATAGTTGCCGATAGCGATAAATCAACTCCCGATCGCATTGTCGAACCATATGCTAAGAAATTCCGAAGTTATTTTCCTAATTTTCCGCAGTGTCCTGGTGTTGTAGATACCAATAGCCCGCGTACAGGAATCTATGTTTTGCCAGATAATGTTTCACAAGGTGTGCTTGATACTTTGCTGTGCAGTTGCGGAGAGATAGCTTATCCCGCGTACATGAAGAGAGCTAATTATTATCTAGATTCTTATCTAGATGAGTTTTCCACTATAGATGAATTTTCTAAAAAAGACAGGAAATCTTTAAAATGGAAAAATTTTGATCGAGAAAAAGCTTTAGTTGCTACTGTTGTAAGTGTTCTCAAACCTGGAAAAACTAATACAACAAGTATTGCTGATAATAATTGGATCAGCGAACAGACACAGCAGCAGGTTCCTGCTTTGGCCAATTTTATTGAGTTTTTGAGTCAACTTTTGGAAGTGAGTTAATCGGCGATCGCACTTCTGGAATTCGTGCGATCGCCCTCAAAGATTACTCTTTCCAGTAACGGGTTAAAATCCGAATCACCTCACCCGCTATCGGCGATGGTAGAGGCGGGCTCCATTCCCCAACTTCTGCAAAACCTAAAACGTGCAACAGATTAACGATGCTGTCTACCGCTTTGGGAACGCCACACAACAGCAAACAAATCGGTTGCTTACCTTGAGGTACATCAGGAATTTCTTCCCGGAGCAGTTCGGGAACTGATTTTGGCTGTGATATCATACAGTTTCTCCTAAATATGGGAGTTCAAGCCCCCACCGAACGATTGCGAGTCTGAGCGGTGGGGGTTTGGTTTTTGGGTGTTTAGACTACTATAGCATAACCTAGATTGCGGTGTGCTACTTTGGCTTAAAATTTCTCTAAAAAATTTGTAGTCAGCTAAAATGACATGGTGAACACGCTATCCCCAAACAATGTGAGTCCTGCAAAATCTCCAAGAGTTGCCTTTTACCCCCCACCCGAAATCAAGGAGAAGTTAGAGAAACTGGCTAGTCTTGAACGTCGTTCGATTTCCCAAATGGCATTACTTTTGGTCGAGGAAGGGCTCGAAAGAGCGCAGAAGGAAGGAAAGTTCAATGAATCCAAACACGATTAAGCCGCTAACTTTTCCCTCAACTGCCAGCCTGTCGGGCCGTCTATGGATCGCATTCAGCAACCTGTTTTTGACCAAGAGAGGTAATCGCTAAGACTAAAACACTTAACGTAAGGCCTAAAATTGCATAACTCGGTAGTGAAAAAATAGTTACTTTAAACAAATAGGGCAATTCCCCCCCCTTCCAGTTCCACCGCTTTCCTAGAAACACCAACAGCCCGCCATGAATCACAGCGGTTTGCACCATGACACAGCCAACGCCCAATAACCAAACCGACATTCTTTGCCTAGAGAAGGCACAATTTTTAATCTGAAAACATAAATCATTCAGCAAAAAAACCACCGCCGGTGCTAACATCACAGAACTGGTGGGCTGAGAATAGTTGATAGCAATACTCAAAGTAGAAATTAGCACCATTTCAGATAAGTCAACTTTTTTTGACCAAGCATTGCGAGATTGTTTTTTGTAAAAATACCAACTCACTAAACCAACTAGCACCAGACTGATCGAGTCAGAAAATAGCTTCGCCACGAAGGGACTATCGGGGAAAAATCTCGGCCCCATAACCCTTAAATCAAGGCGACTCATAGAAATATAAGCATTATTCGATGGATCGTTGAGCCACAGTGGAAATCCACGAGTCGCATCCTGTATAAATCCTGTTAAAGAATTGCCCGTTACAGCTAGACCTATAACTGCCAAAAAAGTTACCGTGACTATAGATATAAAAACTAGCTGAAACCGTCTTTTGATTAAAAAATAAGGAATAAACAAGATAACTAAAGTTGGTTTAAAAAGAGCAATACCCAATAAAAGCCCTGCAATTACATCCTGATTTTTCCTAGCATAAATAAACATCCATAACAGCAGAACGGCAATAAAAGTTGCCACATTGCCAACTTGAAGGTCGAAGACAAAACCGTAGAGGAATGCAACTGATATACTACAAATAGTCCGAAAAGCTCGTGAGTGCGACTCCAACAAAATATTCGCTCCCCATAAAACAAAACCTGTGGCAATAAGATGCAGCCAAGTCCAGATTGTGAATGCAGTCTTCATCGGGAAATAGCCCAAAAACCACAGCGGAGGAATGATATTAGGTGGATAAACAAAAGATGGAATAAACCCACACACTTTTGTGATGCTACAGAAACCGATGTTAAACACCTCCACATTAAAGGGGCTCAAATGCTGATGGGCTAATCTACTCGCTACATAAAACCACTTAAAATCCCAGTAAGGCGGATCCGGTCGATTAGTCAGATTGTAAACCAACCAACCGGTATAACAGAGAAATCGGGTGACAACTAATACAATAACTGCTTGCAAAATAAAGTTAACAATAGGTTGACGAAAAAACAGAGTCAACCTTTCGATCGAAGGATGTTTTAAAAACAAAGAATCTTGCCATGCTGTTTTTTCGCTATCTAATCGCCAATTAAAATTGAGAAATAAAGCGACTGCAATTAGAATAATTACATTCCAGAATCCAAAGCTAAGCATAAAAAATAATTTTAATAAATTTACTATTTGATAATATCACAACCAGAAATCCTCAACTAAAAATCAGCATTTAAACCTAAAACATAGACTTTTATTCCCCGTTTAAACCTAACTCTCTCTTCTCTCTTTTCTCTGCGTCCTCTGCGCCCTCTGCGGTAAAAAAAAATCTTATTCCCAAACAAAATAGCATTGCCATCTAAAAGCCCGATCGCACTTTTGCGCCTTATAACCCTGTTCACCCCCAAACATATGCGTTACCCTAGTTGACTACAACTTGTACCGCACTCCCCAAGTAAATTCATGCTTCCCCGCATCAAAGAATTAGCCGCCACCCTCGCCCCCCGCTTAATCGAAATTCGCCGCCACATCCACTCCCACCCCGAACTCAGCGGCCAAGAATATCAAACCGCCGCCTACGTAGCCGGAGTTCTAGCATCCAGCGGAGTCCGCGCGATCGAAGGAATCGGCAAAACAGGAGTCATCGGCGAACTCAAAGGCAACAGCAGCGAGTCCCGCTGGCTGGCAATTCGCACCGATATGGACGCTTTACCGATTCAAGAACGCACTAATTTAGAATTTGCCTCCCGCAACGAGGGAGTGATGCACGCCTGCGGCCACGACATCCACACCACCGTCGGTTTGGGCGCAGCCATGATATTGTCTCAGCTAGAAGAAAAATTGCCCGGTCACGTCCGCTTCTTGTTTCAGCCGGCAGAAGAAATTGCCCAAGGTGCTCAATGGATGATTAAAGATGGGGCGATGCAAGATGTTGACGGCATCCTCGGAGTGCACGTTTTCCCGACGATTCCCGGGGGTTGCGTCGGTATCCGCCACGGGGCACTGACGGCGGCGGCAGATGACATAGAATTGATTGTGATGGGCGAATCCGGCCACGGTGCGCGTCCCCACGAGGCGATCGACGCAATTTGGATTGCTTCTCAGATAATTACCACTTTGCAGCAGGCCATTAGCCGCACGCAAAATCCTTTGAGGCCACTGGTTTTGACGATCGGGCAAATTAACGGCGGACGTGCGCCGAACGTAATTGCCGATCGAGTAAAATTATTGGGAACCGTGCGATCGCTGCATCCGCAAACCCACGAAGAACTGCCGGCTTGGATCGAACAAATTGTTTCTAGCGTGTGCGCGACTTACGGCGCTAAGTACGAACTCACCTACAAGCGCGGCGTGCCCGGAGTCCAAAACGACCCAAAACTCACACAATTAGTCGAAAGTGCGGCTTTAGAAGCTTTAGGTCGATCGCGCGTGCAAATTTTACCAGAACCATCCCTCGGCGCGGAAGATTTTTCGATGTATTTAGAACACGCACCGGGAACAATGTTTCGCTTGGGAGTGGGACTGACTGACAAACCGAATTATCCCCTCCATCACCCGCAATTTGAGGTAGACGAAGCGGCGATCGTCACCGGCGCTGTTACCTTAGCCTATGCCGCCTATCAATATTGGAAACAGAAATAAGAAATAAGACGGCGAATAGAATTCGCGCCTACACAAACGATGTCCGCCGGAGGCAAACTGAATAAGATAACATAATTTCAACTACCGTATTTTCTTAAACCCGCGTCGGCGGGTTTTGCCTGTATAGACGCGGTTTCAACCGCCCGGTCTTCTTAAATGTCAACTGTCAACTGTCAACTGTCAACTGCTATATAAAATTTTATGAACCTAGATTTCGATAAATTTTGGAATGCCTGCAACCCCAGTGATACCAATTTAATATGAAGCTGCATAGAATAGGGCTTCAAGAATAAAATTGTAAGATGACAACGAACAGATTTGC
>NZ_JAUBQX010000038.1:0-20638 GCF_036701505.1 Microcoleus sp. Pol11C2
AAATACATAAATATAATTGCACGGAAAAAATTAATTAGGATTCCTCTGGGTCTAGAAAATCATTTAGGATTGCTATAACTAATAACTTCTCCAATCAATTGCAAATGTTTGTACAAAGGTGCGATCGTATTGGCTGCGATCGCCCCGCTAGCAGCAACAGCCGGCAAACCAATTCCCGGAAACGTCGAATCTCCGCAGCAAAACAGCCCCGCTAAAGGCGTTCTCGGCCCGGGAAACAAGCCGCTACCCGCCCGAATTCCGGGTCCGTAGGAACCGCGATGGCGGCGCAAAAACCGTTCGTGGGTTAGGGGTGTCCCGACTAAGGTGACTTCTGCGCGCGATCGAATATCGGGGATAATTCTCTCTAAGGCTTCCCACATTACCTCGGCGCGCGCTTGTTTTTGCAGCTTGTACGCTTCGCTGGTGCGATCGAGATTTTGCCACAAATCGTAAGGCTCGTTACCGGGCGTGTAGGCGTGAATGACGTGCTTTCCCGGAGGCGCGAGGTCGGGGTCGAGGAGGGAGGGAATCGAGACGAGAACGACGTTCTGAGGGGCCGAAACGCCCATTTCCCAGTCTTTCACGAAGATGTAGTGACAAGCCAAGTCCGATCGCACTCCGGCGGCGTCAATTCCCAGATGCAGGTGCATGAAGCTGTCGCATTCGGGAGTCGCCTGCCGCTGTTGGCGAAACCGTTTGGGGACAGAGTTTTCGGGCAGCAGTTTCAGGGTATCCCAAACCGAGGCGTTGGAGACGACGGCTTTGTGCGATCGAATAATTTTGCCCGATCGCAGCCGCACGCCCGCAGCCCGGTTGTTTTCCAGCAAAACTTCTGCAACGTGGGAATTTAGCAGCAACTGCCCTCCGTGGCGCTCTAAACCGCGTACCAGGGCATCGACGAGGGCTGCACTACCGCCGATCGGATAGTCCAAAACTGCATTGGGGCGATACCAGTCGGCGAACATGAAAGCGACTTCGGCTGCGATCGTTCCGTCGGCTGGAAGTCCAGACAGCAGGAAACACAACAAATTCAGCCAATTTCGGACAAACGGATCTTTGACATTTTTGTCCATAATTTTGCTGAAAGGGCCTGCAAGTGCGATCGCGTCGCCAGCACTTTGCAGGAAAGTCGGCGCAAATTTGCCGAGGGTAAAAACAGCGCCCAAATCGAAGCGCAAAGCCAGGGAGGGCAAGGCTGTGGCAGCTTTGGCGTAGGGTTCCATGATGCGCTGGAGTTGCCGCCATTCGGCGACTGCTGCGGCGCCGCGCAGTTTTGCGAGCACTTCGCCAAATTGACTCGCGCCTACGGATGTGTCGAAATCGCCTTCGGGCAAGCAGCAACCCCAAGTATCGTAAGTGATGCAGGGGAGTTTTTCGCCGATCGCATCCAAAACTTGCCGCAGGGGATTCGCAGACGGGCTGTAGGATAATCCTGAGTAAAGGGAGGGCCCGGAGTCGAAGCTAAATCCGTCACGTTCAAAACCGTGTGCGGCGCCGCCCGCGATCGAATGGCTTTCGCAGACAATCACGTCAAAGCCATATTTGGCAAGCATTGCACCGCAACTTAAACCGCCAATTCCGCTGCCGATGACGATGATTTCTGTGTCTGTGGGGGCGATCGCAACCATGTTTTTCTCCGCTACATCAGCTAATATTATCTCTGTTACCAACAATAAAACTGGTTTGTATATTAAATGGAAAATATATCTATTCTAGAACAAGCCGCTAAATCTAATTCTAAACCATCTTCCAACGCAGTAGTTGCCGCCCTCCTAGAAGCTGAGAAAAGCGCGAAAAAAACCAAAATTCGCTATTCTTTCGAGCCATTAATCGGCAACTGGCAACTCTGCTTTATCACCGGCACCAAAAAGACTAGACAAAAAGCGGGGATTGTGTTGGGTGCGGGACGTTACATCCCTCAGTGGATTGCGAAAATTCAAATTGCTTATTCGGCCGAACCTGTTGCTGAAGAGGAAGAAAATAGCGAAACCGGCAGGGTGGAGAATTCGGTGCAAGTTGGGGCGATCGCACTAACTCTTTCCGGGCCGACTAAGTTCTTGCCTAACAATATTTTAGCTTTTGATTTTACCAGAATAGCGGTGAAATTGTTGGGAAAAACTGTGTATCAAGGATTTATTCGCGGTGGAGAAGGGCGGGAGGCGGAATTTTTTAGTTTGAGTGTGGGGAAGCAGGCCTTTTTTGCATATTTTCTGGTAGAAGATGGGATAATTGCCGCTAGGGGAAGGGGCGGCGGCTTGGCTTTGTGGGGGAGAGTTTAGCTGGAAATGTGCGATCGGGAGACAACAGTATTCATGGATTCCAACTTATCTGTATCTCTCGTTTGTATCGAAGTGTATATCCCTCTAAATCCTCAGGGCTGTTTCATTCTCGCGAGGCCCGCCAGGGGTGGAAACCCCTGTCTCATAGCTGAAGTCGTCTGAACACGACTGAAAGAATCATTTATAGTCCTCATAGCGAGGACTTTCGCTATGAGGCGGGGGTTAAAACCCCCGACGAACTTAATAGGAAGTCGCTACAATTGTCACCGTCATTTGTGTTTATTTGTTAGGTGCGATCGCACACAACTTCAAACACTCCCTCTGGAATAAACCGACACAAAGCCCTCCGCCGATCGTCCGCATCTTGGCGGTTGACAAAAGGCGCAATTGTATAGGGTTCCGCATTCGGTAAAATGCGGACGATTGCCCAAGAATTACGATCGCCCTGCTTTGACTTTTCAGGTGTTTTCGAGATCGAATTTGAGTTGAGTTCGATCGCGGGGCGATCGGCGATCGTCGGAGAATTTGCTTTTCTGAGAGTGTTGAGATAGCGCGCGATCGTACTTCCTTTCAGATTCGCCCCGACGCGCAGAATCAGAAACACCGCAAAGCTTTCGATCTCTGGCCCAGTCATGCGCGCGCGATCGGCCTCAAAATCCTCATCAGAGTAGCTGCGGATACCCGACAGCAGTTGCGTGACGCCAAAGTCATCTACAGCTTGTTGATAGCCGCGGGTATATTCGCTGCCGTCGCTCACAGGCTTTACCATAGTAATAGTCTCTTTTTATTTGGATTGTCTCCTTGTATTTGGGGAACCATCAGCCAGCGCGGGCCCTGCAAAAGTTCAGCGCTGGCTTTTGACTCTCTAAGATTTTATCCATATATGCCGCATAAGTAAAGCACATATGCTCCATATGTGCATAAGGATCTAGATACAGCACAATATGCACGCGCTATCGGCGCATTGTGCTGTGCAAAAGCAGCATTGTGCTGCATATTCGACAAAATTGTCTACAATACTCGACAGTGACAATTGCCCTAAATAAAAAAATACTCAATTTCTAATGGCTAAACGTGTATCAACCTCCTTAGCAGATGGAATCTATGACCTACTTCAAGAGTGGGCAAATGAAGAACGCCGTTCAATCAGCGGCTTGTCAGCATTCATTTTGGAACAAGCTGTGAGGGAACGTCAAAAACAAATGCAAAAACAGTCCCCGCCCTCCGATGAGAAACAAGATAAAACTTGAGGGCAGTTTGTGCGATCGATCTTTTACTCCGTTCCCGGTAGAAGATTATCTACTTCTTCCTGATTATTCCTGATTCTTCCTTCGCGTCTTGGCGGTTCAATAATACTAAATGAAATTTATTAGAATCGATTTAGGTTGGAGTTCACGAGCCAGCAGTTTGTGCTGTTTGAATTTGTAAAATAACCAATTAGAATTAATAGAGGGCGATCGCCCCCACTGACAAGAGTAAAGCATTTGGAAATACAGCCAGAGGTTTAAAACATAAATTTTCGCCCCTCTGCTTACCCCCTACATCTCTCGCCCAAACATCAGATCACCCGTTTCCCGCCGGTATGCGGACAGTGAAAATAGACCCTTTTCCCTCTTCGCTTTCTACCAAAATCTCCCCACCCATCATCTGACAGTAGTGGCGGCTGAGTGTCAGCCCCAATCCGGCGCCGTCATAAGGTCGCGTTGTTGAACAGTCAGCTTGCACAAAAGCTTCAAACAATTTGTGCTGTTGTTCTTCCGACATTCCAATTCCGGTATCCTTAACCGATAAGCAAATCCAATCCGACTCTTCAACATTCAGCAGGGGACAAGCGATCGCCGCAGAAGGAGTTTCATCGGCAGGCATTGAATCGTCAATCGCCGATCGATCTACTGTATTCAATTTTCCGCTTCCTTCAATGCGCCTGACACTCAGTTTAACCCTGCCGTTTTTGGTGAACTTAGCAGCATTACTCAGCAGGTGCATCAAAACCTGCCGCACTTTTTTGAAATCTGCGTGCATGATACCTGCAGTTCGATCGCACTCAATCTCCAAAACATTGCCATTTTTTTCTACCAACGGTTTCACGGCACACGCAACATTGTCAACCAGAGATTCGATGTCAAACTCCTGGATTTCGAGTTTCATATCCCCCGTTTCAATTTTTGACAAATCGAGGATATCGTTAATCAAAGATAGCAGGTGCGTGCCCGCCTTCTGAATCTTGTCCAAGTCGGGTACAAACTCATCGCATCCCGCATCTTGGGCATCTTCTGAAAGTAATTGGCTGTAGCCGATAATCGCATTTAAAGGCGTCCGCAACTCGTGGCTCATATTCGCTAAAAACTGGCTTTTAGCAGTGTTAGCGGTGACGGCGGCTTCCTTAGCTAGTTTCAATTCTTTTGTATGTTCAGAAACTCGCTCGATCAGGTGATTGAGAGACACAGCTAATGAGCCTATCTCGTCTTGTCCGGTGACAGGAGCTCGCAAATCAAAATTCGACTCGGCGGCCACTTGTTCGGCAATCTGAGTGACGCTCACCACTGGTTTGGCGATCGCCCGACTGGTTCGGTCAGCCACAATTCCGGCTACCACTACCGACAGCAGCATACTAATAATAATTATGGCTTTTTCCATTCCTTGAGCCTCCTCCATCACTTCACCGCCTTGCCCCTCTTGCTGCTGGGCAATATCGAGGATTTTGCTCAATTCCTCAAGGCTGCTGTTAAGCTGTTTTACACCTTCTCCGCTTACTGTCGCCAAAATTTTTCTGGCCGACTCTATCTCCCCAGGTGACAGTTGCGATTGCTGGATTTCCTGCAAAGTTGGCTTGAGAGTATCGGCGTAGGATTCTAAATCTTCGGTGCAATCTTGCAGTAAACTTTTGAGAACTTCAGGCTTTACTGCCAGCCAAGCAGGTTGGCTGTCTGCAAACTTCTCTATGCGTAACCGCAGCTCTTTTGCCTGAACAATACTCTTGACAAACTGCTCTTCTTTCAATTCCAGATTGACAGGATTATCTACAAAAGAATCTAGCTGCGCTCCCTGCAATTGTGCCGCCAGCGCTGCATCTTTAAAATTCCCCAGCAATTGCGCTTGTAGGTGAGCGTCATTGAATTGTTCTAACCCTTGTCCTTGGTAGTAATCGGCAATCACCAGCCCGCTCAGGGAGCCAATGAATCCGATTCCTATTGCCAGGAAATACCCGCCGCCAATTTTTTTATGGATGGACCAACCGCCAATTTTAGAGGGCAACATTTTGCGGAGTTTTAAGCATGATATTTCTACAAAATCCTGGCTGGGAATTTTCTTATGTGGGGTTTCTATAGAAGCGACTTGTTCAGAAATAAAGAGCGGCATCAGTTTACCTACTTTGCTATTTTTTGGGTTTACCTTTCGCGTTGCCACAGGTTCTTTCTGCGGGTTAAATGGTTCTTCTGGATTGAACTCGCCCTGGTATTCCGAAACGGCAACCGATAAACTTGCTTCGTTCCCTGTTTTTTTTAGCAAGTTAATTTTTGACATATGCAACCCCTGTATTCTGTTGAAATCTACCACACTCTTAAGTTCTCCCAACGGTAAATATTGTCTATTTTCCAGTAGACATCTGTGAAAAAGCATCTGAAACTCTTGTCGAGTCAGAGGAGAAACTTAAACTTGGTGGATGTCTAATAGATAATTAGGCTGTTGATGGCTGTTGTCAAATTACTTTTTCGGCTTGTAAAAGTCTGTAGCAGGCAAAATAAAGAAAATTTTATCCCAGCATGGAATTCTGCAGGCAGAAAATTCTCTCTGACCTGTTTTGCCTGTGAGTAGCCCAAAGCTGATATTGTCTGTTGACAATGCACCCGATTCCTCAGCTTGGGAGTTTTGCTGCCAGCAATGGGACGATTGCTGGACGGTTTTTGTTGAGCATCCGACGACTTTCTAGCACAGAATGTCACAAATGCAGCAGCCGATCGAACTTTTGCACCCTGGCGATCGACTTTTGGCATCGTTGCCCCGCACAGACAAGTCTGAGGTGAAGGGTCGTTAGTTGAGTATAACTGTAGGGCTTGCGAAAAGAAACCCGGTTTCTGGGAGTCAACTGTTGGCGATTGCGAGTTCTGGAGTTGCGGTGGTCGATTCGATCGCCAGTGCTAGCTTACCGTCTCTACCCAAAGCTTCATCGGCCAAGTGTACCATCCAGCGATTCGGCTTGGCTTGGGGTCTGGCGGCGAGCACTAACGCCCAAGCTTCCCGTTCTTTGCCGCGACCCAACAGCGCAGCACAAACAGTCAAAGCTGTGGCCGTTGAACGGCTGATCCCACTTTGGCAGCAGATTAGCAAACTGCCTCCCTGCGACGACATTTTGAGGGCGAAGTCAATAATTTTCCTTACATCCTCAAGGGTAGGCAAGATTTGATCGGGGTCGTCAACGGGGGTGTCGAGGTCGTTAAACTCCAGGCACACTCGGTTTGCGATTTGATCGAAAGTTTTGGGTTCGGGCACACCCGGACTGCCGATCGAGATCAGGTATTTAATCTCGCGTCCCGCAGGGCGCTCAACAATGTATTCGCTGGCTTCTGCTTGCGAACCAATCAGAATTTTCGGAAGTTTTTCACCCGATAAATCTGGGGAAACAGAGGGCTCAAAATCAACTGTTTCTGCCTGAGTGCTGGCATCCGCCAAGTATTGGGCAGCCAGCGCACGAACGTCAGCAAATTCGCGATTTAAAGCTGTTTCCAGAGCCAAAATAGCAGCCGTTGAGCCAATTTGACCGAGGGATTTAACAGCGTTTTGGCGCACTCCAGAAGTTTCGTCTCCCAGCAGTCGCACCAAACCTGCCACAGCTTCCTCTGTCCCAATTTCCCCCAAAGCAGCAGCAACTCTCCACCGCACATAAGATTCGCTGTCGCCAATTGCGCTCGCCAGTCCGGCGACCACCATTTTTTGCAATTTCGCATCTCCCTCTGTATTGATGTTCCCGAGGGCAACCGCCGCCCTGCCGCGCACGAAAATATCTCGATCCGAGAGCGAGCCGATTACCGCCACCATAGCCACCTCGCTGCTGATTTCCCCCAAGGCAGAAACTGCACTGCCCCGAACGTCTGAGTCTTCATGGTTGAGGGCTTGCACCAGCCCGGCCACAGCCGTTTCCGTGCCGATTTGTCCCAAGGCCTCGGCGGCCCTCAAAGAAACTGCATAGGAGTCGGGATCGTCGTGAAGCAATTCTACTAAGCCGGGTACTGCCTCACAATCGCCGATTTTCCCCAAAGCCGCCGCCGCCCTAGCGCGGACGATGTGATTTTTATCTCTGAGGGCATTCAGCAGCCCGGGAACTACCTCAGGGACGCCGATTTTCCCGCAGTTGACCGCCGCCCGCCAGCGCACCTCGGAGTCTTGGTGTTTGAGGGCGTTGAGCAGCGCGGGGACGGCTGTTTTCGGGTTAATTTTGCCCAAGGCCCAAACAGCCCAGGCGCGCACCTTGGACTCTGGGTGTTTGACGGCTTTGAGCAGTGCTACGGCTGCTGGTTTCGAGTCAATTTCTCCTAAAGCCCAAGCGGCCCAAGCTTGGATTTGGGAATCTTTGGATTCGAGCGATCGGGCTAATTCAATTACTGCAGCTTCGGAGGCGATTTTCCCGATCGCTCGAATCCCATCAAGGCGCACTGCACTTTCTTTGTGGTGCAATGCGGCCACCAGCATCGGAATTGCCCGATCGGAACTTGTTAGGGCCAGCAGTTGAATTTTGAGCAGCGGCGAAGTGGGGATTTTGTCGATTAATTTTATTGTGGCTGTTTGAAATTCTGGCTTTACCGTTCCTGCTAGCTTCGAGCCTAGTTTTAAATTTACTTTTAGAGCTAATTTTACTGCCCGCAAAGCCAGACTTTGCTGTTCTACTTGCGGCAATATTGTCGCCAAGGTTCGCATCCCTTGTTTTTGTTTCAAATATTTTTGATTGAATTGAGCATCGCTGAGCTCGGGTAGCTCTTGGATGAGGTTTGCGGCTGAGTTCACTGATTTATCCTAATATTTTGGCGAGCGGTTGAGATTGCTCTTTTAAACTGTCTTTAAAAAATATGGTGTCTACAAAACGCTACTTCTAAAAAAAAGCTTGCACCCACTTCTAAAATATGTCTTATTCCACTATTTTTGCAACTGCCCAATTATTAATTATTGGGTTTGTTTGGGCAATCACCTTGACAATTAGTAGCGCTTGCTGCTTGGCATTGCTGGGTTTTGAGATAGCCTAACTCTGCTATATCATTTTATCCTCACATCTTGCACCATTGTCAGCAACAGGCAAGATAGCTGTTCCACAAGAAAACTCACCCTTTGTGGAACCGGCATCTTGCCTGTTCATCAAAGCTTATTGAAAATGGTGCAACATCTTATTTTATACCAACTTGGCTTGAAATAGCGATCGGCGCGGTTGACCGCAGCCAACCGGAAACAGCTTGATTGCGGGACAATCTCTCAACGAGCATAGGGCCCTTTTTTCAAAACCTTAGCCAAAGCGTTATCGTTATCTCGCAAACCTTCGTAAAAAAACATCACTTCTCCTTGAATCCCGCGAGAGCGGTTGTAAGCAATTACTTGCAACAACAGTTCGGGAGTTATGCTGTATTTGCTGCCTCGATTCGTCAACAAAATACCGGGCGACACGCACTTTACTTGCTGCCCGCTAAGCTGTCCCGACATCATTTTATCGACCAATTGTTTGTAAGCATTAAAATCGCGGCGATAAAACTGCGGGTGAAACAGATCGACCAAGTTTTTGTCAACCCAAGCTTTAGAATCTTGCAAATATTCCACCAGTCCCCAGTCATAAGGACTCGGCGACATCGATAGCAACAAATCAGGATTAATAGCTTTCACTTCTCGGTGTAAACGAGCTACAAACTCAGTAATAATATTAGCACGCCACTGCACCCAATGTTGCTCTTTACAATCCGACGGTGCTGCTTTACCGCACTCTTCTCGATAGCGTTTAACAGTTTTTTCGTCGTAACCGCCTTCTACCGGAAACGCAATGCGATCGTCTCCTTGTACCCCGTTTACCGGATAATTCTTAGCAACTTCCAGCATCAACCCCATCACAAAGTCTTGCACTTCCCGGTCAAGAGAATTCATCCAGTCAAAGTTATTTTTTTTAAGTAAATTGCCGCTGGCATCACGGGCGGTCCACTCAGGTTTTTTCGCCAGCAAATGACCGCCCTTGCGATTGTAAGAACTCACAAATCCGTATTCAAAACAAGGAATAACTTTTAAACCAACTCTCTTGGCCTCAACACATATTTCTGCTAAGGGGTCGCGACCTTGATAGCGCGAATCAATTTCCACCCCAAATTTTTCTCGCATAATTTTAGAAGGATAAGCCGTATAACCCTGGCTCCAAATTATAGGAAAAACGGTATTAAATCCCGTATCGGCGAGAAAGTCCATTGCCTCAGCAATTCGCTCTTTTGATGTGAGAACTTTGGAGTCAGTGGTGGTTATCCAAACGCCGCGAATTCCACCAGGATTGTTAGTCGCAAACGAACTTGGCAGCGTTGCTGGATTTGGTGCAGAAACTCCAGTCGTCGCCAACCGCTGTTGGAGGGAAGAGGCAAAATTCCGAATTGCTGATTGAAAAGGTGTGAAAAATCGCATTTATTTATTCTTTGTTTCTTTGAAGGTGGGTACTGAACCCGCTACGTTATTGATTGGTAGCACCCGGTATTATTTATGGATAAGATGCGCCGAAGAACCGCCTATATTATTTATTTATGGATAAGGTGCGGAGTACGCACCCTACATTCATTGGTAGCACCCGATATTATTTATGGATAAGGTGCGCTGCGCGCACCCCAAAATCGTACTATCCAGCTACTCCCGACAACTTCTGGCTCAAAGCTTCTTTCAAAAGTTCTGCCTTATCAGTTTCCTCCCAAGGCAAATCTAAATCAGTGCGCCCGAAGTGACCGTAAGCCGCCACATCTTGATAGAAACGGCCGCCTCTTTCAGCAGGCAAATTCTGCAAGTTAAATGCCTGAATGATTCCCGCAGGACGCAGTTCAAAATGCTGCTTCACAACTTCCAAAAGGCGATCGTCATCAACTTTTCCAGTGCCAAAAGTTTCGATCATCATGCTAACAGGCCGCGCAACCCCGATCGCATAACTCAACTGCACTTCGCACTTTTGGGCTAAACCAGCCGCTACGATATTTTTAGCAACGTAGCGACAAGCATAAGCCGCGCTGCGGTCTACCTTGGTGGGGTCTTTCCCAGAAAAAGCGCCGCCGCCGTGGCGGGAATAGCCGCCGTAGGTATCCACAATAATTTTGCGGCCGGTCAAACCCGAATCTCCTTGAGGCCCGCCGACCACAAATTTGCCGGTGGGGTTGACAAGGAAGCGAGTTTCTGCATCTGGCTTCACGCTAATATCGGCAAACACGGGTTGGACGATAGCAGTCCAAAGGTCTTCTTTGATTTTGGCTTGAACTGCGGCTGTGTCTGTAATGTCGCCGATGGTTTCGGTGTGCTGCGTAGAAATTAAAATCGTATCTATGCCAACAGGTTTGCCGTCCTCATAGATGACTGTAACTTGGCTTTTGCCGTCGGGACGCAGGTAAGATAACTGACCGGTTTTGCGGACTGCTGCCAGTTGACGGCAAATCCGGTGCGCTAAACTGATCGGCAGAGGCATCATTTCCGGCGTTTCGTTGCAAGCAAAGCCGAACATCAAACCTTGGTCGCCAGCGCCGATGGCGTCCAATTCCTCTTCACTCGATTGTTCCCGGCTTTCGTGGGCTGTGTTCACCCCTTGAGCAATATCGGGAGACTGAGAATCAAGAGCCACCAACACTGAGCAACTATTGGCCGAAAAGCCGTTGTCAGCGTGGATGTAGCCAATATCGGCTATTTTTTTCCGGGCTAATTCTATGTAATTTACCTGAGCTTTAGTGGTAATTTCGCCCGTCAGCAGCATTAAGCCTGTGTTGACGACAACTTCGGCTGCGACGCGGCTTTTAGGGTCTTCAGTCAGTAAGGCATCTAAAATCGTATCTGAAATTTGATCGCAGATTTTATCGGGATGGCCTTCAGTGACCGATTCAGAGGTAAACAGGTAGCGGCGTGACAATGATTATTTCTCCTTAGATAGGGGCTCTTCCTGCGCGACATCGACGACCGACGAGTTATTTTTCCAAAAGCCAAGAATGAGCGCGTCTGGGCTACGGTCGAATTTTTGTCGATCTGCAGAGCCGTGTTGAAGCAGGTTTTGAGACTGGGTAAAGTGACACTACTATAGCAAAGTCAGTTCCGGGAAGTCCCTAAAAACTTAGATTTTTTAGGATTGTCGATCGATCTTGGACACCGCTCGTCTAGCTCCTAACCTGACCAAGGTAAGATACAGTCAGGGTATCGCCTTGTGCAAGAACTATGGCAGGACTCCAAAAATCACCAAACTTGATCCAAACAGTTGCCGACCTAGAATTTCCCGGCGGCCCCATACCGCTTGACTCTCCATTTTATATAGATCGCTCAGACGCCGAAGCCCTGGCCTGTGCAGAAATTAGCAAACCCGGAGGCCTTGTTCGCATTAAAGCTCCCAAAAAAATGGGCAAAAGTTCGCTGATGCTGCGGATAATTGACGCGGCAGTCGATCGTGGATACCGAACAGTAACTGTAGACTTTCAGCAAGCCGACGCAGCGGTTTTTGCTAGTTTAGATAATTTTTTGCGCTGGCTTTGTGTCAATGTCGCTCGGCAACTCAAACTCGATCCAAATATTGATGAATTCTGGGATGAAGATATGGGCAGCAAGGTAAGCTGCACTATTTACTTTGAAAACTATTTGCTCGCACAAAGTGACAGTCCTATTGTCTTGGTGATAAACGAAATCAATCGAGTATTTGAACGCACCAATATTGCTCAAGATTTTCTGTCGGTGATCCGTTTTTGGTACGAACAAGCTCGCGCTAGCAAAATTTGGCAAAAACTCCGCACCGTTGTCATTCATTCGACAGAAAATTATATTAATTTGAATGTTAATCAATCTCCATTTAATGTAGGAATGCCGATCAAACTTTCAGAATTTACTGCTGAACAAGTTCAAGATTTGGCGTGCAAATACGGACTAAAATGGAGCAATAGCGATCCGATAGAGCAATTAATGAACCTGGTAGGTGGGCATCCTTATTTAGTGCATTTAGCACTCTATCACCTGGCAATTTTGCCACAAAACCGCCTGTCGGTCGATCGGGATGAGCCTGGGGAGAAAATAGCGCGAGCCGAGTTTGCAGAACTTTTAACAGCAGCTCCTACTTACAGCGGAATTTATAGCGACTACTTGCAACATCAGTCGATCGCCATTCAACAGCATTCCGAACTCGCTTCCGCATTCCAACAAGTTGTCGATGCTAAAAATAGCATTCATCTCGAACCTTTGATAGCTTATCATTTAGAGAGCATGGGACTGGTCAAATTAGAGGGAAATAACTGTAGTTTGTCTTGCGAATTATATCGCCTGTATTTTCAAGAGCAAAATTTGTGCGCTGACAAGTGGTCGGTCGTTCGTTTTGAGGAGTTGCAGCAAGAAAATCAAAGGCTGCAAGCTTTGGTGAATGTGGACGAACTTACTCAAATTGGCAACAGACGATATTTTGATAGTTGCTTGCGAACGGAATGGAAACACATGAATCGCGAGGGTTCTCCGATATCTTTAATTTTGTGCGACCTCGATTATTTCAAAATATATAATGATACCTACGGACATCAAGCAGGAGATGAGTGTTTGCGATTAGTAGCTCAGACAATTCGCCGATCGCTCCAGCGTCCTGCTGATGTAGCTGCTCGCTACGGGGGCGAGGAGTTTGCTGTGATTTTACCTGAAACTGATGCGTCGGCGGCTGTGGTTATTGCCGAACAAATTAGAGCGAAAGTGAAAGATTTGAAGATTGTTTTTAACCCGAAGAGTCTTGACGGTCTGCCTAATTCTGTGGTAACGATTAGTTTAGGGATTGCCAGCGTTGTTCCGAGCGAGGAAAATGATGCAATAACGCTGCTACTGGCGGCTGATGAGGCTCTTTATGAGTCGAAAAGGCAGGGGCGCGATCGCCTCACTATGAGTACGCTTTTAAATTTTCGATTTGCTGCTGTTAATTAGGTAATTCGGGGGAAATATAATTCGTTTCTACACATACAAAGTCCGCCCGTGCGGACTCTTTAAAAAACGATAGTTAAGAACTGGATCTGATGTTAATAGCGGGGGACGGTTCGATCGACCACGATTGAGTAAGCATCGATGCCGCCAACAATATTTTTAACGTTGGTAAATCCTCGCTCCGTTAACCAATGGCACATTTGAGCCGATCGCACTCCGTGATGGCACAGAACAAGGGTTTCTTTGTCGCGATCGAGTCTAGCGTCAATTTCACCCGACCATTCGGCAAACTCGCTCAGCGGAAAAGCTACAAATCCCGGCAGCGCCGCGAGTTCAATTTCGTAAGGTTCCCGCACGTCTACAAGCTGCAATCTCTCAGCATTGGTTTCTGCTAATTGGCGAGCTAATTCTTCGACTGTAATTTGAGAAAAAATTTCTGACATTTGATTAGGAAAAAGTAGTCATCAGTCATTAGCCATCAGTCAACCGTTAACAGTCAACAGTCAACCGTTAACAGTCAACAGTCAACCGTTATTAATTGATGGGCGAAGGCGGTGGAATTAGCTCCACAGGAGGGGTAGGTGCAGGGCGCCCGTCCAACTGGCTCACGCTGTCGCTGGGGTCAAGACAAGTGGCGATTAACCGGTCAGTGGGAAAGTCGAGCCTGCCGCTCAAACCGACTACGCATTCAGCAAACTGTTGCGGCAATAAACTGCGGCGGCATCCATCGAGCACTACCAGGGGATCTGCCGGTTGAGTTCGACTTTTGCCGTTAATATTCACTACGCAAGTAGCCAATTCCTTGGGACGCCTCACCCGCCGACAGCTAGAGAGCGCTTCGACACCAGAAATATTGGTTTTGCGGTTGATTTGGAGGGCGCATCTAGATATGTCGCGGGGGCGGAGGGCGTCAGCACAAGCGGCGGCGGCGGCCTCTGCCCCCACTCCGGCTTCTATTAGTTCCAGGGCGCAGACGCGATAGGGATTCCTAGAGCGAGGGATTCTAATAGTGATGGCTGATGCTGGCGAGATTGGCAGTGCTGTTGCCAACAAACCGAGTGCTGCTAGCTGCGTGCCGAGAGCCAATATCCAGCGCGCGGTAGGGCTTGAGGCTGTCGGTGCTGGTTTTGGGGAAGAAGTGCGGGAGAAATTGCGGTTGTGCATAGCAGATCGAGTAGTGAGTTTTTTTGGCTGATTGGGGCGATCGAGCGATCGGCTTTTCCTTCAGAATTTACCGCACATTATGGATCGCCCTCCGGTCGATCGTTTTTTTATCGATCTTTGTTGGAATTTTGACCGTTACCAACCTATAATATAGAGTCTGCATAAAATTGCATACAGATATTAGAGAGGAAAATAAATGTCTCGATATCGAGGCCCCCGATTGAGAATCGTCCGTCGCCTGAAAGAGTTGCCGGGTCTAACCCGCAAAACCCCCAGACGAGATTATCCGCCTGGACAGCACGGTCAAAACCGCAAAAAGCTCTCTGAGTATGCGGTTCGCTTGCAAGAAAAGCAAAAACTCCGTTTCAATTACGGTGTGACGGAACGCCAACTGCTCCGTTACGTCCGCAAAGCCCGCCGTGTCACGGGCTCCACAGGTCAAGTGTTACTGCAATTTTTGGAAATGCGCTTGGACAATACTGTGTTTCGGATGGGAATGGCTCCAACCATTCCGTCCGCTAGACAATTGGTAAATCACGGTCACATAACTGTCAATGACCGTGAAGTGAATATCGCCAGCTATCAGTGCAAGCCTGGTGATGTGGTTGCGGTGAAAAATAGAGAGCGCTCGCGCACAATGGTAGAAGCTAATCTCAAAGACCCAGGCTTGGCTCACTTGCCGAATCACTTGGAATTTGATAAGCAAAAACTGGTTGGCAAAGTTAATGGCGTTATCGAACGCGAGTGGATTGCTCTACAGATTAACGAACTGCTAGTGGTGGAATACTACTCACGGCAAGCTTAAGTTATTAGTCATCAGTCGTTGGTCATTAGTCATCAGTTGGTTGCTAGCAGAATAATTAATAATTGGGTACGAACCCAGTTATTGATTAATTGCTACTGAATAATAAGGACTAAGGACTGAGGACTAAGAATTCATAATTTTCAACACTCCCACCCCTAAAAAGGGATGGGATTTTTTGAAGGTTTCGCTTCAAATACCCCTAAGCTTTTCTGCTATTTGCTTGAATTTTTTAAGGGTACTTAAACAATAAACCTATTGCAAAAGTCTGGACGCGATAATTTTTAGGAAAATGCCAACTGTACCGTTCAGGGGGCAACAAGCGCCTCCAAAGCAAAAGCATTACAATACAGTGAAGTTAAACTTCGGAGTTTGACTCTGAATAGGTTAAATTTTTTAAACTTTTGTAACAATTGCCAATATAGTCCTACAGCAGTTGGGTATCTAATCTATAGTCGGGATGTGGAGGTTATAAGGACTATGAAATACATTAAGTTTCAAAGAATTGCTCTAACCGCGGCTCTGATCGGTGCGACCACAGCCGGTTTTAACAGCACAGTTATGGCACAGCAGGCGTTAGAGTCCACAAAGACTCTTACTGGGAGAATTGATGATTCATCACCTCTTTTTCTTATTTCTGGTAAATCTCATCCTGGAATAGAGCACACCTTTCAAGCTGTAGCAGGTGATAATATTCAAATCACAGCGGTGAGCGAGCAAGGCTCTGCAATTGATATTGTTTTAATGGTGTATCCGCCCAATCAGGCACCTATAGGTCCTTTTGATCTAAACTTAAATGGAGGTACAAAGGAAGTTTTTTCGGAAAACTCTATTGATACTGGAGGGAAGTGGAAAGTTCGTGTAGTTTCTAATAACGATCTACCTGGAAACTACAGCATCACGCTTCTTGTTAAACGCAATGGTGGTGTGGTGGAACCCCAAGACAAGTTGTCTGAGGCGGATCAGCTGATGAAAAAACTCGGCTTAACCTCAACAGCTTGCAGTTCTCCTGCTGTCGTCGCAGTCATTGACATTGGAGGTGAAAAAAGATGTACAAGGGGTTGGGATGCGGGAGAGTGGGTTTACAATGCAGAGAAAAATGAGCTAATCCCTAAAAATCCTGCCGATCCCTATATTGCAACGATCAATAGTTGGGGAGCAACTCGTGTCGATTGTAATGCAGGGACTGCTGTGGTTAGGATTGCTTTTGAAACGGACAAAGTTTACTGTATTCTACCGAGATCAGGAGTACCGGCTGGGAACTACACCTACGATCGCACAACGAAAGAGATTTTTCCCCAGAATGCTGCTCCCCCAACCCCTAGCTACACTCCCAGGCCAGTAGATACACCGCCTGACGACGGATCAATATTGTGAGTTGTTGTTACAAGCCGTAAAAAATTGCGGATTAATTGATAATAACAACTTGATGACCTGGGTGCTTTTATTCAATGCTTTCGCTTATTTTATTATTAGGAAACAAACATCATGAAATCTCAATGGCTCGCTTCCCTTTCATGTTTAGCAATGGCTGTCGCAGGTATGGTGACGTTAACCAGTGAAGCCCAAGCTGAACGACTGCCTGCTCCTCGCGGCATCCCAATAGGGCCGTCTAATCCTAATCCTCCAACCCCACCTCCAGGTCCACGCCCCCCAGCAATGACAACTGTTAGTTGTGCAGGTACAGTAACAGTCGCTCAAAGGAATGGCGGCGAACCAAAAGTAATTTTTATATGGAGTACCAATTACTTTGGAGAGCAATATTCTCCTGAAACCCGCTGCCAAGAGGTTTCCTCTAGACTGCATAATGCAGTCATGGCGAATGGAGGAAGTTTTGCAGGAATCCGTTTTGAGAGTGGAGTTGTCAACCGGCTACTGGTCGTTTGTGTTCTAGGGAAAGGTCAATCTCAGTGCAACTCCGGCAATCAGTTGTTTACCCTCAAGCCAGAAAATCGACCTCGCGTTCGACAAATTCTGGAAGAGTTAACGAATTTTTCAGCTTCAAAAAAAGCATCGACTGGTATTGTGGAAGATAATGGTGAGGGAATACAAGTCGATATCAGTGATTTAGAGCAGGAATTAGGAACTTCCGATCCGTCCTATGCACCTCAGTCTCCATCTCAACCTGATCCCAACGATCTGTTGTAATCTCTGATCGTAATCAGTCCCCAAAAATTAACCAGAAAGAATCTTTTGTAGGGGCTGTCCTGTAGAGGCATCCCCTACTTTTTTAAACTTGATGTTTATGGGCTCACAATGGAGTTATTATCTACCTTAATTGGGTTACAATTATTCGTCGTTAGTCCGGTATTGCGCGAATTTTCAAGGGGTTGGGGGGTTCCATTTCCAACTCATCCCCAGAGTTCAATCATTAATACCGCAACCGTTCAACTCTCCCAAACACTAACTTCCCGTTTACCGGCAGTCGGCGTATCAGTTCCTGAAATTGCTAGACAAGCTACCGTTAGAATCCTAACAGAACCCGGTTTAGGATCGGGTGTAATTATCGATCGCCAAGGACAAACCTATACAGTATTGACTTGCTATCATGTTGTGGAGAATAGCTATTACAACAAATACACGGTTCTTACCTCAGACGGTCAATCCTATCACGCTGAATGGCTGCGGTCTGTTCAGTTCGCCAACTTAGATTTAGCCTTAGTTCAGTTTACCAGTAACCAATCCTATCGAGTCGCTACCATAGATTTACAACCCCTTGCACTAGGAGAATTAGTTTATGCCTCTGGATTTCCGAATTGGTATTGGCCCAACCAAAATACACCTTTAAGCACAAAGGAGTGGGGAAATAAAGCGTACCGTTTAACGGTGGGAAAGGTGGGAATGTTATTGAAGCGAACGCTTCCCGACGGATACCAACTAGGTTACACCAATGAAATTGAAAATGGCATGAGTGGAGGGCCAGTTTTAAATCAATATGGTCGATTAATTGGCATTAATGGCCGCCTTAAGTATCCGTTTTCAGGAATTGATGCGTTTAAATTTGAGGATGGAACAGTTCCTTCAGAAGAGCTATTTCAACAAATGGAAGCCTTAAGTTGGGCGATTCCCATTTCGCGGTTTCAGAAACCCAAAACTCCTCCCGCTTCAGAAACATTATTTTAGAAATCTGAGCAAGAGTTTTTATACAATTAGAATTGATGATATTAACAATTATGATTCTCTCCCGTCGAGGCTCTAGCATTTTATCGCTGTTTTTAGCGTTAATTACAGCGATCGGCTTAATTTTATTAAGTTCACCTTCTCAAGCAATTATGCCCGATGATATCGATGCGATGTCTTCCCAAACCACAGTTTTAATTGGGAAATCTTTTATTAAAAATAGTGAGGGAGAGCTAGGAGCATATAGTGCAGGTTCAGGTGTGATTGTTGCCCGCAGTGGTAATACTTATTATGCAGTCACCAATACCCACGTTGTTCAACAACCTAACGGTGAAGGTATTTGGGGGGTTGTGACCTGGGATGAAAAATTTCATGAAGTTCGCGATGTTGGGGATAATATCATTCGATTTGGGGACTATCAGTCTAGGGAGTTCACCGGAGGATTTGACCTCGCCTTAGTCAAATTCACCAGTAATAAGGATTATCCAATTGCTGTTATGAGTAATTCTGAACAGATTCAAGTTAATGACCCAGTTTATCTATCCGGTTGGCCTGACCCAGAAGGAGGCGGGGCTCGTATTGTGCGTGTTTTTAGTCCCGGTAAGTTAGTTAAAATTGATAATACTCCCTTTTATAATGGGGGGTATAACATTATGTATGATAACTGGACTAAAGGGGGGATGAGTGGCAGTTCAGTTTTTAATCAAAAGGGAGAAGTAATCGGGATTCATGCTGCTGGCAGAAAAAACGGCAACAGTTACTGCATCGATCCGGAGTTAAATCTTAATAGTAGTTGTGGAATTCAAGCGGTTTATTTGATTAGTCAAATTGAAGCTAAGCAGATTAGACTAACTTTTAATCCGCCACCAGTCAATCCTTCGGTAATTTCTAGAGGACGGGCAAATAAAGCTGAGGCAGATGTCATTGAGGATGTGTATAAAATATTTAATCGTGTAGAATCACAACTCAGAGATTGTCCAACCGGGGTCCTTATTGATGAATCTGGATGTGAAAGTTTGTAGTGGTAAAAAGTAGCGATTTTTGCCTTCTCGATTATTCTCTCTAAATCGTTGAAGCTTACTCAAAAAAAGATTCACTGACAGGTCGTTGAATTCTAACAACTCTCTACCACTCTCAAAAAAATGAACAACTTAACCTTACTTCCCAGCAATAACCTCATTTCAGCTTTAGATAGTAATAACAACAGCACACTTGAGACAGGGGGATTAGCAATTTTAACGAATAACCTGAAGTTTGCAAAACAAACTACTCCGGTTACAGAACCTCTCATTACTCCGGGTACAGAA
Organism: Microcoleus sp. Pol11C2; assembly: GCF_036701505.1. Classification (NCBI taxonomy): domain Bacteria; kingdom Bacillati; phylum Cyanobacteriota; class Cyanophyceae; order Oscillatoriales; family Microcoleaceae; genus Microcoleus; species Microcoleus sp. Pol11C2. Next base: position 19,800 of record NZ_JAUBQX010000038.1, read on the forward strand.
CCTCTCATTACTCCGGGTACAGAACCTCTCATTACTCCGGGTACAGAACCTCTCATTACTCCGGGTACAGAACCTCCCATTACTCCGGGTACAGAACCTCTCATTACTTTTACTGGCAGTATTCAAGGAACAAAATTTACCAACGATCTCAATCGTAACGGAATTTTTGAAGCGGGAGTCGATCTACCTCAGCCGGATGTTACCATATTTTTAGATCAGAATAATAACGGTCGACTGGATAACGGAGAATTACAAACTCCCACAAATAGTTTAGGTGGTTATTCCTTCTCAAATTTATCCCCCGCCACCTATACTGTTCAAGAAATTGTTCCTGCAGGGTTCACTCGTGTTACTCCAGTTCAACCTGTTACTGTCGTTGCTAATCAGACCACTAACTTTGACATTCTTAATATTGCACAAACACCACCAAATGTCACGGGTAGTATTAGTGGCAGGAAATTTAATGATATCAATGCTAACGGAAATCTTGACGTAGGAGAACCAGGAATTCCAGGATTTACTATTTACATCGATCTCAACACAAACAACATCTTTGATAGCAGTGAACCCTCAAGACTAACAGATGCCACAGGTTCCTATCAGTTCAATGACTTACAACCCGGTACTTACACACTTCGGGAAGTCCAACAACCGGGTTTTGTAGCCACTCAGGTTCCTGCTCCAGTTACAATTCCTCTTTCTACGAGTGCGACAGTTCCTAATTTCACAAATATCAACTTTGGAAATCGTCGTGACACTGGCAGTATTAGTGGCAGGAAATTTATTGATGTCAACGCTAACAGGACTTTTGAACCGGGAACCGATCAACCTCAGTCAGG
>NZ_JAUBQX010000038.1:20738-24750 GCF_036701505.1 Microcoleus sp. Pol11C2
ACTGTTCAAGAAATTGTTCCCGCAGGGTTCACTCGTGTTACTCCAGTTCAAGCTGTTACTGTCGTTGCTAATCAGACTATTAACTTTGACATTGCTAATGTTGCAGTACCACCACCAAATGTCACTGGTAGTATTAGTGGCAGGAAATTTATTGATGTCAACGCTAACAGGACTTTTGAACCGGGAACCGATCAACCTCAGTCAGGTGTCACCCTATTTTTAGATATCAATAACAACGCTCAACCCGATAGGGGAGAATTACAAACTCAAACAGATAGTTTAGGTGGTTATTCTTTCTCAAATATACCCGCCGCCACCTATACTGTTCAAGAAATTGTTCCCGCAGGGTTCACTCGTGTTACTCCAGTTCAAGCTGTTACTGTCGTTGCTAATCAGACCACTAACTTTGACATTCTTAATATTGCACAAACACCACCACCTGTTACTGGCAGTATTAGTGGCAGGAAATTTATTGATGTCAACAATGACCGGACTTTTACACCGGGAAGCGATCAACCTCAGTCAGGTGTCACCCTATTTTTAGATATCAATAACAACGCTCAACTCGATAGCGGAGAATTACAAAGTCAAACAGATAGTTTAGGTGATTATTTCTTCTCGCAATTACCCCCCGCCAGCTATACTGTTCAAGAAATTGTTCCTGCAGGGTTCACTCGTGTTACTCCAGTTCAACCTGTTACTGTCGTTGCTAATCAGACCACTAACTTTGACATTCTTAATATTGCACAAACCCCACCAAATGTCACTGGTAGTATTAGTGGCAGGAAATTTAATGATATCAATGTTAACGGAATTCTTGACGTAGGAGAGCCAGGAATTCCAGGGTTTACTATTTACATCGATCTTAACAGAAACAACATCTTTGATAACAGTGAACCCTCAACACTAACAGATGCCACAGGTTCCTATCAGTTCAATGGCTTACAACCCGGTACTTTCACACTTCGGGAAGTCCAACAACCCGGTTTTGTAGCCACTCAGGTTCCTAATCCAGTTACCATTCCTCGTGAACCCGATTTTGTAGCCTCTCAGCTTCCTAATCCAGTTACCATTCCTCCTGTTAGGGGTTTCAATGCAGAAAATATCAATTTTGGAAATGCTCGAACAACGCCCATTGGCATTCCTGGGATTTTGCAGTTTAGTAACCCCAGCTATTCAGTGAATGAAGATGGCACAACCAGTCTGGAAGTGATGGTGACTCGAAATGGAGGTAGTTTGGGAACAGTGGATGTAACTGTATTAGCGAGTGACGGCACTGCAAATGCAGGAACAGATTATAATGCTACACCGATTACTGTTTCGTTTATCGATGGGGATACCACACCCAAGCCCATCCGAATTCCCATCATTAATGATTCTCTATTTGAACCCAATGAAACTATTAATCTTTCCTTAGTTAATCCCACAAACCGAGCCACTTTAGGTGTAGAGACTGCTGCAAGCTTAATAATTAATCGTAGCGATAGTGGTGTCCCCTTAAATATAGATAATGTGGGTAATTTACAAACTGTTGCTAGAGATCCTTTAATTCGCGAATCTGGTTTTGACTTGTCTGCAAATGCTTTGGCAATTGTCAGTGCACAGCAAGGAGGAAGCGGTAATTTTATCGATCCTTTGATTAACCCCGGACAGGTTGCTCGTGGGATTACCTACAATGAAGGACAATCAATTATCATCAATGTAGCCAATGGATTCGATCAAAAATTCAGCTTCCGTTATGCTTCTCCATTTGCCGAGCATCAAGTGACGATTTATGATGGAGTGAATGGAACAGGAAATGTTTTAGCCTCAGTACAATTGCCTCGAACAACTGACTCTAATTTAACGCCCGGTGCTTATATTTTAGAAAGCAATCCTTCATCAAATCTGTTGTTTCAAGGGATTGGCAAATCAGTAACTCTAGGAAACCAACCTAATAAACTGGTGATCGGCGATATTACTTTTGGCTAAGGTCATTCTATTGTTTATCCTGGGAAAACTCACTTGGGGAACGCTCTGTTCCCCTTGAGTGTATGCGTAACTCCTTAATTACGTCCTCTTTGAGAGGGAATAATAACATTTGTTCGGTCAAAATTGGGAGATAAATTTGGTTGTCCAGGACGCAACTGACCGCCGGCATTTTGTCCGTTAAATCCTACTTTTTGTAAAGAATCTACCGTTGTAGCCACTCCACCTGCCCCACTCAGGGGATCTGCTGTTCCCCCTAAAGCATCATTTAAAAATGTCTCCCTGAATCCCCTTCTTCTTCTTGCTTCCGGATCTTGTGTTTCTTCAAAAAAAGTGGGTCGGGTACGTCGAGATTGAGCAATAGTTTGAGTTTCTGAACTGGAGTGAGACGAGTTTAAACTTTCTGCTTGGCTAGGTGAAGCAAAAAATCCTATTCCTCCTATGCTCAGAATCACAATAGCCAGGAATGGATTCAGAAATTTTGAGTTGGGTAAATACTGATTCACGATTTTAATCTCCAAAACTTGTGTTCAATTAAGGACAAACTGTTTAGAACAGAAATGTGGTTCTGAGGACACCCATAAAAATTGTGTTATTGTCAGCATTATGTTCAGGAGCCGTAATAACAAAGAAACCCGGAGTAACAAAAATGTTATCAGATACACCCCAGCGATAAAATGTCTCAAAGTGTAGAGATGTATCTCGATCCGTTCCGTTGGGTAACTCCCGACCTGCAACTAATTTAGGGGGTTGACCAATGATGAAAGCCAATAAGTCTCCCTCACGACCAAAGGGATCGGAAATCCCCACAGAAGCCGCGTAAGTTGTTGTATTAGCATAGGCATTGCTATTAAGGAAGTTCCCCATTGTAACACCTCCCCATGCCCCCAAGGTAACTTGACGATTAATCCGCCATTGAAACGATGCACCTAGAGCATTAATCTGTATGGGTTTCTCCAAACCGCCAGAAGTATCGGCATTTAAGCTACCTGTAAAGGTATCGAGGCTGCCATTGGCCGAGTAGGCGTTAATGTAAGTTAGACCTGCTAAAGTATTGCCAGAGGGTTTAATTAAAAACTGAACTCCCAATGTACTGTGATCGGAGCCACTGATACCTTGATTAGGAGCGCTGCTGTTTCTTGTTCCATAGGCAACTTGCAATCGCAGCCAATCTGTTACTAACAAATCCGCACCTGCTCCCGCATCTAAGCTACCGATTTTAAAGAGAGGACTGGCTTCAGCAAATCGAGAAATCGCTCCCCGTCCTGTATCAAAGTAGGGAGAATTCGCGGTAAGTACGTTGCTAAGACTGAAGCCGACAGGTCTAGCTGTAAAGACTACGCGATTGTTAAATGCAGGAAATCTGTATTCTAATACGTCTAAGGCGATTCGGTTATTGGTATCAGTCTGAGAAGATAGCAGGGCCATGTCACCAAATCCTGGTTTCTCAACTGTTCCGGCATAGCCTCGATTTGCCGAGTTTCCACTAACTAAGCCAATTCTTAAGCGATCTAAACCACTAAAAGAAGAGACGGTTCCCACACGGACCAAATTAGTAAAAACGGGTTGGTTATTACTTTGGTCTCCCGGGGGGTCGCCTCCTGTTGCTGTGGCTAACTCAAAAATGGCTTCTCCTCCCAAAACTGTAGTTGTGGAGAATCGGTTAGCTTCGAGTTCAGCAGTACGAGCTTCTAAACTATCAACCCGACCTCGTAAGGTAGCTAGTTCTGCGGCAAACTCTTCTTGCAGTCGCTGTAAAACGGCTAAGTCTTCCTGGGTTATTTTATCGACAGATGCACCAATCAGTTCATTGACTCGTTGCAAGCAAGCATTCAAACCCGCAGCAAACTCGTAACGAGTCATGGCTCGATTCCCTCTATAAGTGCCATCGGGGTATCCGCTAATACAACCGTAGCGTTCAACTAAAGATTGTAAGGCTTGAAACGCCCAATCGGTAGGCTGTACGTCCGACAGTTGGGAAACCGATGTCACCTGACCTTGAACTTTTACAAAGTCATCTTTAACCTCCTGAGGCTGTATGTCG